>NZ_CP015381.1:2541799-2860732 GCF_001854245.1 Desulfococcus multivorans | reverse complement strand
GCGACGGTTTCGGCCCTGAAGGGTCACGACAACGGGGTCTCCGGGATATGGCAAGGCCGGAGGGCGCGAATCGGCGCACTGAATTTCGTGCCCGAGGCCGGGAATCGGGATGACGACCGGCGCCTGCAGGACGACGGTTTGTCGCGGGTGTATCTGGCCTGGGGGGGGCGTCTTGTCGCCGTGTTGCGCTTTGGAGATCGGATTCGCCCCGGGGCGAAGCCGACTGTTCTGGAATTGCAGCGCCGGGGCTTTCGGGTCGCGCTGATCTCGGGGGACGAATCCCGGACAGCCTTGGCCGTCGGCCGTCTCGTCGGCATCCATGAAAGCCTCGGCGGCATGCTGCCCGGCGACAAGGCGGCGTTCATCCGGCAGCTCGAGGCGGAAGGTATGCAACCGGCGATGATCGGCGACGGGATCAACGATGCGCCGGCGCTGGCGGCGGCGTATCTTTCCGTGGCTGTTCATTCCGGTCCTTATCTTGGAAAGGATGTGGCCGACATGACCCTCATGCAAAGCGACCCGCGCCGGATTTTGACCTTTTTTGATCTCGCGGTGAAGGTCAATCGGAAGATTCTCCAGAACCTCATCTGCTCGGGCGTCTATAATGTGCTCAGCATTCCCGTCGCCATGGCGGGCATACTGACGCCGTTGGTGGCGGTAACGGCCATGCTGCTCAGCAGTCTCACGGTTATCGGCAACACGCTTCTTCTGGTGCGGCGGAGGACCTGAGTTTTTTGACCGCAGACGGAAAGCCGCGTCATTCTCAGTCCGTCATCGAGATGTAGCCGTTGTCCATGGCATACTTCACCAGATCCGGCATTTTCTTGATCCTGAGTTTTTTATGAATGTTGGCGCGATGGTGCTGCACCGTCCGCAGGCTGATGTGAAGCAGCTCCGATATATCTTTGCAGGTATATCCTTCGACAACCATTTTGAGGACCTCTTTTTCCCGGACACTCAGCGGCTCGGTGTTGACATCCGGTCCGTTGATGCAGGCGTCGATAAAGGTTTGCGTCAGGCCTCTGGTCATACTGGGGGACAGATAGACCTTTCCCTTGCGGATGGTTTTGATGGCCGTGAAAAGCTCGTCGTCCGTATCTTCCTTCAGCAGATACCCGTCGGCGCCGACGGAAACGGCCTGTAACAGATATTGCCTGGATTTGTGCATGCTGAGGATCAGCACTTTGATATTGGGGTAATTGGCCTTGATTTCGCTGACGGCCTCGATACCCCGGATCCTGGGCATGGAGATATCGACGATCACCATGTCGGGCGTGTTGATTTTCAAGGTTTTCAGCAAGGCCAGGCCGTCTCCGACCTCGTCGATGACCTTCAGTCCGTTTTCGTCCTCGATGATTTTGCGTATGCCCTGGCGCAGGATGACATGGTCATCCGCCAGAATGATGGTGTAAATGTTCATAGAGGCTTTCCACCCGTTGCAGGGATTCCGACAGTAAGCGGTCGATTGTCCGCCTATCCATTGCCGTGCCGATCGAGACGCAAAAAAAATGCTCGACTGTCGACTTCCGTAAGGTTGATCGGAATGCACGGCGCTTAAGCGGCACTAAAACTCACCGCTGAAGGGGCGCGGACCGTACCCTCCCGGCGCCTCTTTCCGGTCATCATCATGAAAATCAACAGTTGAATGATATTTTATTATAGCCTTTAAGAAGCTATATTAAAAGACTAAAATGAGCAAATTTTCTGAAGATGTCGTAGGAATGGGGCCCGGACGAACTGGTCCGGGCTGAGGACGATTGACGGATGTACCCGACAGGGCGCGGCATCTGGATGCCGGAAAGGCTTACGGATAAACAAAAACGGCGGGCGCGTCGCCTTTCGATCGAGGCCCCTATTCCGGGAATTTGATGGAGATCTTGTTTCCCCCGTCTTTGGGTTTCATCTTGATCTGCAGCTCGATGCTGCTGTCGCGAATTCCCAAAGCCAGGGGTGTCTTGCCCTTACCCTCCTCAAAATGGGTGATGCCTTTGAGGGCCTCAATGATTTTCCCGGCGACGTTGGGTCCGGGGGAAGGCAATTCCCCGGTTCGGTACTCCGCTGTGACCTTGACCGTCCCGTCGTCCTTGACAACCAGCTCGATTTCTTTGGCATTACTATTTACCCCGTGAAGCGCCGCCAGCGAAAGCCACTTCAGTGCCGCTTCATCCTTGTCCGCATCGCGGGGGAGTTCGGACATCTCCTTGAGCGGATCGGTGGTGGCATAACAATCACAGAGTTCCTGAACCTTTAAATGCAAGCTTCCTGAATCTTTCATGACGCATCCCCTTTCATCGAAGGTTGAAGTGAAAAGAATCCCTATTGCATCATCGAAAGGGTAAACATTCTTTTCGGCCAATCAAGCAAAGATTTTGGGAGATACGATTTTAAAGCCGTTACCCTCAATCCGGGTCATGAGATGTGTTTATTGCGTTTTTCCGCCACAGCGGCATTGAATTTCACCGGATCGATGACAAACCGCTCATGCGTGCCCCTGGATATCCGGTCGATGCCGTCAAAGGCTTCGATGGCAAAGGTCAGCTTTTTGCCTTCAACCGCCGTCAGCTTCACCTTGACGGTCACCGTGAATCCCGGCGGCGTGGCGGCGGTGTGGTTGAGCTGAAAGCCGATGCCGACGGTCTGTTCGTCGGGCCAGTCCAGATGCGGTTTGACGGCCTTGATGCAGGCGAATTCGAAAAGGCCGATCATGTACCCCGAGGCAAAAACATTCGGCATGATCTGACCTTCCGGAAATTCGGGAAAGAGCCGAGGGACTGTTTTGTCTTCAGGGACCTTGTAATGAAATTCGAATGTCAAACCGGGCTTGAGCGTCTCTTTCATGGCTACCTCCGTCCTGTCGGGTTGATGCCTGACGGCATGCAGCGGCATCGACGACATGGCCGTCTGCGCTGCGATGCGGGTTATCGTTTAAAGGTTTCAACCCCAATGCGCCGGTCATGGGGCTTCGTGGTGCTGAAATGCCGGATGCCGCGATTGTCGACCCACGTGTAGATGGTTTCGGGAAGCGGCTCGATCTGCCGCAAGGGGTCTGGAGTGGCGTCGCCGTCGGCGGTCCATCCGATTTCGGATCGAGACGGCGTATGTTCGGGCGCGTCGGATTTGGGAATGTATTTTTGAAGCTTTTCCAGGGGGAAAAGTTTCGGAGCCGTTTCCGTCATGATGGTTCGGAGTCGTGACGTCGCTTCCCAGGCGACGGAGACCTGCCGGTCCAGATCGACAATAAGTCGATCCAGCTCCGGCGAATATTTTGCCAATCTGTTGTGATGATGAAGATAGACGGCGCTCCCGATGGCGATGGACAACAGGATCAAAATGGTGAAGCGCAGTTTTTTTATCATGATCACGGATCTCTCTTGAAAGAATTTTGTATATAGATTCAGGTTAATTGAGATATACCAGATGTATAGCGTGTGTAAACAACTATTTCCCATGAGGATCCAATCGTTGCCGGCAATGGGCTCCGGTTACGCGCGACGGCTTTTCAAACGGCTGGAAATGATTATCCTTATCCTCATACCCAAACGACGGTTTCGTATCATCATCAGGAGATGACTTCATGGAGAAAGACAGGCACACCCAAGAGACCTCATGCCGACGTGATGCCGGACGATCCTCGAGTTTTCGGGCGCATCTGCCGGAGATCGTCGATCAGATCGTCCGGTCTTGTGAAAACAGGCAATGCTGCCACCACACCGCTTACGAACCGATCCCATCGCGGGAATCGGTGATCGAGATCGTTGAAGGGTTGCGGGACGTGATTTTTCCCGGCTACTTCAATCGAAACCGGATGGATCCCGTCAATCTCAAATACATGCTCGGGCAGTCGGTTTCAGGGCTCTACGATATGCTCGCAGAGCAGATATGCCGGAGCATCCGGCATGACTGCTTCCGGTACGAAAAACCCTGCATGAAATGCGAGGAGCAGGGCCAGGAGATCGCTCTGGCCCTTTTCCGGTCGGTGCCGGACATCCAGGCGATGCTGTCTGCCGATGTGGCGGCGGCTTATGAGGGAGATCCCGCGGCCGCGAGCGAGGACGAAATCATTTTCAGCTACCCGGGGATTTTTGCCATTATGGTCTATCGCGTGGCCCACCGGCTGTTCGAGTTCGAGGTGCCCCTTCTGCCCCGTATCATGACCGAGTATGCCCACAGCATCACCGGAATCGACATCCATCCGGGCGCTGAAATCGGAACGCGATTCGTCATCGATCACGGCACCGGCGTGGTCATTGGCGAGACCACCGTGATCGGGCACAACGTCCGTGTCTACCAGGGCGTGACGCTGGGGGCGCTCTCCCTGCCCAAGGATGCGGGGGAGCGACTTCGGGGAAAGAAGCGGCATCCCACGATCGAAGACGACGTGATCATCTATTCCGGCGCCACCATACTCGGGGGCGATACGGTGATCGGACGCCGCTGCGTGATCGGGGGCAATGTCTGGCTCACGGCGTCGATTCCTCCGGACACCAGGGTGTTGATGGAGCCGCCCAAGCTCGTTTACCGATAGACAATGGAGACAAGATGACGATTTACGGGAATATGCAGGAGACGATCGGGGGAACCCCCCTGGTGAAGCTGAACCGAATAGCCGAAGGCCTCGCCGCCGCGCTTTATGCCAAGCTCGAATTTTTCAATCCGCTGGGGAGCGTAAAGGATCGCATCGCCGCAGCCATGATCGCGGCCGCGGAGTCCCGGGGAGAGATTGGGCGGGACACCCTCATTGTCGAGCCCACCAGCGGCAATACGGGAATCGCTCTGGCATTCATCTGTGCGGCCAAGGGATACCGGCTTTGCCTCACCATGCCTGAAACCATGAGTATCGAGCGCCGAAAGCTGCTGAAGCATCTCGGTGCCGAACTGGTTCTGAGCTCCGGATCGAAAGGGATGAAAGGCGCTATCGAAGCCGCCGGCGAGATCGTTTCCCGGCACGCCGATGCATTTATGCCGGATCAGTTCTCCAATCCCGCCAATCCCGATATTCATCGCAGGACCACCGGGGAGGAGATCTGGCGTGATACCGACGGACGGGTGGATATTGTGGTTTCAGGTGTGGGCACCGGCGGCACCATCACCGGTGTGGCCCAGGCCGTCAAAGCCCGGAAACCGTCATTCCAGGCCGTTGCCGTCGAGCCGGCGGAGTCCCCGGTGCTGTCCGGGGGAAGGCCGGGGCCCCACAAAATCCAGGGGATCGGCGCTGGATTTGTCCCCGAGGTGCTGGATCGGGAGATTATCGACGAGGTGATTTCCGTTGAAAGCGATACCGCTATCGAGACCGCCCGGCAGCTGGCAAAAATGGAGGGCATCCTTTGCGGCATTTCGTCGGGGGCTGCGGTGTCGGCTGCGCTTCGGGTGGCCCGTCGGCCCGAATCCGGAGGAAAGGTGATTGTGGTGGTTCTGCCGAGCACCGGGGAACGCTACATCAGTACCGAGCTTTTTCTGGCGTAGGGTTGGCGGTTCGGCAACCCGGCTCGATCCGGGAGACGGCGGCTACATCCGGATTCCCTGGAATACGAAGATCCCTCCGAACAGGGTGATGAGGATCGCGCCGATACGGTAGATCAAGGCCCTGGAGCGGATCCATCGGACGCTTGTCATCCGGGCGACGATTATCAGCGCGGGGAAGGTTCCCAATCCGAATGCGCACATGGCCGAGGCTCCCGTCAGAAATCCGGCGATGGGGTTGTGGTTTTCCATGGCAAGTCGTGCGGCCGACAACAGGGCGGTGTAGATCGGACCGCAGGGCAGAAGCCCCAACAGGAGACCCAACGGAAAACAGGTTGCGGGCTGTCGGGATGCCCGGATCAGACGCCTGTAGCCCCGGGCGACGAAACCGTCGTCCGAGGCGGTGGTCGGAAAAAGGCGACCCATGGGAAGCCAGCCGGCCATAGCGAGGCCGGTGGCGATAATCATGAGGCCTGTTCCCACCATAACCGCTTTTTGCAGCCCCAGGGTATGGGCGGCAAGGCGGGTCAACGATCCGGAGACCCCGACGATGCCGCCGAGAAGGGTGTAAGTGGTGATGCGGCCGGTGTTGTAGAGCAGATGGCGAAGAAGGTGGTGTTTTCCCGGAGACTGGAGACTCATGGCGACGACAATAGGGCCGCACATGCCGATGCAATGGCCGAATCCCACCGCGAAACCGGTGGAGAGGAAAAACAGCAGGGCTGCCGGCATATCAGTAGCGGACATCGAAAACAAAGACAGTCTCCCCCGTGTCTGGAACCGTCAATACGGCTTTCCATGTGGGAATCCCGCTGGGGCATCGCACGATGACCCCCGTCCCCGACCAGATTCCGGGACGTTCCGGCGTCAGGTGGACTCGGTTGTATCCCATGAACATATCCGGCATATCCAGGTCGATGTAAGGAGGGGCCGACAGTGTCGAACCGTCCGCCGGGTCGACGGCAAGCGTGATGCGGAAGGTCAGATCCCTCATGGCCCGAACCGGTCTGGGCAGGATCTCCAGGGTTGCCGATCCGCTCCCGAGAGGCTGGGTGCACGGGCCGCGCTGGATGTCGCAGTTTTGCATAACGCCCGAGGATGTCCGCGGCGCCTGGTCGGGCCGGAGTGTCGCCAGGTAGACGAAAATCCCCGCGGTTGCAAGACACGCCGATATAATCCGAACGTGATGCATCATTGCCCGTATCCCTTCTTTCCGGAACCCGCCGATCCCTTACCGGCTCCGCAGCGCTTCGTCCGGCGGAAGCGTTGCGGTCCGCCATGCGGGAATGACGGTTGCCAGGGTATAAGGGACGACGCTCATCAGAAACAGGAGAGAGACGTCGCCGGCGTCGATTTTCGGCGGCAGGTCGAACCTCGGGTAGAGGACGGACCATCCCTTGAGGATACCGGCGAAAAGCGGCGCCGACATCTGAAAGGTGTGAAGATAGGCCGACACGATGCCTGCCGTAAAAGCGGTCAACGACATGACGGCGCTCTCCCAGAACTTCATGGAGAGGATATCCGAAGTGTCCCATCCCAACGCTTTCAGGACCCCGATTTCGTATATTTCTTCACCGCTCATGGCCAGCGCCCTGTCTCCGGCGAAGACCAAAAAGGCCAGAAGCGTGCCGAAAAAGAGCACGACGGCGATGCCGCTTCGCCGGTCGAAGGCTGCCTGGTAGGTCTGGAGGAGATCGGTCTTCAATATCGGAACGGTTTCCGGGAGGATATGCGTGATCTTGGCGGCGATGGTCGGCACCTCCCGAATGTTGCGCACCGTAACGACGATGTCCGCGGCAAACCCCGGCGGGAGGCCGGACACGCGTCTGAAGCTCGACTCGGACATGAGGATGAGATCCGATGAGACCAGACCTGTATCCGTTTCCAGGGTGGTGACGACATTCAACAGGATCCCCGATCTGTCATGGGCAGTGAAAAAAAGACGACGCCCCTCGATGGCGTCCCAGGTTCGCATGACGCCTTCACCGACCACGATCTCGTCATCCGCATAGGAAAAATCCGGCGGCACCATGATGGTGTATCGGGATCCGTTGACGGGGTTGACATAGTAGGCCCAAAGACGGGTTCTCGCCGATCGTATACCGCGAATGGCGTGCAGTCGATCGGCATAGTCCACCGGTACGAAGACCTGACGGCCGGCAATGATCCGCTGAATGGTGATGTCCGGTGCGCCGTCGAGCAGTGCGTTGGCCTCATCCTGCAATGCCGCGGCGAAAAAAACGGCTGACGCCGGGATGAAAATCACGATCGTGTAGGTCGCCAGCAGCATCAGGTGCCGTCCTTTCCGCCGGAAAAGGCTTGACAGCGTGTAGTCCATCAAGCGGCGATGTCGCTCAATCCAATGCATTGGCGGGTCGGGATAGCCGGTGAGAGGGCCGGATGAAGATTCCCGAGGGCATGTGCTCCAGGGCCAGGGGATGGTTCTGGAACGGGGCATGACCGTCGGTCACGGCAGGGTTGCGGGTGTAAGGCGCTTCGGTGAAGAGGCAAAGGTCGGTGATCCCGAGATCAGCGACCATGGCCCGACGCAAGGCTCTCGCCCGTTCGACGTTGGCGCGGTGAAATAGCGGGTGGATGCACAGGAGAAAAAACATCACCGCCATGCCGATCACAGTCAGCAGCGCGTAACCGGTAGATCCCCGCATGTTCATTCATCCAGGCGACGGATGATTTCCGGCGTTATTTCGTTGAATTGAAGGATCCTGATCCCCTTGTGATCCTTCATGAAAGTCTCGGCATCAGGACGGTTGGAGAGCGGTATCAACTCTCGCCCCATGGGTCCGTAGACGTCACTGCCCATCACGTAAAAGGCGGCCCTGGCATCGATAAATTTCATGTCGTAGTAGTCGGTGACGTGAATATCCCGGATGTCGGCGACCTTCTGCCGCGAATTGTAGGTTTCGATATCGAAAAGATACTTGAAGAGATCCTTGGCGCCGTCAAAATAGTGCCGCCGGCCGTCCTTGAAAGTGATTACCCCGATCCAGTCGGGATATTTGCCGACGAACATGCCGCAGACCGGGCATTTTTCTTCAGGGCTGGGTTTGGGGGGCGCCGCCGCCGGGGCTTCATGCATGACAGCCGTTTTCTTCCGTTTTTCCCTGGCCGCCCTGGAATCGGCGTACATATCCTCATAGGCGGTCTTCACGGCGGTTTCGAAATCCGCTGTTGTTCCGCCGTGCGTACCGATGAACGCTTCCGCGCGCGACCGGTCCTTGAAAGCCCATTTCCCCCGGTGGGTCATAACGCCTATCCTGGCGCCGCCAATGACCCATACCGCGGCTTCCGCATCGATCAACTCCCGGGTGTCGTAATCGCCGACTTGAATCCTGATCGGTGCTTTGTCGAGATGGATGGCCATGGCGATGGCGGCGCAGTGCAGGGAGCAGTAGCCCGATTCCGAGGCATCGTCATAAGTCACCAGGATTCTGGCGAAGGCGAATTGTTTCCGGTCCATATCACAAAGAGGGCATCTGGGGTATTTCTCGGTATCCGCAAGGTCGGTAACCACGGATGCAAAGGCGGTGACATGGGCGATCAGCAGGAGTGCCGCGAATATCGAAAGAGAGCGGTATTTCATTTTGCCCCCCCAACGGTATGAAGGTTCGTTATGATGAATTTGAGAAAATTTGCGTAAATTTTACCACGGAAAGGGGATAGGGTCAATAAAACTCTGTGAGGCACATAAGGCTTGAATTAAGTTTATATCTTTGACATATTGAGCGCCTTCATATGCTTGAACTCCCGGAGGTTTCAAGGTTCCGAACCCGAAGCCTGCCGGGCGGGACGGCAATCATGCCGTAATCGAAAGATGGAAGAGATGTCCTTGAATTTACCTACATGGTCGGAAGAAAAGAAGCGAAAAGAACAACTGGATGATGTCGTATTCCTGAAACGGCAGGCACGGTTCGGTTCCGAGGAACTTTCCGAGCAGGAGAAGGCGGACCGGGTGAGGCGCCATTTTGATTCCGTGGCCCACAAATACGACATGATGAATACGGTGCTCAGCCTGGGTATTCATTATCTGTGGAAGAAGGCTGCGATCACCCGGCTTGGATTGAAGTCCGGTGAGAGGGTTCTCGATGTCTGTGGGGGGACCGGAGATCTGTCCGTCATGGCCGGAAAGGCGATGGGACGCTCCGGGAATATCGTGCTCTACGACATCAACCGGGACATGATCAATGCCGGTCGCATGAAGCGGACCAACGCCGATATCCGCAGGGACATTCATTACGTCCAGGGGGACGCCGAGCGGATTTCATTTCCCGACGACACCTTCGATGTGGTGATGATCGGCTTTGCCGTTCGAAACATCACCCATATGAAACAGGCCTTCAGTGAGATGTGCCGCGTTCTGAAACCCGGGGGCCGCTTCCTCTGTCTGGAATTCTCCAAACCCGTATGGCCGTGGTTTCGATGCCTGTACGACGTCTATTCCTTCCACATCATGCCGCTTCTGGGGGATCTGATGATGGGTGAGCGGAAGGCATACACCTGTCTGCCGGAAACCATACGCCTGTTCCTGATGCCGGATGAACTGAGGGATGTGCTGACTTCAGTCGGGTTTTCAGAAGTGATCTATGAGCGGATGACCAACGGCATCGCAGTGGCCCACACCGGTACCAAGAGGCCGTAGTCAGGCGAGGAAAAGGATGCGTAGGGCTGTTATCGAAAACAGGGCCGGCGGATACCAACTGGCACGATTGAAGAGACGCATCGCGCTGACCTGCGTGGGATTTCTTCGGAACTCGGCGGCCGGCATGATGAGCAGCCAGATTCCTAAACTGAGAACGACCAGATAATCTATCGCGCTGAATCGTGCCCGGGACAGGCTGAAAAGCACCAGGGTTAAGAGCACCGCGGCTCCCAGGGTCACGACGGCGGCGAAGGATGAGAAATCGAGGCCGAACCGGACGGGGACGGTCTTGGCGTTCAGCTGGATGTCTTCATCCATGTCGCTGCTGTCGTTGGGGATATTCTGACCGCCGACCTCCCAGAAAAACAGCATGAAAAATAGGGTCGCCAGAAAAAGCCCCGACGGGTGCGGGTCGACGGCGAAGACGGCGGCGACGGCCCCCAGGGTTTTGACGATTCCATTGATGAATATTCTCATCGGGCTGACCTTCAAAAGAAGGCAGTAGGTCGCTTCGAGTAGACAGCCTCCTATGAAAATCCATGCGCAAACCGGATTGAGAAGATAGGCACCGACAAGGGCGACTGCCGCCCAGGCCGCGGACCAGAACAGCCCTTCCCGAAACCGCAACAGGCCCTGGGCCATGGGATGCCGAACCAGGGCCGCGTCGATGTCCTCCGTCCCGGTTCGCACCCTGCAGTCTGCCTGCCTGAGCTTTTCCTGGTCCACCCGATAATCGACGACGTCGTTCAATGCATAGACGGCGGTATATCCGGCGAAAACCGTTACGATACCCAGCAGCAGAACCGGGAGCGGCGGCAGGCCGCCCAGCCACAGACAGGCCGCAAAACAGGGTGTTGTCATATCCAGCAGCCCATGGGGCGTGCGAGACAGGGCCACAAAGAGCTTGAAACGATGATCGCGGATGAACCGCATCGGATTTGCAGTGGTTTTCAACATGTAACTCCCGGAAGCGGCATTGACGTGACGGCGAATTGTTGATTGCGCCTTAAATAAACGATAACCGACGGCAAGTCAAGACGGATCGAATATCCGGCTGTTGAACGGCCGACGGCTGCGGGAGGATGGATGAAACAAGTGGAGGATCCCCTGAACCTGGATGAAAGGGAACTGGATAAATTCGAGAGGGTTGCCGACCGTTGGTGGGACCGCAACGGTGTATTGAAGTCTCTTCACGACATCAACCCCCTCCGGTTGGGGTATATCCGGGAGCGTACCCGGCTCCGGGGCGTCCGGGTCCTTGACGTGGGGTGCGGCGGCGGCATCCTGAGCGAGGCCCTGGCGGCCGAGGGCGCCCGTGTAACGGGGATCGACATGGGGGAGGCCCCCCTCATGGCCGCCCGCCGGCATATGGTGCTATCGGGACACGCCGTCGATTACCGCAGGACAACGGTGGAGGCGCTGGCCGATGCCGCCCCCGCCGCTTTCGACGTCGTGACCTGTATGGAACTCCTGGAACATGTTCCCAGGCCCGCGTCGATCGTAGCGGCGTGCGGACGTTTGGTCAGGCCGGGAGGCGACGTGTTTTTCGCCACCATCAACCGCAATCTCAAATCCTTCGTTTTTGCCATTGTCGGGGCGGAATACGTTCTCCGTCTCCTGGAGAGGGGATCCCACAGTTTCCGAATGTTCGTCCGACCCGGCGAGCTGACCCAATGGGCCGAAAGTGCGGGGCTCGACGTCAGGAATGTCGCCGGATTGCAGTACAACCCCTTCAGTCGCCGATATTTTTTGAACAACAATACCCGGGTGAACTACCTCATGCATGCCCGACGGCCGCATCGGCGCTGAAGAATCGCCATCGTAATTCTGGACAGGCAGACCAGACGATCGTGGTTGTCGGTGATGCGGATTTCCCATACGTGGGTGCTTCTGCCCAAATGTGCGGGGGAGGCCGTTCCCATCACGATCCCGCGTTTGATGGTGCGGATAGAACCGGCGTTGGTGTCGGGTCCGACACAGTGGGGTTCATGATGATTCCCTCAATATCCGTATCCGCCCTGCCGAATATGCACGAGACGGCTGTTTTCAAAAATCAGGGTCTGGGTCAGGCGGCTGGAGCCGAAGTTATAGAACCACTCCTGGATGGTGACGATCTTCTTGCATCCCGTGTACCGTTTGCCGCGATAGATATAGTAGTGTTCCTCGTATCGTTCATAGTCGTCCGGATCCGTCCAGAAAAAGGGATCGCGGCAGTTTCGACTGAACCGTTCCTCCTGACGCTCATCCACCCAGGTGGGCTCACCGCAGTTTTTAATAATCTCGGATGACGTCATCCCCCGGACGATAACCTTGCCGTCGCAGCGCAGGGCCGACGCCGGCGACGCGATGAGCGTCGTTATGAGGAGCACCGATAGAATCGTCAATTTTGGATTCATAATCGCCTTTCATGTTCGACGGTGATGGATGCGGCGTCGTCCGTCCGTCGATTGCCGGTCCGATCTGTTTTATGGGACGGCGCGTTGGGTTCGGGGTCAATGCCGTATCGGCGTAAACATAATCACTGTCGGGACGATGATCAATTTTACGGTGCAGCGGGTTTGCGGCAACCCCCTCCCCCCACAAGGCGGCATCGCGTCACGAAAAAAAGGCCTGAGGAAGTTATCCTCAGGCCTTGTGCGAATTCTCTGGAATTCGATAGGAATCTTTAGAACAGGCCGCTGACCTTGCCGGTGGCGGGATCAACGTCGATTCTTCTGAATGCCGGGTTGGAGCTGGTTCCGGGCATCAGGCTGATGGTGCCGGCACAGGGGCAGAGGAACTTGGCACCGGAGTAGATCAACACGTCGCGGATGGGCAGGCGCCAGCCCTTGGGCACACCCTTGACCACCGGGTCATGGGAAAGGCTCAGATGCGTCTTGACCATCATGGTGGCGAAGTCGGCATATTTGGGATCTTTTTCAAGCATCTCGGCCTTGGCGTTGGCCTCGGGGCTCCAGTCGACGCCTTCGGCACCATAGACCTCCGTGGCGATGGTGTTGACGCGGTCGCGCAGCTTCATCTCCAGCGGATAGAGGAATTTGAAATCGTTCTCTTCGTTGCAGGCGTCGATGACCGCATCGGCGAACTCCAGCGCGCCTTCACCGCCCAGCTCCCAATGCTTGGATTCCGCGCAACGGGCGCCGGCGGCCTCGGCGGCCTTCCGGACGATGGCGCATTCCGCATCGGTATCCGTGTAGAAGCGGTTGATGCAGACAACCGGATTGATGCCGGCCTTCCGGATGACGTTGATCATGTGAACCATGTTCTCGCATCCCTTTTCGACGAGGGCGAGGTTCTCCTTGGTGTATTCATCGGGAAGGGCTTTCCCGGCGACTACCTTGGGTCCGCCGCCGTGCATCTTGAGAGCGCGGATGGTGGAGGTGAGTACGGAGACGTGGGGCTTCAATCCGCTGAAGCGGCATTTCACGTTCCAGAACTTCTCAAATCCGATGTCCGCGGCAAATCCGGACTCCGTGACATGGTAATCCCACAGCTTGAGGCCGACGCGGTCTGCGATGATGGAGGATTGGCCCACGGCGATGTTGGCGAAGGGACCGGCATGAACCAGACACGGCTGGTATTCCGCGGTGCACATCATGGTCGGGTTGATGGTGTTTCTCATGAAGGCGGTCATGGCGTTGCCGACTTCCAGATCGCCGGTGGTGACGGGCTTTCCGCTCTTGTCGAAGGCTACGGTGATGTTGTTGAGGCGCTCCTTCAGATCGGCCAGGTCTTTGGCAACGGCCAGAATCGCCATGCACTCGGACCCGACGGCAATGCCGAACTTGGACTGCATGGTGAAGCCGTCGGTGCGGCCGCCCAAACCGATGACGATATTGCGGAGGGCCTGTGCACAGAAGTCGATGATCCATCCCATTTCGACGCGGGTGGGGTCGACATCGAGGCGGCGCATGCCGGTCAGCCGGGCCAGCTGTTCGTCATTGTAGTTTCTTTCATGCTGCATGCGGGCGGTCAACGCCACCATGGCCAGGTTGTGGGCGTTCATGATGTCGTTGATGTCGCCGGTGAGGCCCAGGGAGAATTCGGTCATGGGGATCAGAAGGGAGTTGCCGCCGCCCGCCGCCGTACCTTTGACGTTCATGGTCGGGCCGCCCGAGGGCTGTCGCAGGGCGCCGCCGACGCTGACGCCGCGTTTCCCCAGACCTTCCATCAGACCCACGGAGGTGGTGCTTTTACCTTCGCCGAGAGGGGTGGGCGTGATGGCGGTAACCTCGATGTACTTGCCGTCGGGCTTGTTCTTGAGGCGATCGATGATCTTCAGAAAGTCGAGCTTGGCCAGACGGCCCATGGCAAGGAGCTCTTCTTTTTCAAGCCCCAGTTTGTCGATCCAATCCTCCGGCAGGGGCATGTTTTTTTCGGCTTCCTCGGAAATCTGCCAGTCGGCCATTTCTACTGCATTGTAAGCCATAGATCCAATTCTCCTTTAGTTATTAATGTTAGCGCCAGGGATCCTCGATACGAGGCATCCCGTCACGATGGATAACCGACATCCATTTATTGTCTGAACCGGCCAATATCGGCTAGGATGAGCTCATTCCATGAATACATGCGTTAAAAATCGGTCACTCATACCATGCGCGGGCTGATTTGGCAAGCGCTATCTCCCATACAGAGAGACCGGAACCCGCGATGCCCGTCCCCCGGAATACTGAAAAAAAGGATGAAATGTTTGCTTTTTTCATGATTTTTCATAATATGTCCGAAATTTTCTCCGAATGCGTCCATATACCATCAGCGTCGTCGAGGTTGTCATGAAGATTTCTGATTTGCTGCACAGGCCAACGCTCACCCGCCTTGCCAAAACCTGCGGGTGAGCGGCGAAGCTCAGCCCGGTCGGGCTGGAGGCTTTATTGGCGGCCCTGCCGAAAAGCGATGATCCCAACATCATCGTGGGGTTCGATACGTCAGACGATGCCGGCGTCTACCGGCTGAACGACCAGGAGGCCCTTGTCGTTACGGCGGATTTCATTACCCCGCCGGTGGACGATCCGTATCTTTTCGGCCAGATCGCCGCAGCCAACGCCATCAGCGACATCTATGCCATGGGCGGCCGCCCCATTGCCTGCCTGAGTCTTGTTGGTTTTCCGGGAGAGAAGCTGGGGCCTGATGTGCTTCTGGGCATCATCACCGGGGCCGTGAGCAAGATTACCGAGGCCGGCGCCGTGTTGCTGGGGGGGCATACCACCGAGGATGCGGAGCCCAAGTTCGGGCTTTCCGTGACGGGACTTGTTCATCCTGAACGGGTGTGGCGCAACTCCGGCGCACGGCCGGGTGATCGGCTGATTTTGACCAAACCTGTCGGTAGCGGGGTTCTGTTCAATGCCAACCTGAAAAAGCGGGTTTCCCGGGGCGCGATGGAACGCTGTATCCGTGTGTTGACGACCCTGAATCGAAAAGCAGCCGAAATCATGGCTGATTTTGACGTTCACGGCGCGACGGATGTCACCGGATTCGGGCTGGCCGGTCATGGATTGGAAATGGCCCGGGGATCGAATGCAACGCTGGAGATCGAATTCGAAAAAATCCCGTTCATGGATGAGGCGCTGGATGCCTACAGGGAAGGAGTGACCACCGGCATGAACGCGGACAACCGCCGATTGACCGAAAAACGGGTTCGGTTTCCAGGGCGGCTCAGGCGATGGGAGGAAGAGATCCTCTTCGATCCTCAGACCAGCGGCGGGCTTCTTGTCGCCGTAACGGCGTCGCAGGCTGATGCGCTGATCGAGCGGCTTCATCAGGCGGGCATTACCCATGCCGGAATCATCGGTCGGGTTCTCGATCCCGGCGGTGCGTCCATCGTTTTCAGATAGGCGTTTTGTCTCCCTGAATTTCCTCTCGAGGTGTCTTTTTTACGGGCTGCGTTTCTGCCGGTCGGCGTTTTCTCCGGATCGTGCTCCAGGTTCGCGGGGAAGGGAAGGGCACGTGTCGTCCTTCCCGGATCAGCGCGGGGGGATCTCCTGCGCGTCGACCGAATGGTGCAGTCGATTGAGTCGATAGTAAAATTTCCCCAATGCCATCAGCGATTCGTGGGTGCCGGATTCGATAATCCGACCCTTTTTGACCACAATGATCCGGTCGGCATGCCGGGCGGTCGAAAGCCGGTGTGCCACGACCACGGCGGTGCGACCCCGCATCAGGTTGGAAAGGGCTTCCTGTATCTTGAGCTCCGTTTCCGAATCGATGTAGGAAGTGGCCTCGTCCAGGAGAATCAGGTCCGGATTTCGCGCCAAAGCCCGGGCGATGGCCACCAGCTGACGCTCTCCGCTCGAGACGGATCCGCCGCCTTCGCTGAACCGTGTGTTCAGCCCTTCCGGGAGTCGGCGGATCAGCGGCATCAGGTTGGCGGCCTCGATCATCCGATCGAAATCCTTTTGGGAGATCCCGGGATCTCCCAAAAGGATATTGTCTCGAATACTTTCCGAAAACAGGAAGGGATCCTGGGGAACGAGCGCCATTTTGGCGCGAAGCGCCGAGGTCGACCATTCCTGAATCGCCTTTCCATTGATCCGGATTTCGCCGGACGTGGGATCATACAATCGAAGGATCAGGTGAATCAAAGACGTTTTACCCGATCCGGTCGGGCCGACAACGGCAAGGGTTTCGCCTTTTTCGATGGAAAGCGTAATCCCTCTCAGGACGGGCTCTCCCTCGATGTAGCTCAACCCGACGTTTTCGAAGGACAGGGATTCGAAGTTCATGGGCGGTTCGAGACGGCGGGGTTCACGGGATTGATCGAGGGTCTCGTGGGTGTTCATGATCAACAGAATCCGTTCAGCGGAAGACATGGCGTTCTGAAGAATGTTGTACTTTTCGGCAAGATCCCGGATCGGCCTGAAAAACATGCGCATATAGCTGATGAAGGCGACGAGGATCCCCAGGCTGATGTCATCGCCGATGACGCCCCTGCCGCCGTAATAGATCACGAGGGCCAGGGAAACGGTGCTGAAGAGCTCGATCAACGGCATGAACACGGCGAAGATATGGATCTGTTTTATGCCCGCCTGATAGAACTCCTGGTTCAATTTTTCGAAATCGCGGGCATTGTTTTCTTCTTCCCCGAACATCTGAATGACGGAGATGCCGGCGATGGTTTCGGAAAAGCGCGCATTGATCTCCGCCGTCTTGATGCGGAGGGTCCGGAATACGGTTCGGGCGATGCGGGAAAAGAAGAAGGCGGCAAAAAAAACAAAAGGGATGACGGCAAAACAGACCAGGGACAGCTGCCAATGAATGGCCAGCATCATGCCGGTGATACCCAGGAGAAGGAAAAGGTCCCTGAAGACAAATACAATGATGGAGGTAAAGAACTCGTGCATGTTCTGGATGTCGTTGGTGGCCCGGGTCACCAGCCGGGCCACGGGCGTTCGGTTGAAAAAGGACAGGGAAAGGCTTTGGATGTGTCGGAAGAGTTGCATTCTCAAATCGTGCATAATGCGCTGGCCGGCGATTTCCATGACGATTACCTGGGAAAAGTTGAGGCCGAATTCGATCAGGGTAAGGATCAAAAACGCCGCGGCCGCCAAACCGACGCCGGTGAGATCGTTCATGCGGAGAGCCCGGATTTCCGCCTCGGACAGACGCTGGATATCGGAGACGGAGATTTCCGCCGACCGCTCCCGCACCTCGAATTTATCGGGATACCGGGCGACCACGGCGGCTGCCTCGGGTTCGGAGATGTCGAGGGTCAGGCGCCGGTCCGATTCGGTCGGGAAACCGTCCGCTCGAGGCGTGGCTCCGGGATCCTCCTGCCTGGAAACGGGGACGATGTAACGATCCACGGCGACCTTCGTGATATAGGGCATGCCAAGGTTTGTCGCGGTCAGGAGAAGCGCCAGAAAGGCAGCCAGGATGATCGCCTTCACATGGGGACGAATATACGGATAAAGCTCTCGGAACAGATCGGCATCGTATGCTTTTTCCAAGGTGCTTTCCGGGGCATAGCCGCGATCAGACGACATCGTCGACCTCCTGGATCTGTTGAAGCATGTACGTTCTGGCGTAGTATCCGTTTTGGGCAACCAACTCCCGGTGGCTCCCGGATTCGGTGATTCTGCCCTCTTGAAGGGTGATGATGTTGTCGGCGAATTGAACCGCCGAAATGCGATGGGAGGCAATGATCAGGGTTCGGTTTCCGACGAGGGCCCTCAGCGCCCGTAAAATAGCGTCTCCGGTCTCGGCGTCCACCTGACTGATGGGGTCGTCCAGCATCAGAATCGGTCGCTCTCGAAGAAATGCACGAGCCAGGGCCACGCGCTGCTTCTGTCCTCCCGAGAGGATCACCCCTTTTTCGCCCACGATAGTGTTTACTCCCCGGGGGAGCGTTCCAACGGTGTTTTCCAGTGCCGCCGTTCGAAGCGCCTTCAATAGCCTTTCGTCGGATACCGCGGCGCCGAAGGTGATGTTGTCCCGAAGCGTTCCGGCAAACAGAAACGGTTCCTGAGGAACGAAGGCGATCCCGGACCGGACATCCTCAAGCCTGAGATTCCGGATGTCGACACCGTCATATTCAACGCACCCTGCGGAGGTGTCCAGGATACGGGCGAAAAGAGCGATCAGCGTGCTTTTCCCGGCACCCGGCGGGCCGATGATTCCCAGGGTCGTTCCCTTCGGGATAGAAAGGGAGATGTCATCCAGAATCCAGGGGGACGCCTTGTCGTAACGGAATCGAATCCCGTTGCCCCGGATACCCCCGGATAGACCGGCGAAGGGACGGGCGCCGGTTCGGTTTCGGATCTCCGGACGGGTGTCGAGAATCGATCCGATGCGCTCCAGGGATGCCTTTCCCCGTTGAATCAGGTTGATCAGCCATCCGATGGCCATCATGGGCCATGTCAAGAGCCCGAGGTAGCTGATGAAAGCGACGAAATCACCGGGGGTGATCCGGTTGAAGATGGTCTGCCGCCCTCCCAGATAAAGCACCAGCGCGAGGGAGATGTTGGAGAAGAGGAGCATCATCGGGAAAAAGGCGCCGGTGATCCAGATCAATCGCACATTCCTGTCGATGTAATCTTTTGACACGGCCTCGACTGCTCCGGCGGATTCCGTTTCCCGGGTATAGGCCTTGATGATTCGGATGCCGGTGATGTGTTCCCGAATCCGTTCGGTAAGCAGCGCGTAGGTCCCTTGAACGGATTGGTAGGCGAGATGCATCTTTTTGCTGAAGATTCGGGTGCTGATAACGATGAGGGGCATGGGGATGATGGTAAACAAGGTCAGGCGGACATTGATATAGGCCATGAAGCCGATGGTGCTGGCCCCCAGCAGCACTGCATCCATCAGGGCCACCAGCCCCATGCCCACCGCCATCCGGATGTGATGGATGTCGTTGGTGGCATGGGCCATCAGATTGCCGGTCTGGGTTTTGTGAAAATAACCTGCCGAAAGCGTCTGGAGGTGGCGGAACAGACGGTTTCTGAGCCCCCTTTCGATCTCTCTGGAGAGCCCCATCAGAAAGTGACGCCAAAGGAAACGAAACCCGCCGATGATGACGGCGATCACCACAATCCAGAGGGCCTGGGTCATCAGGCCGTCGGGTGTTGCGGAGAGTGTCGCGAGACCGTCCACCGCCGCTTTGATGATTCGGGGAATCACCAACTGAAGGAGGTCCACCGTCATGAGGCAGAGGAGACCGACGGCAATGGAAAATCGTCGGTGGTAAAGATAGGGCTTGATGAGGTCAAACGGTGATGATGTCACTGTCACGGCGCTCCGGATTGGCGGTTAAACACCTTATGCGCTCACTATACCTCCCCGAAGGGGCGAAGTAAACCTCGGGCGTATCCCCGGCACGATAATTGGACCATGGGGAATATTGCCGGGCATTTGTCGCATCCATTCATTGACTTTCAACCGATGGATTGGTATGGTTATTGGTTATGGAACCAGGAATAGTTGTTGAATTTATCGATCGTCAGAAGATCAATTGCGCCGTCGTGCTGGAAGCCGACAGACAAAAACTTCGATTGTTGGCTGAAAACAATCGTGAAATCAAAATGTCCGAAGGCCGATTGCTGCACGCGTCGAACCGAAGTCTGGATCTTTCCGGCGGAAGGGACCGGCTCGTCGCAGGGCTGAAAGAGACCGTCCGGCTTCGGGAAGCACTATCCGAGAAGGTCGATATCCAGGAGCTTTGGGAGGTGCTGAATGCGGAGCAAAATTGGATTCCGCTTCACACCATCACCGAACTCTGTTTCCCCGACGGTGCCGACGGTGATCATGAATCGGCGGTGATTCGGGCGTTTTTCAAAAACCGCCTTTACTTCAAATTCAACCAGGAGGGTTTCTACCCCTATTCGGCGGAGCAGTTGGTTCAACTCCGCGCTCAAGCCGCCGAGGCTCTCCGGAAACACCGACTGATCGAAAAAGGCGGAGAATGGCTCAAGCGGATTCTGGAGGGGTCGCTGCCGGATTGCGATCGGATGGAACTCTCGTCGGACGAAAAAGAGTTCATCAAGATTCTGACCTCATATTATTTATATGAGAAAGAAAGTGCCTACGCCGACCTCGGCAAAGCCATAACGGCTAAAGCGGGCATCGGCGACATCGAAAATCTATTTCAGGCTTTCGTCAAGCTCGGCGTCTGGAATTCCGATGAAAACCTGGATCTCTACCGATATGGTATCCATACCGATTTTCCCGAAGCGGTCATGACGCTCACCGCGTCCCTGCTGAAATCCTCTTTTCCCGCCCGAAGCCCGGCCCGACGGGATCTGGGCGACCTCAGGATGATCACCATTGACGGGCAGTCGACGCTTGATTTCGACGATGCGTTGAGCATCGAGGATCACGGGGATCACTATTTTCTCGGCGTTCATATCGCCGATGTGGGGCATTTCGTCGAAACGGACTGCGCTGTCGACCGGGAGGCCGTCATGCGGGGAAGCTCGATCTATATGCCCGACCGAAAGATTCCCATGCTGCCGCCCGAGCTGGCGGAAGGGCATTGCAGCCTGAAGGCCGGAGAGCTGCGGCCCGGCATCAGCACCGTCATCCGCTTGAGTCGAAATGCCGATATAGAAAGTTACGAGGTCTTTCCCAGCCTGATCCGGGTGACGGATCAGCTGACCTATTACGACGTCAATATGATCGCCGAGGAGAACAGGGATATTTCGATTCTGTTTCAGATCGCCAGAAAATTTCGTCAGAGGCGTTTGGCGGACGGTGCGGTTCATATTTCTCTCCCGGAGGTCAACGTATGGATCGACGAGACCGGTGAACTGATCGTCAACAAGACCAACCGGGAGAGCCCGGCCCGGCTGCTCGTATCGGAAATCATGATTATGGCCAACTGGTTGATGGCCGAATTTCTGGCGGAGAGAAAACTACCGGCCGTATACAGATCACAACCTGATCCCCGGGAACGGCTTTTCAATGAAAACGGCGGCACGCTTTTTCAGAACTGGATGCAGCGGAAATTTTTGAGCCGATTCATCCTGAGCCCCGAGCCCGAAAGACATTCAGGTCTCGGCTTGAGCGCTTATGTGACCGCGACGTCGCCCATCCGGAAATATTTCGATCTGGTGACCCAACGACAGATCCGATCGGTTTATGGATTGAACCCGGCATACACGACGACCGACATCGAAAAGACGATTCAGGCGCTTGAACAGCCTATGAGCGCCGTAATCCGGATCCAGAACCGACGCAAACGCTATTGGCTTTTGAAGTACCTCGAAAAACGAATCGGTCAGAAGGAGGAAGCCATTGTACTGGCCAGACGAAAAGGCTTCTACCTCGCCCTCATGACGGATTACATGATCGAATGCGCACTCCCCAACACCACGGGTCTCAATCTCAAGCCCGAGGACGTGATTCAGGTCACCATTCAACATGTTGATGCCAGGAAGGATATGCTTTCCGTATACATGGGCTGATCTCCGACGGCCTTAGACATACGGATGCGGTTGATCAAGCCTTCTGTCGCAGGAAAAATGTTTGCTGATGAGGAGGCGTATGTTTTCATCGGCACTTTTCAGAAAACTCTTCATTGCCTTCTGCCTCGCCACGCTGGGACTTTTCCTTCTTCTCTCTGTCGTTTTGATCATGGATGTCGGCGGCGTCGCCGCGTTTCCATGGCAACCGGAACGTTATGTCGTTCGGGCGTCCGCGGTTCTGCTCTTCGGCGTTCTTCTGATGGGGGTTTTGATCCGGTCCATCCTGAAACCCTTGATCAAGATCACCGACCAGGCCCGGCAATTTGTCCGAAACCGCCAACTATCCGAAAAATCCGAAAACCGTTATATCCCGGATGACGGCGAAATTGGGACGTTGGCGGCAGCCGTCTACGGCATGACGGCGGAACTGGCGGAGCAGGAGCGGACCATAGCGGAGCAAGCCGCAGCCCGGGAACGGCTTGTCGAGGAGATCGAGAGCCTGCGCAAAAGAACTCGGGATCTATTCCGGGAAAATGAGAGATTGAAGCGTCGTTTCGAGGTGATCCGTGACAAACAGGACTCTCTCAGGAGGAGCGAAGAGCGGTATCGGACGATGCTCGAGAACATCGAGGAATATTTCTATGAAGCCGATCTATCCGGGAACCTGCTTTTCTTCAACGATGCGCTGCATCGGATGCTCGGCTATGCCAAGGATAAGCTGGTCGGCATGAATTTCCGCGAGTTCATGGATCGCGGTACGGCGGAGAAGGCCTTCAGGATATTCCGCAAAGCATACGAAACCGGCCAGGCCCAGAAAGGCATTGGCTGGCGTCTCCTCCGAAAGGACGGTTCCGCCTGCCATATCGAGATTTCAGTGTCGCTGATCCGAAATCTTGCCGGTGAAATTATCGGATTCAGGGGTGTCGCCCGGAACGTCAGTGAGTTGATCTATCTTGTATATCACGACTCCCTGACCGGACTATATAATCGTAAAGCCTTTTTTGAGCGCATGCGCGAGACTCTGGCCATCGCCAAGCGGGATTGTAAGGAAAAGAATATCTTCTATCTCGACCTGGATGAGTTCAAGCGGGTCAATGACGATTATGGTCACCACATTGGAGACAAGGTGCTCAAAGAGGTTGCGGCGCGCCTGAAAGCGAGTCTCCGGGAAACCGATCATATCTGCCGTATCGGCGGCGACGAATTCGTCGTGATTCTCAACAATCTGAAGGACGAATCCCACCCGGAAGAGGCGGCCCGTCGGGTTCTAAAGGCTTTGTCGCGGCCATACCGTATCGAAGGTCACAATATCGATTTCATTACACCGAGCATCGGTATCAGCACCTATCCCAAGGACTCCGACAACGTCGAATCGTTGATCCGTTGTGCCGACATCGCCATGTTCAAAGCCAAACGAAAGAACGGCGGCGGATGCTACGCATTTTACGACAAAACAATGGAGGCGGATTGGCGTAACTCGGATCTTCATGAGCCGTGAGGCGGCGTCGTTCGCATGAAGGACAGACGTCAGGAGCGCGCCCAACGCCTGTTTCCGGATTTTGCGTCACCCGTCGAGGCTTCGGCAGCCTTGCACACGAGCTCCAACGCATCGTAGCCTAGAAAGCCGTTAACCTCCCGGGAAAGCGCTTCGCCCGCCCGGAGTTGAATGCTTTCGGACATCGCTATGATGGTATCCGACGACTCGGAAGCCACCAGGTGCAGATACGCCGGACAGGATCCCGGATGTTTCGCCAGGATATCCTTCAGTTTCAGCAGACCGTCGCGATCGATCCGGTCTATGTCCAGATTGATGTGAACGCCGGCCGTCCAGGTCTCCTCGGCCAATGCCATCGATACGATCCTGGCGGCGATGATTTTTGCCGTGTTGTCTTCTTTCTGGAGTCTTCCCTCGATCAGGACCGGGGTGTCCGCAACCAGTAATCCCACCGCGGATTCGTAGACCGACGAGAATACGGTGGTTTCGACAGACCCCGACATGTCTTCCGTGGTGACGAAGGCCATCAGGTCTCCCCGCTTGGTCCGGATGGTTTTGACCTCGCTGATAATGCCGCCGATGCGGACCGCCTCGCCGTCGGACCTGTCCTGCAAAGAGAGGGCGTCGGCGGTGGTGAATTTTTCGAGGGTCTTCTGGAACTGCTCGAGGGGATGACCGGTAATGTAGAATCCCAGAGATTCCTTTTCGAGGGTCAGCTGATACTTGCTGTCCCATACCGGAACGTCGGGCATGGGCGGTGCGTTGAAGGCCTGCCGTTCGATGTCGAGGGTGTCGAATAGCCCCATCTGGGGGCTTGCTTTTTCTTTCTGGACGCGCTGGCCGTATTCAAGGGCCTCTTCAAGGGCGCCCATCATCTGGGCCCTATGGGCGCCGGTGGTGTCGAAAGCGCCGCACTGGATGAGGCTCTCGAGCACCCGCTTGTTCACCTTTTTCAGATCGACCCGCTCACAGAACTCGTAAAGGGACGAAAACGTGCCGCCGTCCTTACGGGCTTCCAGGATGGCGTCGATGGCACCCTCTCCGACATTTTTGACGGCCACCAACCCGAACAGAATCTTATCGCCGTCCGCCGTGAAGCTCTTTCCGCTGGTATTGATGTCCGGCTGGAGGACCGGGATGTGGTGCCGGCGGCATTCCGCGATGAACTTGACGACGCTGTCGATGGACCCCATTTCACTGGTGAGAAGCGCGGCCATGAATTCCACGGGAAAATGCGCCTTGAGGTAGGCCGTCTGATAGGCGATCAATGCATAGGCGGCGCTGTGGGATTTATTGAACCCATATCCGCCGAACTTTTCCATCAGGTCAAAAATCTTGGTGACCTGCTCCTCGGGATAGTTGTTTTCGAGGGCGCCTTTGATGAAGCGCTCCCGATGCTGAGCCATGATCTCGGCAATCTTTTTTCCCATGGCCTTCCGGAGTCCGTCCGCTTCGGCCATGGAGTAGTTGGCAAGAGTCCCGGCGATCTTCATCACCTGCTCCTGGTAAAGGATGACGCCGTAGGTCTCCTCGAGAATGGGCGCCAATTCCGGAAGGAGGTATTCGACCTTCTGACGCCCGTGCTTTCGCTCGACAAAATCGTCCACCATCCCGCTGTCGAGGGGACCGGGGCGATAAAGCGCCACCAGAGCGGTGACATCGTCGAAGCGGGCGGGTTTGAGCCGGGCTAACAGATCTTTCATGCCGGAGCTTTCCAGCTGAAACACGCCGGTGGTGTCTCCCCGGGAAAGGAGCTGATAGGTTTTCTCGTCTTCAAAATCCAGATCAAGCAGATCCGGCGGGGTTTTTCCGTTTTGGGCGATCAATTTGAGGGTGTTGTCGATGACCGTGAGGTTCCGAAGACCCAGAAAATCGAACTTGACCAGGCCGATCTGCTCGACCCGTTTCATGTCGAATTGGGTCACCACCTCGCCCTTTTTTCCCCGATACAGCGGCAGGTAGTCGGCCAACGGCTTATCCCCGATGACCACGCCGGCGGCATGGGTCGACGCGTGGCGGGGGAGTCCTTCCAATATCCTGCAGATCTGGATCAGCTCGGCGATGGCCGGCTGGTTTTCCGCCATTTCGGCCAGACGGGGCTCCTGCTCGAGAGCCTTGTCCAGGCTGATGTTGAGGACATCGGGCACCATCTTGGCAATGGCATCCACCTCCTTCAGCGGAATGTCCAGGGCGCGGCCGACATCCCGGATGACGGCGCGGGTTTTCAGTTTTCCGAAGGTGATGATCTGGGCGACGTATTCCCCCCCGCCGTAACGGTCCACGACGTACTTGAAAACCTGCTCCCGGCCGTTGATGCAAAAGTCCACATCGATATCCGGCATGCTGATCCGAGCCGGATTCAGGAACCGCTCGAAGATCAGGCCGTGCTCGATGGGATCGAGATCGGTGATGCCCATGGCGTATGCCACGATGCTGCCGGCCGCCGATCCTCTTCCCGGCCCCACCGGGATCCCGTTCTCCTTTGCGTAGCGGATAAAATCGGCGACGATAAGAAAGTATCCGGCAAATCCCATCTGTTTGATGATGCCGATCTCGTATTCGAGACGTTCCGTATAGACCTTTTCGTCGATATCCTCGTGTTTTCGTCGGATATGGGTCATCCGCCGGGCAAAGCCGCTTCGGACCTCCGCTTCAAATATCTCGTCGGCGGACAGGTTTGACGATGTGTCGAATTTAGGGAAATGGTAGGTTTTGAAGTCGAATTCGATATGGCAGCGATTGGCGATTTCGACGGTGTTTTCGATGGCCCCGGGGAAGTGCCCCAGGGTTTTGGCCATCTCCGCCTGGGACTTGAAATAGAGCTGATCCGTGGCAAACTTGAATCGACCGGCGTCATGGACGGTTTTACCGGTTTGGATGCACAGCAGGACATCGTGGGCCCGGACGTCCTCCTTATCCAGATAGTGGCAGTCGTTGGTGGCGATGATCGGGATGGAGAGCCGTCGGCTCATGTCCAGAATGCCCTGGTTGACGATGTCCTGCTCGGGGATGCCGTTGCTCTGGACCTCGAGAAAGAAATGATTTTCGCCGAAGGTTTCCAGATAGAAGCGGGCGGCCTGGTCAGCCTCCTCTATCCGGCCCTTTTTGAGAAGCATCGGGATCTCACCGTGAAGGCATGCGGAGGAGGCGATCAGCCCTTTGCTGTATTCACGGAGAATTTGCCGGTCGATGCGGGGCTTGTAGTAAAATCCCTGCAGTTGGGCAATGGAGGCCAGCTTGCACAGGTTTCGATACCCCTCCTGGTTTTCCGCGATGAGTACCAGATGCCGGGTCCCCTTGCTGTCCAGGGGCGTCTTGTCGGCCAGGTTTCGAGGGGCGACATAGCACTCGCAGCCGATAATGGGCTTGATGCCTGCCTTGACGGCCTTTTCGTAGAATTCCAGTGCACCGAACATGGTGCCGTGGTCGGTCACGGCCACGGTATCCATCCCGTAATCCTTTGCCCGCTGCATCAGTGCGTCGATTCGAATGGCGCCGTCCAGGAGGCTGTACTGGGTATGGAGATGAAGATGGACGAAACGGGGGTGTTGCTGTGTCATGACGGTGTCCGTTGGAAAAGGTTTGCTTTCGGGATTAATCCAGGCGATAGTTGGGCGCTTCCTTTGTAATGATAACGTCGTGGACATGACTTTCCCGCATACCGGCGGCACTGACTTTCATGAAGCGGGCGTTTTGCCGGAGCGATTCGATACTGTCGCAACCGAGGTATCCCATACCCGCCTTGAGGCCGCCGACAAGCTGGAACAGGATCTCCGAGAGCAGGCCGGTGTAGGGTACGCGACCGACAATGCCTTCAGGCACCAGCTTGTCCTCCTCGGCTTCCTCGCCCTGGTAGTATCGATCCTTGCTGCCTTGCCGCATGGCCTCTTCGGAGCCCATACCCCGGTATGCCTTGTAGCTTCGCCCCTGGAAAAAGACCATCTCCCCCGGGCTTTCCTTGGCACCCGCAAGAAGCCCCCCGGCCATGATGACGTGAGCCCCCGCCCCGATGGCCTTGGTGATGTCGCCGGAGAAGCGGATCCCGCCGTCCGCGATGAGCGGAACGCCGGTTTTTTCAGAGACCTCCCTGCAGTTCATGATGGCGGTGATCTGGGGAACGCCGACGCCGGCGACGATGCGGGTGGTGCAGATGGAACCCGGACCGATACCGATCTTGACGCCGTCGACGCCGGCGGAGATGAGGTCCTGAGCGGCCTCCCCGGTACCAACGTTTCCCGCGATCAGCTGGAGTTCCGGGAAGGTGCTTTTGAGGGTCTTGACGGCATCGATGACGTTTTTGCTGTGACCGTGGGAGGTGTCGATGAGAAGAATGTCCGCATCGGCCTTCAGCAGCGCTTCAGCCCGTTCGAGCATGTCCGGACCGACGCCCACGGCCGCTCCGACGCGGAGCCTTCCCCGGTCGTCCTTGCAGGCATTGGGATATTTTTTGATCTTTTCGATATCCTTTATGGTGATCATCCCTTTCAAACGGCCGTTCCTGTCGACCACCAGCAGCTTTTCGATCCGGTGTTTGTGGAGGGTTTTCTTGCACTCCTCCAGGGATATACCCTCGGATACCGTGACGAGGTTTTCGCTGGTCATCACCTCGGATACCTTCTTGCTGAAATCCGTTTCGAATCTCAGATCGCGGTTGGTGAGAATCCCCACCAACTGGTCGCCGCGGGTGACCGGAAGCCCGGATATCCGGTAGCGCTCCATGATTTTGAGCACATCGGCAATCACTTGATCCGGGTGGATGGTCACCGGGTCGATGATCATGCCGCTTTCGGATTTCTTGACTTTGTCGACTTCCCGGGCCTGGCTTTCGATGTCCAGATTGCGGTGAATGAATCCCAGGCCGCCTGCTCTTGCCATGCTGATGGCCATTCGAGATTCGGTCACCGTGTCCATCGCCGCGCTGACAATAGGAATGTTGAGGGAGAGTTTTCGGGTCAGGCGGGTCACGGTTTGGGTGCTTTTGGGCAGTACCGCCGAATATCTGGGGACCAGCAATACGTCGTCAAAGGAGTAAGCTTCCTCCGGGAAACGGTTGGTCATGACATGCCTCCAAGAATGAAAATAAACGTTTTACGCTGATTTTTAAAGGATGACGCCTCCGCAACAAGTCCGATATCCGCGCTGCCAGCATCCCTCGTCTTTACAACGTACGGGTAACTGATTCGTATTTTTCGGGATGTGCAAGCCTTGTTCTCGAGCTTCCTGCGGAACCGTCTGAAAATCGACCTTCGATGAAGGTATCAGAGATAAATTAAACGCAAATGATAACAGAGCGAACAGCCTTTCGCAATCTTTATTTTGTGTCGTCTTGACAGGACCTTGCCGATGAGATTAATATTATATTTTAAGTGTCGGTTTTCGTGATGGTCGAGACTGAAGACTGACAATTGGTGTCCGCCGAAGGCCGAAAAACGAGGCTTATTGTCTGAACAGCGAATGGATGTGGCCCATGCTTATTGAAATAAATCCGGAAAATCCCCAGGAACGTCTGATTAAAAAAGTCGTTGAGGCTCTGGAAAGGGGAGGTGTTATCGCCTATCCCACGGATACCTATTATGGTATCGGGTGCGATATCATGAACAAAAAGGCGATCCAGAAGATCTATCAGATCAAACAGAGAGACAAGCGGCAGCCCTTCAGCTTCATCTGCTCGAATCTCAAAAACATCAGTGACTACGCCAAGGTTTCGAACTACGCCTACAAAACCATGAAACGACTGCTGCCGGGACCCTACACCTTTATTCTGGAAGGTTCCAAACTCGTTCCCAAGATCATGCTGACCAACAGAAAGATGGCGGGCATCCGGGTGCCTGACCATCCTATTCCCGTTGCATTGGTCGAAGGTCTGGGCAACCCCATCATCTCCACCAGCGCGACGACGCCGGAAGGCGATATCTTTTACGATGCATCCCTCATTCACGATCACTTTGGTTCGAGAATCGACATTGTCATCGACGGCGGACCGGTTCCCGGCGTGCCGTCCAGCGTGATTTCGCTGCAAAACGACGAACCCGAGATCCTCCGGGAGGGGTTGGGGGACACTCGCATTTTTGAATGATCGGCGGGATGCCGCCGCCGGAAACGAAAGCGGGCAGTCTGAAGACTGCCCGCTTTTGTATCAAGAATGAAGGCCGATTAATTGGAATTGCGGTCTTCGTTCATCTTTTCCTGAAGATTTTCCCTGAGAATCTCGCCAAAGGTGGACGTGGCCGGCCCCATCTTATTGATGTAGTCGCTCAGGATGGACTGATCATCCTCCATGTCGAGGCGTTTGATCGACAAGCCGATCCGTCGTTCATCACTGTTGATGTTCATCACCTTGGCGGTGATCATGTCGCCGACATTGAACTTGTCGCCCGGATTCTTGATCTTCTCCTTGCTGATTTCCGATACGTGAACCAGGCCTTCTATGCCTTCCTCCAGTTCGACGAAGATGCCGAAGTCGGTGATGTTGGTCACCGTTCCGGTAATCTCCTTACCGACGTCGTAGCGCTCGCCCACCGTCTCCCATGGATCTGTCTGCATCTGTTTGATGCCCAGGGAAAAGCGTTCATTTTCTTTTTCGATGTCAAGAACGACCGCTTGGACGACATCCCCTTTTTTGTAGATTTCCGAGGGATGTTTGATGCGTTTTGTCCATGAAATGTCAGAAATGTGAACCAGCCCGTCAATGCCTTCATCGATGCCGATAAATAGACCGAAATCAGTGATGTTCTTGATTTTGCCTTCGATGGTGGTGCCGACAGGATACTTCTCGCTGATAACATCCCACGGGTTGGGAACGACCTGTTTCATGCCCAGAGAAATTCGGCGGCTTTCGGGCTTGATGTCCAGTACGACGGCGTCGACCTCTTCGCCAACGGATACGACCTTGGAGGGATGGCGCACCTTCCGGGTCCAGGACATTTCGGAGACGTGGATAAGTCCTTCGATACCTTCCTCCAGTTCCACGAAGGCACCGTAGTCGGTCAGGCTGACCACCTTACCGGTGATTCTGGAATTGACCGGATATTTCTGGGCTGCGGTGGACCAGGGATCGGGTGTCAGTTGCTTCATGCCGAGAGATACCCGCTCCTTCTCGAGATCGAGACTCAGAATTTTCACGGTGATCTCGTCACCGACGGAAAAGAGTTCCGAGGGATGTTTGACCCGCCCCCAGGAAATGTCGGTGATGTGCAGAAGACCGTCCACACCGCCGAGATCCACGAAGACACCGTATTCGGTGATGTTTTTGACGATGCCGCCCATAACCTTGCCTTCCTCGATGGAGGCGAGGGTAGCGGCCCGTGCGGCTTCGCGCTCTTCTTCCAGAATGACGCGTCTGGACAAAACGATATTGCTGCGTTTTCGGTTATATTTAAGGATCTTGAACGTGAAGGACTGACCCACCATCTCATCCAGGTTCCGGATGGGACGCAGGTCGGCCTGGGATCCCGGCAGGAAGGCCTGAACCCCGATATCGACGGAGAAGCCGCCTTTTACGCGGTTGGTGATCACGCCGTCGACGGTTCCGCCGTCGTCGTAAGCCTTCTTGATTTCATCCCAAACCTTGATCTTCTCGGCTTTCTCCTTGGAGAGAACGACAACCTCTTCCTCATCGTCCCACCATTCCACCATGACCTCTACGGCGTCGCCGACCTTGGCCGCGACCTCCCCTTTTTCGTCCTTGAATTCATGGATCGGAATCTGTCCCTCGGATTTATAGCCGATATCGACAAGCACGTAATCTTTGTCTAAGGATATGATTTTACCCGTGACGACCTCACCTTCCTCGAATCGTTTGAAGCTTTCTTCATAGAGATCCATCAAACGTTCCATGCTGGTTTCGTCATCGGACAATTCGTTGAGATTCCCGGATACCTCCAGACCACTTTCAGGCGTGTCGTTTTCCATGTTTTCGACTTCCATGTTTTCGACTACCTCTGAATTTTGGGTTTGGTCGGTTCCATCATTTTTAATTTCGTTTTCCATTTAAAAAAATACCCCCTTGGCCTTATTTTAGTTATGCCTCCCTCAGGAGAACATAAACTCAAACAATATATACCATTATCTCTGTAATGACAACATTTATTTTCAAGAGTCGACGTTTGAAGAGTGGTGCCGTATGTGGGAAATCATCAATTCGACGACCTCGTGGACATCGAGTGCCGTTGAATCGATGACGACGGCGTCTTGGGCGGCTTTCAGGGGGGCGATGGACCGAGTGCTGTCGTTCTCGTCCCGAATTTTCATTTCCTTTTTGACACGCTCGAGGCTCAGAGCCTCGGTTTTGTGCCCCAGTTCAACGAAGCGTCTGGCAGCGCGTGTTTTCAGGTCGGCGACCAGAAAAAATTTGACGTCTGCATCGGGAAAGACGACGGTTCCCATATCCCGGCCTTCGAAAATGACCCCTTTGTCTTTCCCCAGCCGGCGCTGAAGGGTCAGGAGGTATCTTCGAACCACGGGCTTGGCCGAGATGTGGGATGCCGCCATGGCGATTTCGGGGGTGCGGATTTTGTCCGAGATATCGACACCGTTCAGGGAAAGCCGAGGGCCTGCAGGCGTTTTTGTACAGGTCAGCGCGATGGTTTTAAACAGGTTTTCCAGGTTCGTCTCTTCGTCCGGATCAATGCCGGCGTCCCGTGCGGCAAGGGCGATGCCCCGGTAGAGCGCGCCGGTGTCGACATAGGTATAGGAAAGGCGCTTGGCGAGGGCCCGGCTCACGGTTGTCTTTCCGGCGCCGGCGGGCCCGTCGATGGTGATCAAAAGAGATCGCACGACATCACCTCCGCTGGATTGTGAGAGGATCGCAAGGGGGCGACCCCCTTTTCAGTGCCGTTATCTCGATGCGGCCGCTCTGCCGCGGTCCATGGCTTCCATGTTCAGCGGTATAAACTTGCTTTTACCGGCGAACTCCGCCTTGACGCACTCCCTGAGACGCTCGAAGTCGACGACCTTGCTCCGACTGACGAAGGCGGAGAGGGCTACGATGTTTGCGGCTTTTATGCTGCCGAGCTCCTTGGCGATATCCGTCGCGGGCACGATCAGTTCATCGACGTCCGTGCGGTTGGATCGAATGGGAATCAGGGAACTGTTGACAAGGATAACCCCGTTGGGTTTGACCGTCGGTGCGAACTTTTCCAGAGACGGACGGTTCATTGCGATCAGATGCATGGGGTTTTTGATGATCGGAGAGCCGATGGGACGGTCGCTGATGACCACGGTACAGTAGGCCGTGCCGCCCCGCATTTCAGGGCCGTAGGACGGAATCCAGACCACCTCGTATCCTTCCTCCATGGCGGCATGGGCCAGTATTTTCCCAATCATCAGGATTCCCTGGCCCCCGAAACCGGCAAACATCACTTCGCTTTGCATATTATCTCCTGAGTTCATCAATGGTTATCGTCTGCTGTTTCGGACGGCTCTGGTGTCTTGTAGTCACCCAGTTTGTAGTAGGGGAGGAGGACGTCTTCGGCCCATTTCAAGGCTTCGACCGGTGTCATTCCCCAGTTGGTGGGGCATGTGCTCACAAGCTCGACGAGGCTGAAGCAGCGATTTTCCAACTGATAGCCAAAGGCCCGGCGAATCGCCTTTTTGGCCCGGTTGACGTATTTGGGTCCGATGACCGTCTGTCGGGAGATGTAGGCCGGCGTCTGAAGGGATGCCAGCAGCTCCGCGACCTTGATGGGCATCCCTGTCTCGCGGGGATCCCTTCCCAGCGGGCTTGTAGTCGTCCGCTGGCCCGGCATGGTCGTCGGGGCCATCTGGCCGCCGGTCATCCCGTAGACCGCATTGTTGACGAAGATGGTCGTGAATTTCTCGCCGCGATTGGCGGCATGGATGATTTCACCCATGCCGATGCTTGCCAGATCGCCGTCCCCCTGGTAAGTGAACACCATGAGATCCGGTCGGACCCGCTTGATTCCGGTGGCCATGGCCGGAGCGCGTCCGTGGGCCGCTTCCTGGAAATCACAGGCAAAATAGTTGTAGGCCAATACGGCACAACCCACTGGAGCGATACCCACCGTCCGTTTTCGAATTCCCAACTCATCGATGACCTCGGCCACCAGCCGGTGTATGATGCCGTGGGTGCAGCCGGGACAATAATGGGTGTGGTTTTCCGTGAGCGCTTCGGGTTTTTTAAAAGTCTTTCCCATTACAAATGCTCCTTTACGACATCCATGATTTCTTCGGGCGTGGGTACTTCTCCCCCGCATTTTCCGTACCATTTGACCGGCCGCCTTCCCTTGACGCATCGGTCGACGTCTTCCACCATCTGTCCCATGCTCATCTCGATGGAGAGTACCATACCACAGCTTTCACGGGACGCCGCGTCGAGAATCTCCTTTTCGGGAAACGGGAAGAGCGTCTTGGGGCGAATCATTCCCACCTCGATACCCTGCGCCTTGAGGTTGTCGATGGCCGTCCTGCAGACGCGGCTCATGGTGCCGTAGCTCACGATCAAAAGGCCGTAATCGCCTTCGGTGTTGTAGGCCTCGTAGCGGACTTCTTCGCAGCGCATCCGATCGTATTTGGATTTGAGCAAAAGATTGTGGTCGTTGAGAGCCTTCGGATCGAGATAGAGGGATTTGACGAGGTTGCTTTTATCACTGTTGCGGGTGCTCATGCCGTTTGTGGCCCATGCATCCTTGTTGGATGGCTTTGTCGCCAGATGTTCCGGGAATTCAACCGGTTCCATCATCTGGCCGATAAGTCCGTCCCCCAGAATCATGACGGGGTTACGGTATTTTTCAGCCAGGGGAAACGCCTCCATCACCATTTCGACCGCTTCCTGGACGCTGGCCGGGGCCATGACGAGCATTCGGTAGTCACCGTGACCGCCGCCCTTGACGGCCTGGAAATAATCTCCCTGAGACGGCAGAATGCCGCCCAATCCCGGCCCGCCGCGGATGATATTGACGAAAACCACGGGGCACTGAGCGCCGGCGATGTAACTGATGGCTTCGCTCATCAGACTGATGCCCGGGCTGGACGAAGTCGTGAAAACCCTTTCACCGCAGCCGGATGCACCGAAGAGCATGTAACCGACAGCGACTTCGCTCTCTCCTTGAAGAAAAACCCCGCCGACTTCGGGCATTCGCTTGGAGAGATATTCGGCGACCTCCGACTGGGGCGTAATGGGATATGCGAAATAATTCAAGCACCCGGCCCGGATGGCGGCCTCTCCGATGGCTTCGTTTCCTTTCATGAGTACTTTACTCATATCTTCCTCCATTATTCTTTAGATTCGGCCGCTTCCGCCGTTTCGCTGATGGTAATGGCCACGTCGGGGCACATGGTGCAGCAGATGGCACAAAAGATGCAGTCCTCGGGACGTGCCTGGTAGGCAGGGAAATAGCCCTTTGAATTTACCTTGTCCGAAATTTCCAGGACGTTTTTGGGACAGAATTTTACGCACAATCCGCAGCCTTTGCAGCGATCTGCGTCGATTTCGTGACGATATGACATACCTCAAGACTCCTGTTTGCTGGATTAGGGGGACTCAAACCGCAGCGCACGCGCTGCAGCTATATTTTTAAACGGCCGGATCCTATCGTGGCGGCTGTCTTCCAGGGGGGAACAAGTTGCCTTAAAATGGGGAGAACTGGACAAGAAAAGCGGCTTAAATCAAGTTCGGGAATCAACGATTCCCGAGCGGTAATGAATTCCAGGGGGAGTCGGCTTTCCGTTGCATAGGTGTTCACGAAATCGTATCCATCGTAAATATCCTGAACAACGGTATCGTCAATGAGGTTGGCGTTGCCGATGATACCGTTGACGTTGAGTTTCGATGCGATTTCAATTTCTTTTTTGATTTTAAGACATCCCTCCAGTGTATGGGTAAACGGTCTGAAAGGATTGACCACCTGAAGCATCCGGATATTTTTCCCCCGCAACGGATCCGCCAATGCCGCGAGAACCGTCGCGCCGGCGTCGTCTCCACCTGCATCCAGAATGACAAGTTGGCCGGGGGCCTGGATCATTCCGGCAATGGCCGGCGTCAGGATGGGGAGATCCGCGTGAAAATATTCCGACGGTGGGAGGACAACATCGATGCCCAGGTCGTTAAGGGCGGTCTTGGCCTCACGCGTTCGAAAATAGGGATTGACAAGATCGAGATCTCCGATACGGACGTGACGACCGGACTGCCGTTGGTTGACGGCGAGATTGACGGCGACTTCGGTTTTTCCGCTGCCGTAGTTCCCGACGATGATGACGATGCCGCTGAGATGGATATTCAAATGCTTCACATTACGATTGGTATTGTTTCAGATGATGTCTTCAGCAAGATCTGCGCTCGGGCGCTGATCCGTGCGCTGAAAAGACAGGACCACGCATGGGATGAACTCAGCGTGGTCGAACAATGTACTTGTATTTTATGGTATTGTCAAATAGATAATTCATTGAGGACCCATAAGCGTGTTTGAAAGATACCGGCCGTCCGACATCGGCGGAACATCACCAATCCATATGGCGATTTTGTCAAAGAAAGGAGAAATATGCTACGTACAGGTCTCGAGTGCTTTCTGGAATGCCCGCCGAGGTGGCTTGCCGGCGCTAGAATGGGGTTGCTCTGCAATCCCGCCTCCGTCGACGGTAAACTCCGGCACGCCCGACTATTGATCGACCGTCGGTTTCCAGGAAACCTGAAAGCCCTCTATTCGCCTCAGCACGGATTTTTCGCTGAAAAACAAGATAATATGATCGAGTCGGATCATATGATCGATCCGATGTTGAACATTCCCGTATTCAGCCTTTATGGTGAAACGCGAATTCCCACGGCCGGGATGTTGGACCCCATCGACGTTCTCCTGATCGATCTTCAGGATGTCGGCACCCGCGTTTATACCTTCATCTATACCATGTCCTACTGCATGGAGACGGCTGCGCGGCTGGGAAAGCGGGTGGTCGTGCTCGATCGACCCAACCCCGTGGGGGGTATGGCCGTCGAGGGGAACATCCTGTCTCCCGAATATGCATCCTTTGTCGGACGTTACCCCATCCCCATGCGCCATGGGCTGACCATCGGTGAAACGGCGCGCCTGTTCAACGAACATTTCGGGATTGGTTGCGATTTGACGGTCATTCCCATGGAAGGGTGGGCGCGTTGGATGCTCTACCGCGATACCGGGCTTCCCTGGGTGGCGCCTTCCCCGAACTTGCCGACACCCGAATCTGCGCTCGTCTATCCGGGTCAGGTTGTGTGGGAAGGAACCCATGTATCGGAAGGCCGGGGCACCACCCAGCCTTTCGAGTTGTTCGGCGCACCGTATTTCGATACGGAGCGGCTTTTCGATGTTCTGGGCGGCGCGCATCCCCCCGGAGCAGTGCTTCGACCCTGTCGGTTCGAGCCGACTGCCAGCAAATGGTCGGGCCGGGTGTGTCGCGGATTTCAGATTCACGTAACCGAACCCACTGCATACCGGCCTTACGATACAACCCTCAGGCTGCTTAGCGCCGTTTTGGCATGCCATGGGGACGACTTCGAATGGAAACCGCCGCCTTACGAGTATGAACATGAGCGTATGCCCATCGATCTCATCCTGGGAGATGGGAGGCTCCGACGCCGGATTGAACAGCAGGTCCCGACGGCGGATCTATCGCGGGAGTGGCAGGCGGATCTGACCGGTTATGTCGGCCTCAGCCGGGAAGTTCACCTTTACACCTGAAAACGAGGGTGCATACCGGATCAGCCCTATGCGGGAGAGCCAAAAAAAGCCCTCGGTGAATACTGCTCCGAGGGCTTGATCTATATTATGATTATGTTTTGGTTATGATTATGTTTTGTGGCGAAATTTATGCTTTTTTAAGGGATTCGATCTCTTTTTTCAGATCGTTGATTTCCTGTTTGTATTTTTCCGGATCGTCAACGTCGCCTTCCTTGACGTCTTCTTTTTCTTTTTTCCAGGAATCCTTCAGTTCGTCAAAACCGAGGTACAGGGCCAACCCGCCGCCCAACAGAAGCATAATCGGGATGGAGCCGGCAAGAAGCTGAAGGAAAGCCGGAAACCAAACCGCGAGGCCAATGATACCCAAGACTGCAGCGACCGCTCCACCAATCAACGTTTTCATAAAAAATCATCCTCCTTACTTAGATAGAATTGAGTTCGACAATACGTATACTCATTTACCTATTCAGCACTTATTGGGACACGGGGTGGACCCTGCCTAAATTTCCAGATTTGCAGAGGATACCCATCGGATCCGGGAGGGCCCAAATTGGCCAAATGATTTAAACGTTTCCGAAATATCACAACGGATTAGGTAACGCAAGTTTAAATTGATACCGTGGGCCTTTTATTCGTGTCCGAGTGTACGCTATGCTGCAATTACCTAAAAACACTTAAGTTTATTGCGCCATTCATAAAATAAAATATTGCAAATCCAATACGATTCTGTTAGACTCTTAAAATTTTCATAAACTTACACCGACGGATGATAAGCCATGTTCAAATTGGTCAAATCTCGTATCCGGCGAATAAAGGCCGGGGGAGACGGTTGGATCGATCGGGTCTTGAAGGGAACATCCGATCACTACCGTTGTTTTTTCCCCAAGCGCAAAAGCGGCTGTTTAAAGGCCCTGTTCGAGATCATTTTTTCAGGTATCCGCGTGGACGAGTCTCAGATCAGCGTCATCAGGAAGATTCCTCAGGATGCCATCGTCATCTACGCCCACAAATACAAGAGTTATTTCGATTATCTTTTTTACCATACCCGTTACACGAAGGAAAACCTCCCGGTTCCGGAAATCGGCTTCGATTATCGTTTTTTTCTGTTGCAGCCCGTCTCCCGCAGCGTTCGGATTTTTCTGGCCCATACCCGGTACTTCTTTCAGAAACTGGCGCTTCAGAACCCGTATGACAGCGGATACATCCGACGCGAGCTGGCCGGCGGCCGATCGGGTTTACTGGCCCTGGTGGAGAAGGGGGGGTTTTATCTTCGTTTCGTCAAATCCAATCCCGATCCCCTCCGGTATCTTATCGAGATGCAGGCGACGCTGGACCGGCCGGTCTTCATTGTCCCGCAGCTCCTCTTCTTTGGGAAAAAGCCTCTTCGATCAACTCCGAGTTTCATGGACATGCTGTTCGGCTCTGAGGAGAATCCCGGGAGAATCCGTCGGATCTTCGCGATGTTGAAGAAGCCGGAAAGCATTTTTCTCGAGATATCCGAGCCCGTCAATCTCAAAGAATTTATGGCGCTTCCGGAGAACAGGGATCTAAGCCCGGGAAAACAGGCCCTCGCTCTCAGACAGAGGCTGTTGATTCAGATCAACCGGCATCGACAGAGCATCACGGGACCGGTATTGAAATCCCTCGAGGAATTAAAGGAGAATATCCTTACAAACGACCGGCTTCGAGCGTACATGGAGCATTATGCCGAAAACCGGAAAATACCGCTTTATAAAGTGTACAAGGAAGCGGACGGATATATCGACGAAATTGCCGCCAAATACAACATCAACATGATCCGGATATCCGCCATGGGCGTCAAATGGCTGATCAACGGCATGTTTGAAGGGGTTTCCGTCAATACGGAGGTGCTCAACCGCATCAAGGCCATGTCCCGACGGGGGCCGCTCGTTCTGGTGCCTTGCCACAAGAGCCACATCGACTATCTGATTCTTTCCTATATTCTTTTCCAGAACGACATGCCGTGTCCTCACATTGCTGCCGGAAAGAACCTTTCCTTCTGGCCCCTGGGGCCGATTTTTCGCAGCGGCGGCGCATTTTTCATCCGAAGGACCTTTAAGGGGGCGGTACTCTATTCAAAGGTTTTTTCAGAATATGTCTACAAAATTCTCGAAGAAGGGTTCAATATCGAGTTCTTCATCGAAGGCGGCAGAAGCCGGACGGGAAAACTTCTTCAGCCCAAACTGGGGCTTCTTTCCATTCTGTTGAGTGCATTCCGTGAAGGCGCCAACGAGGACTTGATTTTCGTACCCGTTTTCGTTGGATATGACCGGGTTCTCGAAGAGAGTGCCTATCTTCATGAACTCGAAGGCGGAGAGAAGAAACCCGAGAGCCTGCTTCAGGTGGTCAAGGCCAGAAAATTTCTCAAACGGCGCTACGGCCGAATCTACATTCGTTTTCACGACGGCATTTCACTTACCGATCTGCTCGCTCGCCAGGGAACCACGATTCAGGATATGACCGTCAAGGAACAGAATCGGTTTTGCCGGCAGTTGGGATACCAGCTGGTCAATTCCATAGACAAGGTGTCGGTCATCACCCCTCATGCGGTGGTGGCCGGGGCCATCCTCAACGGAGGGCGACAGCGATTCAGCCTGAACCACCTCATGGACGACGTCCAGACCTACATAAACTACCTCATGGCCCAGAAGGCGAGCCTGGCCGACACGCTTCTGATGGATCCCACACATGCCTTCGATTATGTCATCGATGCCTACATCCAGCGGAAATTCATCGAACCCCTGTCGGAGGACAAGGACACCGCCCCGGAAGAAAAGGGGTTTTCCATCAACGTGTCCAAGCGTCCGGCCCTCGAGTACTACAAGAACAATTGTGTGAACGCCTTCATTCCGGCGGCCTACACCGCCCTCAGTATTCTCGAAAAGGACGCCTTTCAATTTTCCGGCTCTGACATTTATGCCGGGTATCGGTTTCTCCAGGAATTTTTTATCAACGAGTTTTCTCACGACGCGGACAAGACCCCCGAGTTCTTTGTTCACAAGAACATCAAGGCGTTCATCGACGATGCGATTTTGAGCCCTCATCCCACCCTGCCCGACACCTATAACCTCACGTCCGCGGGATTCCGGAAGCTGAAGCTGTTCTCAGCCTTCCTGACGACTTATTTCGAGTCCTACTGGGTCACCCTGAACTTTTTCGCCCGGTATCCTAAAAATTTCATCGAGGCCAAGGATCGGATCAAGAAGGCGCAGTCCATGGCCAACCGCCTGTACAAAAAGAAGGAAATCGAACATCCGGAGGCAATTTCCATCATCAATTTCAAGAACGCCGTCGACTATTTTGTGGCTCACGGCATCCGGGGTGCTGAAGACGAAGAGCCTATCGGGTTTTACATGAACCGGATTCGACGATACATGGATCTTCTGCATTCATGAAGGCCCTGGTGCTTGCCGCGGGATATGGAACCCGTCTTCTGCCGTATACCCGGACGGTCCCTAAACCGCTTTTCACGGTGGCGGGCGAACCGCTGATCGAGATTCTGATCCGACGACTTGCCGCAGCCGGATGTGAAGCGGTCGTCGTCAACACCCATCATCTGCACGAAAAGATCGCGGCGTTTATTTCCGAGAGGCGATTTCCCATTCCCGTCACGACCCGTTTCGAGCCTCAAATCCTCGGAACGGGAGGGGCTATCCGGAACGTCGCCGATTTCTGGGATCGCCGCCCTTTTATGGTAGTCAACAGCGACATTCTGACGGACATCGATTTTGGTGAGGTCTACCGACGCCATCTTGCCGCAAAAGATCCGGCAACCCTCGTACTTTATGACGATCCCGCCTTTAACACCGTGATGTTGTCGACGGAAGGGCGGATAACGGGCTTTGACGAATCTGAAGCCGGGGCAATGCCGGGAAGGCGACTCACATTCAGCGGCATTCAGGTGCTGAACCCGGAGGTGATCGATTATATTCCGAAGGGTTTTTCCAGCAGCATCGACGCCTATCGCCGTCTTTTGTCGGCGGATAAATCGATCCTTGGGCTGGTGGCATCGGAGGCGCGGTGGTCCGATCTCGGAACCCCGGAACGGTATCGTGAGGCTTGTATCGAGGTAATGGCGGAGAAGGTGTTCGGATTTGAAAAACGCGGGCGTGATACGGTCAGAAGACACCCTCTTTCGGGCGACGGATCCGATCGGCGGTGGTATCGTCTCGTTTCAGGGGGGCGATCAATGATTCTCGCGGATCACGGCATCCATGTCGGGTCGGCCCAGGGGGAAGCCGGGGCGTTCGAGGACATCGGCCGTCACCTCCACGGAAAAGGCGTCGCCGTGCCCCGCATCCAGCTTGCCGACCGGTTTTCCGGTCTGGTGCTGCTGGAAGACCTGGGAGACCGCCATCTTCAGGATGCGGTCCTGGAGGCTGCCGACACGTCCGTCGTCGCCGATCTTTACCGACAGGTGATCGATCGCCTGATTTCCTTGTGGCTTGAGGGAAAAGAGGGGTTCGATCCCCGTTGGACATGGCAGACCGAGCGATATGATCGGGAGATGATTCTGAAGGCCGAGTGCGGTTATTTCAGAGATGCATTTCTGCGGGGATATCTCGCCATGTCGCTTTCCGGCGACGCCTTCCGGGACGATTTCGAACGGATTGCGGAAGGGGCTTTGAATTACGGTGTCACGGCTTTCATGCACCGTGACATGCAGTCCCGGAATATTATGATGACCGACAGGGGACCGCACTTCATCGATTTTCAGGGGGGGCGTTTCGGTCCCATCCAGTACGATCTCGCCGCTCTTTTAATCGATCCTTACGTGGCGCTGCCCGAGGCGCTTCAGGAGCGGCTGATGGCCGAATGCGCCGACCGGCTGGAAGGAATGATCGGAATCGATCGCAGGGATTTCGTAACCGGCTACCGCCATTGTTGTATTGCCCGGAATCTCCAGATGCTGGGCGCGTTCGGTTTTTTGACCCGCGTCAAAAGGAAGAAGGGTTTCGAACCCTATATTCCCAGAGCGATTCAGACGCTCTGGCAGAATCTGACAAAAGGCGGTGTCGGGGAGTTTCCGGAGCTTTCCGCTCTGGCGCTTGACTTGAAACGCCGGATGGACGGTGAGCCGCGAGGCGGGAGGGAAAGAGAGATTTTAAGTCGCCGAAACAGCGGTCCGGAGGGGTGAGCGCATATGATTCCCTCCGGACCTTTTTAAGACTGCTCATCATTTGTCGTCATGGGGTGTCGTCATGGGTGCATCCCTGCTTTCCCGAAATCTCCATGACGGTTTCACCGCTCAACGGTGATCTGCGGGATGCCTTATCCTTCGTGTGGGTGCATGAGCTCCATGATGTTGTCATACATGAGCCACCAGATAAAAAACATGGATATAAAGGCGCACCATCCCGCGATGACCATATAAGGTTTGCCGACGGCGGCAGGTCCCAGGAGAAAGCCCAGCCCTAACGCGAGAACAAGTGCGAAGAGCGCGACAAATGCGCAAATGAGTTTCGTTCTTCCCATCTTGACGGCTGGAATGGCCAGAAAAGCGATCGGCACCAGGAGGGCAAACATATACCATGCGTTGCCTGCGGGATTTGCCAGACCCAGAACCTTGCCCTGGGTATTGAGGAGAAAAAAGCCAAGAAGCCAGCCGCCAAACAGCGCTACGATGCTGGCGAGATAGCTTTCCCCTTTGGCGATCAGCCACATGCCGGCAATAAACTCCAAAAGGCCCGCGAAAAACACGGCGTACATGGTTGCCCCTGCCGCGGCGTGGTCGATGGTCAGTTCTACTCCCAGCATCGCCAGAGAAAAGCCAAAGGCGCCCAGGGCAAATATGTTGGGGTTTCCTAATCGAGATTTCTCCATTTTTTCTCCTTTTCGAATTGATGTCGGTTTTAATGTGACAAGCAAGGCGCTATCCCGCTTCAGTCGTTGGCCTCCAGACGCCGTCATCCGTTTGTCATTACAAAAGTCGAAACATAAATCATAACCTCAACTTTCGAGTTTCATATGTCGGTGTCGGTTATCGTCATGAAAGTCGAAAGTTGAATCATAACCTGAAAGGTTACTTTCCGGTGCCGTACTTGAACGAAAGTTTCACGCGAGCCCTGTAGGCGGTAACCTTACCGTTTTCGAGTTTCATATCGAGTTTTGAGATCTCGGCGATTCTCAGGTCAACAAGACGCTCACTGCTGGTCTCGACGGCGTTTTTAGCGGCGTCTTCCCACGAAACGGTACTTGTTCCCACCAGTTCGATGATTTTATAGACACTGTCACTCATGTTTTTCCTCCGTTTTAAGTCGGTTTCCCGATGCACGATCCGGAACCTCTGACGGTTCATCTGCCTGCTTCAGGCAATGCATTTGGGGGTATCGGTGCAGTCCGGAAGACTGCACCTCGATTCGCGGCTAACCCTTGATGCTCCGCGGAAGGATCATCTGATGGTGTGGACAGATCGATTTTGGATTCTGATAGGCCGCACCCGTAAAGGCCACCAGATAATTTCGAAGGTCCTTCATGGCGACGATCTCGTCCACGAGACCGGTTTTAGCACAGAAGATCGGGCGGGATTTCTCGTGATACTCCCGGGCCATCTGGTTCATGCTCTCGATGACCGGATCCAGGGGCCTTCCCGCCTCTTTTTCCTTCACCAGTCGGCGCGCGTAAGTGGCAACGGCCGCAGTTTCGCCGTGCATGACGGATATCTCGGTGGCTACGGTTCCCAGGGTAAAGGCATTGTGCCGGTTGGCCGTCGGGCCTCCCATCACGTAGTGGGCCGCCGCGGATCCCTTTCTCAGAACGACGAGCATCATCGGAACATCCGTCTGTTGAATGGAATAGATCAGGGACTGTCCCAGTCCGAGTAGTTCCGCTTTTTCGGCCAGGTCTCCCACGTCGATACCGCTGGTATCCTGAAACCAGATGACGGGGACCCGATCCCGTCCGCACAAGGTCACGAATTCGTTCATCTTGATGAGGCCCTGGCGGTAGAGTTTTCCACCGATGCCCGGATAGTCGGCATATTCGGGATACTCTTTGCCCAGATACCCCTGCCGGTTTCCGATGCATCCGACGAGAAAGCCGTCTATTTTACACAGGCCGGTGTAGATCTCCGGGCCATAGCCGGGGCGAAACTCCATGTGCTCGCTGCCGTCCACCAGGCGTGCGAGGATCTCATCAAAATCATAGACTTTTTTAGGTTCAAGGGGCAGCAGCCGGTACAGCTCCTCCACTGAAAACCTGGGGTCTTTGGGCTCAGCAACGCGATAAAATCTCGGATGATAGGCGGGCATCTCCTTCATATAGGCCTTGAGGCCGTCCAGAACTCCCTGCTCTTCTTCGTACACATATCGAAAAAAGCCGGTTTCGTCGTAATGGATCTTTACGGATCCCGGCGGCTTGGATTTGAATTGTTTTGTCTTTTCGATCAGGATTTCGGCCGTCTCCTGGTCAAAATACCCCTTGGGGGCCATTCCGCTTACGATGCCGGCGCCCCCTACCGCGATGTTGCAGTTTTTGTGGGCGAAAAGAACCGCGGGGCTGATGCCCTGATATCCACCGCCTGCGGGGTTGGTTCCGTAGATTCCGGCCAGCACCGGCACGCCGAGCTGCGCCAGTTCGGCGTGTCTGAAAAACGGCGTGCCGGCCCCGCGGCGGTTGGCGTAAAATTTTTCCTGCTCGGGGAGTTTTGCGCCGCTGCAATTGACCAGCCAGACCAGCGGGATGTTCAATCGCTTGCTCAAATCGGTGGCCCGCAGGATATTTTCCGACTGCCCTGGCAGCCAGGCCCCGGCCATGACCTTGTTGTCAAACCCGATGATCACCGCCCATTTGCCGGAGATCTTGCCCAGGCCGTCTATCACATTGGTGGTCCCTTCATCGTTGGCCAGGGGATTGAAAAGCGTATGGAGGGGGTTCCAGGTCCCTGGATCCACGAGGTACTCCAGCCGCTGCCATACCGTCATCTCTCCCCTGGCATTGATTTTTTCAGTGGGAAAACCGGCATTCTTGACCTGATTGACCGCCTCGTTGATTTGTGCCTCGGCGTCTTCAATATTTTTGGTGTTGTCATCGCCGTCCCAGGTCATCCATCGGATACGCCCTTTTTTTAATTCGCTGCCCAGGTCCGTCATTTTTTCAAAGTAAGATTTCATGATTCTCTCTCCGTCCCAGTCGGTCCTAATGAATTTTGATCTATATCGTTTAAGATCGTTTAAGCTTCTTCAACTACGCCCAGCACGTCATCTTCTTCAACCGTGTCGCCGGCTTTGACCTTGACGGCCGTGATGGTGCCATTGCAGGGAATAAAAACCGGGGTTTCCATTTTCATGGCCTCGATCACCAATGCTTCATCATCTTCCTCTACCTTCATCCCGACTTCCATGCTGAGTCGAACAATCTTGCCCGCAAGGGGTGCTGTGATGTCTTGTGTCATGATTTCATTCTCCGTTTGATTGGATTCGTTTTTCGATAATTAGCGTTTCAACCGATCCGAGGGTCGGTCCCAAAATTTACAAGAAAACGACGTTTTCTTAGAAGGTCGTAAAGATAATCGGTAGCCGGCGACACACGTGAAACCGGAATCAGGATCCGAGCAGTGTCAGGAAAACGCCGGCGGCGATAACCGTGCCGATCACGCCGGCGACGTTTGGTCCCATGGCGTACATGAGCAGGTAGTTCTTCTTATCCGCCTCGGCCCCGACCTTGTGAACCACCCGCGCTGCCATGGGAACGGCGGAAACGCCAGCTGCACCCAGGAGGGGATTGATTTTATCCTTGGAAAACAGATTCATCAACTTGGCCAGGATGATGCCTGTCGCGGTGCTCACCATGAAGGCAAACAGTCCCAGGAAAAAGATGAAGATCACCTTGGGCTGGAGGAAGTTTTCGGCGGTCATGGTGGCGCCCACCGGCAGCCCCAGGAATATCGTCACGATATTGAGCAACTCGTTCTGGGCGGCGTGGGTAAGTCGCTCCACCACCTTTGCCTCCCGAAACAGATTTCCGATCATGAACATGGCGATCAAGGGCGCTGAAGCGGGGATGAGCAGGATAATCAGAATCGCCGAGACGATGGGGAAGAGAAGTTTTTCCAGGCGACTCACCTTCCGGCCTTTTGACATGCGAATGGTGCGCTCTTTCCGGGTAGTCATCAGCCTCATGATCGGCGGCTGAATGATGGGGACCAGCGCCATGTAGGAGTAAGCCGCAACCGCTGTGGTGCCGAGCATGTGTGGGGCCAGTTTCGACGCCAGAAAGATCGTTGTCGGGCCGTCGGCGCCGCCGATGATGCCGAGCGTAGCGGCCTCGTTCAAATTGAAAAAACCCGTGGCGTATGCGGCGAAAAAGGTCAGGTACACGCCGCCCTGGGCACCGGCGCCAAGAAAAATGAGCTTGGGATTGGCCAGCATGGGGCCGAAATCGGTGAGTGCCCCAAGCCCCAGAAAGATCAGGGGCGGAATGACTTCCCACTGGATGCCGTAATGGTAGAATCGCCAGAGCAATCCCTCGTGGGGCGCCATCAGGGCAGCCAACGGGAGATTGGCAAGAATGATCCCGAATCCGATCGGCAGGAGCAGCATCGGTTCGTAATCCTTGGCAATGGCAAGATAGATGAGAATAAAACCGATCAGCCACATGACCAGCATCCCAGGGGTCAAATAAAAAAATCCGGAGGTCTTGAACAGGGAAAACAGGTTTTCAGTCATTTCTCTTCCTTCTTGCTTACCAATTTGTCTGTCACGAGAGTCGTCACTCTTATACCGGCATACAATAGCGTCATGCCGATAAACACACCCCCGAGCCCGGCTATCATTACTCCCACAGCTTGTAACACCGTTTTTCTCCCTATAGTAGTGATTGCTGCATCGGCCGCTTCATGAAACATCCTTTTGGTTTTCCGGATTTCATCAATCCGCGGCCGAGTCAGGATAAAAGTTTGAATGCCCTGATTCAAATCCGCAATTTCTCCCGGTTAAAACCCATTGGGCCAGATTTGCCAACCCTGGGTCCGGATCCGGTCGCGGGCTTGAAGGTGAAACCCTCCACAGGTTTCAATTCATCGCCTGAAACCGCGTTATCCATTTACCGGTTGGCCTTTCTGACCCCCAGCTGATCCAGGGCGATGATCATCTTGCAGATATTGGCCGAGCCCTCCACCATGTAATAGGTGGGTGCGTCGCGGTAGAAGCGGGCGACGGGGTACTCGGTGGAGTAGCCGTAGGCCCCGAGGATGCGCATGGCGTAATTGGCGCACTTGCTCACGGCTTCGCCGGCGGCATACTTGGCCATGGCCACGTCGAGGCCGTTGTTGAGCCGGCCCTCGTCCTTTGCCGCGGCAGCCTTGTAGGCCAGAAGACGGGCCGCCTCCACCTCGACGGCCATCTGGGCGATCATGTCCTGGTTCATCTGGAAATCGCCGATGGGCTTGCCGAACTGGCGGCGCTCGTTGCAGTACTTGATGGCGGCGTCCAGGCAGGCCTGGGCGAGCCCAACGCCGCCGGCGGCGGCTGAAAGCCGGGTGTGGTTGAGGGATCCGAAGACGATCCTGGCGCCGTCGCCGGGCTTGCCGAGGATGTTCTCCTTGGGCACCTTGACGTTGTCGAGGAAGAGCTCGCCGGTGGGGGAGGCGTGGGATCCCAGCTTCTCCAGGTTGGAGGTCTTGATGCCGGGGAAGTTCCGGGGTTCGATGACGAAGGCCGAAAGCCCCCGGGAGCCCGCCGCCTTGTCGGTGTAGGCATAGTAGATCAGCACGTCGGCCTGGGCCGCGTTGGAGATCCAGGTCTTGGAGCCGTTGAGGAGCCAGTGGTCCCCCTTGTCCTCGGCCGTGGAGGACATGGCCATGACGTCGGAGCCGGCGTCGGGCTCGGTGATGCCGAAGCCGCCCAGGAATTCGGCGCTGGAGAGCTTGGGGACGTATTTCTTCTTGAGGGCCTCGCTCCCGTAAGTCAGGATGGTATAGGCGCACCCCAGCACCTCCATGTTGAGCTGGACCCGGAGCGCGGAGGAGCCCCTTGCGATCTCCTCGGTGACGATCATGGCCGCGAGCCATCCCTGGTCCATGCCTTCGCCGCCGTACTCCTCGGGAATCACCGTCCCGAAGAAGCCCAGCTCGCCCATGGGTCGGACGGCCTCCTCGTATGGGAAGTGATTCTCGTTGTCCCACTGGTCGGCGAAGGGGACGATCTTCTTGTTGACGAAGTTGCGGACCTCTTTCTGCAGCATCTGTAGTTCTTTGGATAAGTTGAAATCCATATTTCCTCCTGATACAGTTTGTAACGGCCTGTCTTCCCGTTTTTCCGACACCGGAACAGCCTTGTCGGCGTCCGATTCTGTCATGAACCGGCGTCGGGGTGTCGGGATCGACAGGCCGATAGATTTTAATCCCTATTTGGACGCGAATTCCTTCAACATGAACCGCTTGATCTTTCCCGTAGCGGTTTTCGGTAACTCCTCCATGAAATCGATCCATCGGGGATACTTGTAATGGGCCAATTTGCTCTTCACGTATTCCTTGAGTTCCTTCTCCAGTTCGGGCGACGGCTCAAAACCTTTGTTCAATACGACAAAGGCCCGGGGTTTGATCAACTGATCCTTGTCCGGCGAACCGGTTACGCCGCATTCCAGCACGGCCGCGTGTTCCATAAGGCATGCCTCCACCTCGATGGGAGAAACCCAGATGCCGCCGGCTTTGAGCATGTCGTTGGATCGGCCGACGTAAAAGAAGAACCCTTCTTCATCCTCGAAAAATTTGTCGTCGGTGTTGATCCATGCCCCGAGCATAGTGCTTTTGGTTTTCTCGTGTTTGTTCCAGTAGTAAGCGGCGATGCTGTCACCCTTGATGAGCAGGGTGCCGATCTCGCCCTTGGGCAGATCAGCCAGGTTTTCGTCCACGATTCTCGCTTCGTATCCCGGAACGATCTTGCCCGTGGATCCGGGACGCATGGCGTCTCTGCGATTCGAGATGAAGATATGCGCAACTTCCGTCGAGCCGATGCCGTCCATAATGGGCACCCCGAACCGCTCCTTCCACCGTTTGAAGATTTCCGGCGGCAGCGCTTCACCGGCCGAAACACAGATCTTGACGGGCCCCAGAGTCCCCTCGTTGGTCAGCATCGCACCGAACAAGGTGGGAACGCCGAAAAATATGGTTGCGCCATGGGTGTTGATCACATCATACATGGCATCGGGGGTCGGTCTCCCCGGATGATAGATCGCGGTGGCGCCTACGCTGAAGGGGAAATAGAGCCCGTTTCCCAGTCCATAAGCGAAAAAAAGCTTGGCTGCGGAAAAACAGCGATCATCCTCCTGAACCTGGAGGACCTGTTTACCATAGGTCTCCGCGGCAAAAACCATATCGTGCTGCAGATGAACGGTGCCCTTGGGCTGTCCTGTGGAACCGGAACTGTACAGCCAGAAGCAGGCGTCGTCGGGCGTGGTGGGTGCCGCGTCCAGAAGAGGGGACTGGTCGGCGATCCAGGAGGTAAAATCGATATCGTCGGTTTTTCCGGTGCCGTTGACGACGATCACATGTTCCAGGAACTTCAGGTTTCCGCGGATGTCGGTAAGGTTTTCCAGTAATTCCGAATTGATGACCAGCACCCGGGCCCGGCTGTCGTTGAGAAAATACTGGTAATCCTTGGGCCGCATCAGGGTATTGAGATTGATGGGCACCGCACCGATCTTGATGGCACCGAAAAATGCCTGGGGATAGATTTCGGTATCCAGCAGCAGCAAGGCCACCCGCTCCTCCATGCGGACCCCCAGAGCCCGCAGACCATTGCCGATTCGGTTGACCCCTTCCTGGATCTGTCCGTAGGTCAGCTGACGATCCTCGCAAACAACCGCGACTTTGTCCTTACGGCCTTCACGAATGTTGCGATCCACAAAATAATCTGCCGCATTGAAATGTTCCGGTAACTTGATTTCAAACCCCATGTCTGGACTCCTTTGTTGGTTTATGAGCTGAAAAATATGGATTACATTTTTTCAAGCAGAGAGAAGACGGGGATGGAAGACAGACAGCATTTTGCGATCGTCTCATCGTTTCTCCCTGATGGTCGTCTCGATATTTGTGCCCGAGAGATTCAGCTTGCTCGGGAGGACTGCCGGCATATCAGGGAATAACGCAATGTATGTGCCAAAACATTGAATCAAATTTATTATTTGATAATATTTATAAAAAATTGATTTCATATGGTTTTGAAGTTTTTCAAGACCATCGTTAAATTTATTTTTTCGTATACCCATGAAAAATTCTTTCCATCGACGGAAAAGAATTTTCACCGCTTCTCGCAGGGCGAGGCGAGGTCGTACTTTCGGATCTTGCTGCGGAGCGTCGGCAAGGAAATGCCCAACAGGCTTGCGGCCTGGTTTCGATTCCAGCCGGCCTGGATCAGTACCTGCTGAATATGCTTACGCTCCATTTGGGTCAGCGCGGTTTGACCTTGGTTCGGTTCGGAGCTCCCGGTGTTGAGGACCAGGGCCTTTTCGATATCCTCCAGAAGGATGACATTCCCCCGGGATTGAACCGCCGCTGACAAGATCAGATTTTCGAGTTCCCGAACGTTCCCGGGCCAGGGGTGTGCCATGAGTCTCGGGATGACGCCCTCTTGAAACTTAAGAATCTCGAGTTTCATTTCCCGATTGGCTTTCAGCAGAAAGTGTCGTGCCAATTCGGGAATATCTTCGACACGTTCCCGGAGCGGCGGCACATTGATCGTTACGACCTTGAGCCGATAAAAGAGATCCCTCCGAAACAGGCCATCTCTGACCATGTCGGCCAGATTGCGATTGGTGGCGGCGATGATTCGGCCATTGGATCGATGCCATTTGTGGCCGCCGACGCGCATGAATTCCCGACGCTCCAGAAAGCCGAGAAATTTTCCCTGCAACCCCAGCGGCAATTCGCCGATTTCGTCTATAAACAGCGTGCCGTTGCCGGCCAGTTCGAGTTTCCCGATTTTGGTCTGGACGGCACCGGTAAAGGCCCCCCTCTCATGGCCGAACAACTCGCTTTCCAGCAGGGTTTCGACGACGGCGGAACAGTCCACCGTGATCATCGGTTCGTTGCAGGTGGGGCTGTTGTGATGGATCACCCGGGCGATCAATTCCTTGCCTGTCCCGGTTTCCCCCAGAATCAGAGCGGTAGCGCGGTTCTGGCACAATACGCCGATGGTTTTGAAGACCTCGCACATTTTCTCGCTCTTACCGATGATGGCACCGCCCGATGTCGATTCGGGTTTCGGTTCGGCATGCGTGCATTCCCGTTCGGCAACCAGTACGCTGAAGGCTTTCTCCACTGCCGCCTCGATCTCATCGGCATCCAGCGGCTTGAAGATGTAGTCGTAAGCACCATATTTCATGGCGGTGATGGTGGTTTCCATGTCATGGTGCGCAGTGATCATGATGACCTTAGGGGCCCGGGGCAGGGCGTTCAGGGTTTTCAGGACCTCGAATCCGCTGTGGTCCGGGAGGTGTACGTCCAGAATGACCACATCGGGTGAAAATGTCGTGCATGCCTCGAGACCCTGGGCGGCAGAAAGTGCCGTGCTCACGTCGTGGTCCTTTTCCGTGAGAAACATCTCCAGGGATTCCAGGATGGGGCGCTCATCGTCAATAATGAGTATTTTTGCCATGATTTCCTCTTGCAGGCAGAATCAGATAAAAAGCGGTCCCCCGTGATATTCGGCGATCGATATCTACGCTCCCTCCGTGTGCGGCGGCGACCCGTTTGACGTTGGTAAGGCCCAGACCGGTGCCCTGGCTTCTGGTGGTATAAAACGGTTCGAAGATCGCTTCGGCGATGTCGGCGTGAACACCCTTCCCATAATCGCGAACCCCGATAACCACCTCCGGTACCGGCCTTTCAGGCCGAAAAAGCGTGCTCAGTTTGATGGTTCCGTCTTCGGGGGAAGCCTCGATGGCGTTGAGCAGCAGATTGATCACCGCCTGCTGGATTTTTTCCGGATCCAGCACCACTTCGGTGATCCGGTCATCCAGGTTTAGGTGCACGATGAGCCGTTTTTCCCTGCAGTTGATTTCCAACAATTCGATACACCGCGAGATCAGGCTGTTCAGATCGCAGGGCTGGCGTTTGAGAGACATGGGCTTTGCAAAGTCCAGGAGTTCGTTCAGGATGTTTTCAAGCCGGTTGACCTCGCCTACCGAAATGTCGATGCGCCGCTGGTCGTTACCTTGAAGCATGTTGTTTTTTTTCAGGATTTGCAGATTGAGCTTTATGGCTGACAATGGATTGCGAATTTCGTGAGACAGCGACGCCGTGATCCGTCCGATGGTGGCCATACGCTCGGCATCTCTCACCCGTTTTTCCATTTTAACCCGCTGGGTGATGTCCCGACAAAGACCGATCGTCGAGCACCGATTCTGGAAACGGGTGTTTTTGATGGTGATTTCCGTGGGGAAGCATTTTTCGTCCTGTGTCAGCCGCATATACTCGAGAATTAAACCCTCGTGGTGAGGTTCTTCGCCATAGGCCTGAATGCCATCGAACTTGCCGCGGTCTTCATTGACGATAAACCGGACAAAAGGCTGGTGCAGGACATCTTCCATAGCATAGCCGTGCATCCGGCAGAAGGCCTTGTTGGCATAGACCACCCGGCCGTCATGAATAGCCATGTAGCCGTCCTGGATCTCCTCTACCAGGGTTTTGTAGTTCATCTCGGATTCGCGCAGCTCCGAGGTGCGCACCTCGACCTCGGCTTTCAATTGGGCCGCCAGATCCACCAGTTGCTTTTCATGAAGTTCCTGGAATCGATCGCTGAATCGGAAAATCGTATAGGCCAGGCAGCGATTCAGCGGGACAAGAACAGGGTAGAGATTCTCCCGACCGGATTCGGCACACACCATGGGCAGCACAACATCGCGGTAGAGCTCGAAGGCTTGCTGGACGTCCTGAAGCGCAAAGCCGGCCTTCAGGCGAAGACGGGTGATAAAATCGATGAAGTGATCGATGCAACGATAATCAGCGTCGGTGATGACCTTGAAATTGGCCTCGAAGGCCCGTCCCACCGTTTCGAGCAACTCGTACCTGGGACGCCGGGCATACGGGGAGTCGCCGCTCGCCAAAAGCCGATCCACCCATTGATGAATGATGGATGTCCGGTTGCACTTTAGAAAATCCGACCAGTCGAATGCTTGGGATGATACGCTTTTGACGGTATCATCGCTACCGGTTTCGGATTGCACACTCTTGATATGCCGAACCGGTCCAGGGTCGGTTGTGAGGGCTCACCCCTTCCCCAAAGCGTCGATCAGTTGTCGGGAGTTCATCACCCGAAGCAGGGGGTCGAGGGGCGTGCGGCGATAGCAGTTCAGGATCTGTTCGTGAACCTCCCTGGAAGCAGCGGCGGTGCAGTCCTCCAGCAGGACTGCTTTATAGTCGAAACACAGGGCGTCCATGGCAGTGGTCAGGACACAGACATTGGTGGAGACGCCGGCCACGGCGCACAGCGTGACGCCCCGCTGTTTCAGCAACTTATCCAGTTCTGTCCCGAAGAAGGCCGAGAACCTGGGTTTGGGGAGCCAGAGGTCTTCGGGGCTGCGATCCAGTTCGTCAGCGACTTCGGCGCCGGGGGTACCGGCCAGGGCGTGGGGTTTCATCCGTCCTTTGAAGATGAAGTCGTCCTCGTGAAAGGCATCGGTAGAGAAGACGATGGGCCAACCCTGTTTTCGAAACGCGGCGGTCAAGACGTTGATGGGTTCCACGATCTCCCGGGCGAAAGGGGTGACGGGGAAGCGGTTGGCCGCGTCGAAGGTGTCCTTGACCAGATCGATGATCAGAAGCGCCGGTTTTTCGGTGGTACCCTGTATCATAGGTTATCCCTTCATCGAAGCATGGCGACCGGCTGACGCGTCAGCCGGCCGCCGTGCCTCAGGAGGCCCGACGGCAGGAGAGGCCGCCGGGGGGGTATCGACGTTCATTCAGGCCGGCAGATGCCGGAGAGTCTATTCGGCCTTCTGAAATACATAGTTCAACTGCCCGTTGGGGAGCACGTTGGAGACGGCTTTCATAGACATGCCGATCTCCATCTCCTCGAGGGGGATGTCTGCGGCGATTCTGCCGAACACCTTGAAATCGCCGTAGTCGAGCAAAGCGATGGCATAGGGGAGATCGCCGTCAAAGCCCCTGGGGGCATATTCGAGACGGCTGTAGGATACCAGACGGCCGGTGCCCGAGACCTCGAACCACTCCATATCGCTCGACAGGCAGTCGCAGCAGTCGGCCCGGGGCGGGAAAAAGCGCCGGTTGCATTTTTTGCAGAGGGTTCCAGTGACCTTGCCGGCTTCCAGATGATCGATGAAGTCGTTGACTTTGGTGGTGTCGGTAAAGCTTACCGTACCGAATTTCTTGAAACGTACATCCGCTTCTTTTTTTGGGGTTGTCATGTAATTAGCCCTCCTATCGTCCCAGGATGGTGACGTTGCCGTAAAGTCCGACACCGCCGATATTATGCACCAGCCCGATTTCCGGATCCTTGACCTGCATGGGTCCGGCCTCACCCCTGAGCTGGAGGACGATGGTTCGGACCTGGGAGCCGCCCGTGGCCCCGATGGGATGACCCTTGGACAGGAGCCCGCCATCCACGTTGACGGGGATGCTGCCCTCCTTGTAGGTCTCCTTGCCTTGAATCAGCTCCTTGCCCTCGCCGGGCTTGGCGAAGCCGAGATTCTCGTAGGCCATCATCTCGGCGATGGTGAAACAGTCATGCACCTCGGCCACGTCGATCTCTTTCGGGCCGACGCCGGCCATCTTATAGGCCTGATCCGCGGCCTGACGGGCCACGGCAAGTCCGGCCAGATCGTCCCGACCGGTCATGTTCACCGACGCCGAGGCGGCGCCCACGCCCAGGACCCAGACCGGCTTTTTCGAAAAGGTTTTGGCGCGCTCTTCGCTGACGACGATGAGGCAGGAGCTCCCGTCGGCATTGGCGCAGCAGTCTCCAACCCGGAGCGGGCTGGCCACCGGCCCGGCCATGGTCTGTTCCGGGTCGGCGAACATCTCCTCGGTGACCGGCTTGCGGTACACGGCCCGGTCGTTGATCTGGCCGTAGGTGGCGGCCTTGACACGGATGGCGGCCAGATCCTCGGGACGCGTCCCGAATTTTTTCATGTGGGCCTGGGCATGCAGGGCGTAATAGGCCGGCATCATGGTGCCGAAGGGGCTTTCCCACTGAATGTCGGCGCCGCGGCCCATCCGCTCCTGCGATTCGGCCGAGGAGATCTCCGACATCTTCTGAAATCCCAGCACCGCCACGGCATGATGGAGCCCGGCGGCCACCAGCGAATAGGCGAGCTTCAAGCCGGTGCTGCTCGACGAACACAGCGTCTCCACATAAAAAGTCGGCTGAGGATTGAGACCGAGGTACTCGGCGAAAATGCCTGCCGGGGATCTTTGTTTGTCATACTCCGGCGCCGAACAGACCACCGAGGCGTCAATGTCGCCTGCGGTCATGCCGGCGTCGGTCATGGCTTCCTTGAAAGCTTCGAATGTCAATTCCCGGATCGATCCGGGATACTTGCGTACAAAGCGGCTCTGTCCCACGCCGATGATCGCGACTCTGCCCATACTGTCCTCTCTTGATGTCAGCCTGCCGGATGGTCCGGCAGGCCGGTTGGATTGAAGTTGGATTAAATGTACTGGCCGCCGTCGACCTTGATGACCTCGCCGGTGATGTGCCGGGCACGATCCGAGGCGAGAAAGGCGATGACGTTGGCCAGGTCTTCGGGTTGGCCCACCCGCTTCAGGACGATTTCCCCCATGGCCATGTCGACGATCTTGTCGCGGGCCTCGGACTCCCTCAGCATGGCGGTTTCGATCAGACCCGGTGCCACGGCGTTGACGTTGACCCCGAATCCGCCGAGCTCCTTGGCCACGGCCTTGGTATAGCCGATGATGCCCGCCTTGGAGGCCGAATAATTGGTTTGTCCGAACTTGCCCCGGAGCCCGTTGATGGAGGTCACGTTGATGATCTTCCCGGATTTCTGGTCCTTGAACAGGGGGGCCGCGTGGCGGGTGAAGTTGAAGTAGCCCTTGAGGTTGACCTCGATGACCCGGTCCCATTGTTCTTCCGTCATTTTCCAGCAGACGCCGTCCCAGTTCATCCCGGCGTTGTTGACCAGGATGTCAAGGCCGCCGAAGGCTTCCACGGTGGCTTTGACCACCGCTTCGGCCTGGGAAAAAGAGGCGATGTCGCATTGAATGCAAAGGGCTTTTCGCCCCATTGCGACAATCCGGTCCCGGACTTCCTCGGCCGCCTCCTTGTGCTTTCGATAGGTCAAACAGACATTGGCGCCTTCTTCGGCCAACATCAGGGAAGCAGCGGTGCCGATGCCCTGTGATCCTCCGGTGACGATGGCGTTTTTACCTTCCAGTAACATAGTGCCTCCTCGTTATTTCTTGGGTTTGGCCAGAACGGCGGCCATGAACTCATCGTCGAAGGCGTCCCCGTTGACCTGGCGTCTTCGGAATTCAATGAAGTCGATGGTGTCGCGACCCGTCAGTTTCTTGGTGTTGAAGGCGTTGAATCCCAGAAAGGCCTCGCCGTTCATGTTGGCGGCCAGCCAGTGGCGGTTGATGACCTTGGCCTGATCCCAGTAGAATTTCTTTTTCAGCCGGATGCCCTCGATGGTTTTGATGACGCAGCCCGGGAAGAGATTGGTGAAGGTCCAGAGAATATTGTCGATCTCCTTGTCGAGCCGCTCGAAGTCGGCGGACATCGATTTGATCTTGTCTTTGGCGGCTTTGGCCTCGTCGCCGGCCTTGAACTCCCCGTAGACCAGCTGCCCGCCGTCCAGGTATTTGTCGGTGATCACCAGGGGGTTGCAGATCCATTCGCCGTTCTCCTTGAGGACCGGCACGCATTTGGTGATGAGCCCAAGCCGGCTCATTTTGTAGGCGCTCCAGAGCTCGCACGAGACGCTGTTCCACATGGCCTGCTCCATGGGCAGCATCCAGGGAAGGAAATCGGTGCTCCCGCCGTCCGGCGCCGATCCGTGCCGTGCGCCGGCCTGTCCGAAAATGGCCAGGTCGCTGGACACGGTCAAATCGGTGGCCATCCCGATCTCCTGGCCGCCGCCCACCCGCATGCCGTTCACCCGGCAGATCGTCGGCTTCTTGCATGTGAGGATGGCGTCCACCATGGCGTTGAAGAGATCCATGTAAATACCGTATTCATTGGGGCGGCGGGCGTAATACTCCGCATACTCCTTGGTGTTCCCGCCGGTGCAGAAGGCCCTGTCCCCGACGGCGGTGAAGACGCAGGCCACGACGGAGGTGTCTGCCGAGGCCCGGTGAAAACCGGCGATCACGGCCTTGACCATTTCGGTGGTGTAGGAGTTGTACTGGTTGGGGTTGTTGAGGGTGACCCAGGCCGAGTAAAGTCCTTCAACGGCATTGCCCTGGGGATCGATGATCGGTTTCTTTTCGAAAATCACCCCGGGCGCTTCCTTCGAAAAAATATCTTCCCCCCACAGGTGGTGATCCTTTACACCGAATTCTCTCGGCAGCCATTTGATATCGCTCATGTCGTTAACCTCCTTGCAAGCCATCTTTTTGTGTATAGTCAGTTTCAGATACCGTCATCCTGTCAGTCGCCGTATCATACGACTGATTGTAGAATCTTTTTTCATCACCTGAAAGGCGATCCCGATCAGGTGATTTGCTCGAGCATTTGGGTTCGCAGCGAATCGCGGCGATTTGCAGGGCAGCAACCCGGGAAAGGCCGCTGATAATGCATAAGACAGTCAGGGCGGCGGGATCAGGGTTGGCGGCATCGAACCATCAGTGCAGGCACAGGCCCTTTTCCTTTTATCGGTTTTTCCACTCCGGTTTTCGCTTTTCTTCAAAGCTTTTGATGCCTTCCAGCGTATCTTCGGTCTTCATGAGGGTGTTGAGAAACAAATCGCTGACCCCGGCGATCCCCCGAGCCATATCCATGCCCAGATGTGCCTTGACGGCCTTTTTGTTCAGCCGCAGGATCAGCGGGCTGTTGTACCGGATCTCTCCGATCAGGGTGTTCAGGTCGGCCTCGAAATTCTCAGGCGCGGCAAGCTGGGAAACCAGCCCCATGGCGAAAGCCTGGGCTGCGGTGTAGCGCCTTCCCGTTGTGCAGATCTCGATAGCCTTGGCGGGTCCCACCAGTTGCGGGAGACGAAACGCCGCATAGGGAGGGAAAAAGCCCAATTTGATTTCCGGTTGGCCAAACACGGCTTTTTCCGACGCGACAATCAGGTCGCAGGCGATGGCCACTTCCATGCCGCCGCCGAGACAAGCGCCGTGAACCGCAGCGATGGTGGGAACTTCGATCCGGTCCAGGTTTTCAAAAATGCCGTTGAAGGTCTGGATCATGTCGTCCACCAACTCGGGTTTGTGATCGCCCACCTCGACGCCGGCACACCAGCTGGGACCTTCGCCGGAAAGCACAAGGCATTTGAGAGCGGCATCATCCGCGAGTTGCTTCAGCACAGTGTTGAGTTCCCTCATCATGGCGATATCGAGTACATTGTGCTTGGGTCTGGCCAGCTTGACGGTCGCCACGCCTTCGGTTTTTTCCAACTTCAGATAGTTCAAGGTCATTGATCGTTTTCCTCGGCTTCATTGTAGTTATAAAAAAGCTGTTATGTAACTGCACTGTTACAAGACTTGGTTTGTCCTTGTCAAGAAAAAAATTCTAGCGGCTCAAATTGTTTCTAATGACTGGAGCGCATTCAGCGTTTTTCCATCTGCCGCTCAACAGATGAAAATATCCGTGGGCACCTCACTGAGCATTTCGGCCCCTGTTTCGGTGACGACAAACATGCTTTCAATGCCTGCTGAAAATTGTTTTTCGAACACCATTTTGGGCTCGAGAGCGATGGTCATGCCTGGTGTCAGGACATCTTTTCTACCTTTAGCCACAAAGGGCGGTTCGACCAGTTCGACGCCCACGCCGTGTCCGATGAACTTTACCTTGTAGCCGGGCGGACCGAGATATTGATCCGCATATCCCAACTGATGGGCTCTGGAGACTGAAACCTCAAAGAGTTCGTCGACGCTGACACCAGGTTTTACCGCTTCAAGGACCGAATTGTGGATATCGACGACCGCACGGCACGCATCCTCGGCCGGTTTGGGCATGTCGCCGATGGCGAACATCCGGGTTTCGTCTGAATGGTAGCCGTTGATCACGATCCCCAGGTCGATCATGATGGGTTCTCCGGCCGCCAGAAGTTTGCCGGATGCACCGCACGGAAAGGCCGGAGAGGTACCCATGCCGCTTGCCGGGGCGTCCAGCAGGCCGACCATGCCGCCGCTTTCGCCCGACAATACGTGCCAGTTGTAAATTTCGCTCCGGTAGTCCCTGACCCGAAGCCCGGCGGCATGGCCGTGCTTTCTGGCGTAAGCCTCATAGATTCCGGAAAATTCGATTTCCGAAATTCCCGGTTGGATCACTGTCCTAATATAATTGAAGACGGCGGCGGATAGCCGGGTGGTTTTTTTCATCTGGGCGATTTCCCACCGGGATTTGACCATGCGTGTGTTCAGGATGAGGAGGGAGGCGTCCGCGCATTTTTCGGGGCCGAGAATTTTGCGGTAAAACCGGAACTCGTTTACCGGCATGACATCGAGTTCAAATCCGATCTGTTTGGCCGTGCCGCCATAAATATCGCTGATCAGGCCGGGGAGATTCCTGACGGAGTTGATTTCTATTTTGCGCGCTATGGCCGATTCCACTTCCGCCCTTGGCATGTATTTCCTGACGAACAACGTCGGGGCCGCTTCCGCCGGAATATACAAAACGGCATTCTGGGCAGTCCCCGAAAAATAGTACAGATCCTGATGCTGAACAATGAACACGGCATCCATGCCGGTTTTTTGCATAGCGGTTTGCAGGTTGGCGATCCGCTGATCGATTTCGCTCCTGGGAACTTTAAACGGGTTGATGGATTCAACGGAATTCATCTTGTCACTCCTTTTGCTTGATCCGTCCACACGATGCCGCCAGTTGAACCGGAGTATCATTATGGTTTTAATTGTGTTTACATTATAGCTACAACGTGATAGTGCTCCATTGCAAGAAAAAAATGTGTGAATATGCCCATATCGGGCTCAACTCGTTTGAATAACATGGTTATACGGGTAGAGACGTTTCCAGAGAGTACCGGCTTCCGGTATGTGTTGAACCAAACAAAAAGGTCTGGACCGCAACCATTCTAACAGACCCTGCATCAGCGTTTTCAGACGCCCGTGAGACATAGAAAGACAACGCATGGATTTAAATCAGTACTGCCCTGAAAAGGTTCTGGATGCTGCAAAGGCCATATCAAACATCAGGCAGGGAAGCCGGGTCTTTATCGGCACCGGCTGCGGTGAGCCTCAGCATCTGATCAAAACCATGGTACAGGATATGAATATGCAGGACATCATGGTATACCAGATGCTTTCCTCCACCCTGTCACAGTTTGTGGAAGATGAAACCTTCCTGAAGCGTTTCTCCCTCAAATTGTTTTTCATCAGTTGGGCCATGAGAAGGGCGGCTTCCGTGGGGAAGATCGACTACATCCCCACGTATCTTTCCCAGATCCCGAAGCTTTTTTACAGCGGCAGGATCGCGTTGGATGTGGCGTTGATTCAGGTCAGTCCTCCGGATGCGTTCGGGTATTGCAGCCTTGGCGTATCGGTCGACATCACTCTCGCCGGCATGACATCAGCCAAACTGGTCATCGCCCAGGTCAATTCCAGAATGCCCAATACATGGGGAGACAGTTTTGTCCATGTGGATGACATCGATTATTTTGTGCTGCATGACGAGCCTCTCGTCGAATCCGTTCGCATTCTCAACGAGAGTGAAACGGAAATCAGCCGCCGTATCGGGATGTATATCTCCCAGGTCGTTGACGACGGCGCCACGATCCAGATCGGCTTTGGCTATCTTCCCAATGCCGTCTTGAAATTCCTGGACAAGAAGAAAGACCTGGGTATCCACACCCAGGTGATCACGGACGGTCTGCTTTCGCTCCTGGAGAAAAAGGTCATCACCAACAAGAAAAAGACCTTTATCCCCGGAAGAATCGTGGCATCTCTGTGCATGGGATCACAAAAAATTTATGATTACGTTCACAACAATCCCATGTTCTATTTCCGATCGTCGGATTTTGTGAACAACCCGAAGGTCATCGCTCAGAACGACAATTTCATCTCCATCAGTTCGGCACTGCAGGTGGATCTGACCGGACAGGTATGTGCGGATTCGCTGGGAAATAAATTTTACAGCGGTATCGGCGACCAGGTGGATTTTCTGCGGGGGGCCGCCTTGTCGGACGACGGCTTCTCCATTATCGCACTGCCGTCCACGGCGCACACTGAAAAGGGTACTGTTTCAAGGATTGTCGCCAGCCTCAGCGACGGCGCCGGTCTGGCGACAACGCGTGCGGACGTCGATATCGTCATTACGGAATACGGCATTGCCGAACTTCAGGGAAAAAGCATTTATCAGCGTGTCATGGAGCTCACCCAGATCGCCCATCCCCAATTCCGGAACGATCTGATCGAGGAAGCCAAATCCCGGGGCTATATCTTTCCGGATCAGCTTCCGCCGGCGGCCGAGGACCTTATTTTTCTTGAGGAATATAAGGAATCCATGGAGTTGAAAAACGGAAAAACAATTCTATTCCGTCCCCTGCTGCCGTCTGATGAGTTTGCATACCGGAATTTTTTCTACTCGCTTCGGAAAGAGACTATCTACAGGCGGTTTTTTTACGAGAAAAAAATTTTCTCCCATGAAATGATTCAGGGTCAATATGCAGGTGTGGATTATCGAAGAAACATGTTCCTCATCGGATTGGTCCAGAAAAAGCGCCATAAGCAGATTGTCGCCATCGGGACCTATCTGGATTCAGGGAACTCTCTGGCGGAGGTCGCCTTTGTCGTACGGGAAGACTACCAGGGTATGGGCATTGCCTCATTTCTACTGAAACAGCTTGAACGCATTGCCCGAAAGAACGGATTTACCATGTTTACCGCCACAACCCTTCGCGAGAATGCATCCATGTGCCATGTATTTAAAAAGCGGTATCCCAACGCAACATACAGCTATGAGAGCAGCGAGATTGAAATTGTAATGGATTTCAGTGACTCTGATAAAGAACCTACGTGAAATGGGAATGCAAGTATCAATTTGGCAGTTAAACAGCTGAACATACCGCATAGCGAATTTCAGGATGCTTCAGGTACTTCATCACTCGAGTCGGTAGTTTTGAAGCCTGCGCAGGCGTGATATCGCTTTTTTCTTCAATTGAGCTTTCGTTCTCGCCGATACGCTTGGATGGACACCAGCCTTGAGTCGCAGTTGAGATATTTATCCGGATACGCTTCATCAAATTATTTTTCTACCACCCTGGGGTGCTGTCCGAAAGCCCGCCTCAGCGGCCTCCGGTGCGTAAACCCCCATCGCTTCAGTTATTTATCAATCGGCCGTATGGGCATGTTGGTGGAAAAGCGCTCTTTGATCAGGTGTTGGACCGCGGCGTGGAGTGCATCCAAAGCGCGATAGACAATTTGAGCCGGTCAGGAATTTGTCGTAAATGGTCTTCTGAACCTCTTTTTCCTGATCCGGACTCAAGGTCCGGCAACTGCCGTGCCGGCGGCCGCGCTTTTCGATCTGGATCGCCTTTGCTCCCTCACGCTCATATTTTTTGCGTTACTCGCAAACGGTCATGAAATGAACCCCGACAATTTCTGCGATCTCTTTGTATTTTCTTCGGATTTACGAAGTCGAATTGCCTGATTTCCGATTAGCTGCCGTACTTCCGGCGCAAGTTTGCGTGCATCCATGTTTTCCATTTATTGCCATGGGCAATTGCCAGGTTAATAGTCTGCCATCGTTGTCGGTCAGAGCTACATGCAAGAGGCTGGCTGGCGTTATTGGCAAGACGCCATACTCTGCATGCAAAATGTCGGGTTAAATCTATAAAATTGGAATATTTTTCTTGACACGCAAATCAAGCCTTGGTAAATTCTCACTTAACGATAGCTTGTTATCGCAATAAGATAATTTATTGGGTCGGCCGCGGCCAGCATTCGGGTTCTTCGTTTTATCTATCGTGCCATTAATCGTTTGGAAACAAGTCTGTGCTGTCGGCATCGGCAATGGTTTTTCGGGCCACTGACTCCCAGGAAAAAATCCTGCAGATCCTGAACCGCATGTTTGGAGATCATCGTCGTACAAGGATGAGGTTCGGTTTGAGCATAAGAGTGTTAATCTGAAAGACTATATGCTTCCGTCAATCGATACGAAGCGCATGCTTAACTTTGGCAGAATACTTACAGGGGCTATAGAATGAAAAAACAGATCCTTTCAGGAAATGAGGCGGTCGCGCTGGGTGCATTCCAGGCCGGTGTAAAGGTGGCAAGCGGCTATCCAGGAACACCAAGCACAGAAATATTGCAGAATTTTGCTACCTATAAGGGTGTTTATGCAGAATGGGCTCCCAACGAAAAGGTGGCGCTTGAAGTGGCGATCGGATCCGCTATGACGGGCGTTCGAACACTGTTCACTACCAAGCATGTGGGACTGAACGTGGCTGCGGACCCATTGATGACCCTTGCCTATACCGGCATTCCCGGTGGTCTCCTGATAGTATGTGCGGATGACCCGGGTATGCACAGTTCCCAAAATGAGCAGGACAACCGCTTTTATGCCAAGTTCGCCAAAATCCCCATGCTGGAGCCCAGCGACAGCCAGGAGGCAAAGGAAATGGTCGAAGAAGGGCTGCGTCTGTCCGAGAAGTATGATTCCCCCACCATGTTGCGCATCACCACCCGGGTTTGTCATTCCAAGAGCATTGTCCAACTTGATGCGGAGATTCAAGCGGACATACCGGTTGCGGAAGGATTTAAGCGTGATCTGAAGAAATTCGTCATGATTCCGGCGTTTGCAAAATTGAGGCATCCCCTGGTCCTTGAAAGGGAAGAAAAACTGAAGGACATTGCCGAAACCACGGCGTTTAACAGAATCGAATGGAATGACAACAAGATTGGCATTATCACCAGTGGCATCGCTTATCAGTACGTAAGAGAAATCATGCCGGATGCTTCGATTCTGAAGTTGGGAATGACCTTTCCGTTGCCAATAAAGAAGATAAAAGAATTCGCCGGCAAGGTCGATCGCCTCTTTGTAGTGGAAGAACTGGAACCGTACATCGAAGATGAAATCCGAATCATGGGACTGGCCGTTGAAGGCAAGGCTTTTTTCCCCAGGTTGGATGAACTGTCTCCAGATGTCGTGGCCGCCGGCTTTGCAGAAGCCGGCGTATTGCCTTACGATCTTCCGCCAGACCGGGAAAAAGCACCGGGAGGTGATATGCCTCGGCCGCCGCTGCTCTGTGCCGGCTGTCCTCACAGAGGCTTGTTTTATGCCTTGAATAAAATGAAGGCCATCGTTCACAGCGATATTGGCTGCTACACCTTGAGTGTGTTGCCGCCCTTGCAAAGCATCGATTCCACACTTTGCATGGGGGCGAGCATCAGTATGGCCCACGGCACGGCAAAAGCCATGGCCATGGCCGGACTGGAAGACCAACGTCCGGTATTTGCCGCCATTGGCGACTCCACTTTCTTTCACTCCGGCATCACCAGCCTGATGGATGTCATCTACAATAAAGGTAACGTGAATGTGGTTATCCTGGACAACCGCATTACGGCCATGACCGGGGGACAGCAGAATCCCGGCACCGGGCGCACTCTTCAGATGCAGGAAACTTACGCCGTCGACATCATGGAGATTGTCCGTGCACTGGGATGCAAACGTGTGAGAGAGATCGATCCCTTTGACCTGGAAGGTACCATTGCTGCGTTGAAGGAGGAAATTGCCCATGACGGACCATCTGTGCTGGTCACCAAGCGTCCCTGTGTCCAACTGTTTCGCCAGGACCCGCAAGCCGTACGGGTTGTGGACACGGATGCCTGCATCGGCTGTAAACGCTGCCTCAAGCTTGGCTGTCCATCCATTTCCCAGGGAGATATCATTCCTGATGAAGCGGATAAAAAAGAACGTCGCTACTCGTACATCGATGCGGCGACCTGTTATGGATGTGGTCTTTGCGAGCAGGTGTGCACATCGAATGCAATTGTTTGCGTGCCAGAATGATATGGCCGGCGTTGACCCCTCCAAAAGGAGAAAAAAATGACTCGGGAAAATAAGAAAACAGTCAACGTTCTGGTGGTCGGTACCGGTGGCCAGGGCGTGATAACGGCCAGTGAGATTTTATCGGACGTGGCCATGCGCAGCGGATTTGACGCCAAGAAGAGTGAAATCCACGGCATGTCCCAGCGAGGCGGCGTGGTGACGAGCCATGTGCGCTATAGTGAAAATGTTGCCTCGCCCATGATTATGCAGGGCGAGGCGGACATTCTGCTTTCCTTTGAACTGTCGGAAGCGTTGCGGTGGCTCCATTTCTTGAGGCCCACCGGACGGGTGATCACCAGCCTGCAGAAAATAATACCGCCGGCTGTTTATGCCGGCATGGGAAGCTATCCTGAAGATGCCCAAGCCGTTATCAGACAGCGAACCGCCGATCCCGTTTTTGTGGATGCGCTGCCTATGGCCGAAGAACTCGGCAATCCCAGACTGGTGAACACCATTTTACTCGGCATCGCCTCAACCATGCTGGATCTCCCCCTCGATGCTTGGAAAGCAGTGATTGTCGAGCGTGTGCCGCCCAAATTTAAGGAATTGAATCTGGTGGCATTTGATAAAGGTCGCGACGTTGCATAGTCGCCATGATAAATGTCGATATTTCCTAATTAACTGAAATGAAAATATTATTCTGTTTAATTAAATACGGTTTGCCTCGTGTTGAGAGCTTCTAAAACAGCGATGGGTTCAGAACCAATCAATTCTTAAAAAACAGTGGAAAGAGGCGTTGTGATGAAACTCAAACAAATTGTTATTTCGATCGAAAACTCGCCGACTCGTCTATACAATGTCATAAAGGCGATGGGTGATGCCGGCATCAATCTGCGAGCCCTGAATCTTGTCGACACGGGTGCGTTCGGCCAACTTCGTCTATTGGTATCCGATACTGCCAAAGCACGGCGAATACTGATGGAGATGAGCATTCCTGCATTTGTCAATGAGGTGGTTGCAACGGAAATACCTGACGAGCCGGGCAGTCTAGCGAATGTAATGCTGCCGCTGTTGAAGGCCGGCATACGAATTGAATTCATGTATGCCTATATAGGGTCATCTGCCGGAAGTGCCGTTATGATTTTTTGCTTTTCCGACAATGACAGGGCTATTGAGGTGCTGAAGGAAAACGGCATAAGAATTTTGGACGCGACGATATTTGATATCCGCGAATAGAATCGACAAGAACAACTCGAAGAGGTTTCCATGGGCAAAACGAATCAAAATCATCCTTGGCATTATGGCATTATCGGCGCCGGACCGGTTGGGTGCATTGTGGCGGCATTTCTTGCCCGAGGTGGGCACAAAGTAACCCTTTGCGACATTGTCCCCGAGCTGGTTGATACTGCCAGAGACAGGGGCGTTATTATTGAAGGCGCGGAACGCCTTGAACAGAAAATAACCCATACGTGCAATCATATTGAAGATTTGATCGCCGCTGAGCCGAATGCCATTTTTATCTGTGTCAAGGCCCAGGCATTGCCGCTCATCTCATCTGCACTGGGGGATATCTACAAGGAAGGAATTTTTGTCGTCAGTTGGCAAAACGGTATTGATACGGAATACGAAATCGCAAACGTGCTCGGCAAAAAGCCGGTAATGCGGGCAGTCGTAAACTGGGGATGTGGATTCCTGGGCCCGGCACATGTCACTATGGCATTTCATCATCCGCCTCACTATATTCAGGAACTCGATCCCGCAGCCGGGGATGCTGCCATACATATTGCCGATGATCTTTCAAACAGCGGACTTCACACCGAACATACGAACCAGGTGGTTCCCATGGTCTGGCGAAAGACCATTATGAATGCGTCCATGAACCCTGTATGCGCGGCAACCGGTCTGACCATGGCCCAGGCCATGGGCGATCCAATGACCTTCAGCGTCATTGATGCGTTAATCAAGGAATGCCTGGCCGTGGCGCGGGCCAATGAAATCCATGTGGGGTGGGATTACTACCAGAATGCATTGGACTACTTGAAAAATGCAGGTCACCATAAACCATCGATGTTGATGGATATCGAAGCCCACCGGCGAACCGAGATCAATTATATCAATGGAAAAATCGTGGAATACGGCGCGCAAGCCGGCATCCAGACACCCTACAACAACACCATGCGATCGTTGATCAAGGGTATAGAATTCAGCATGGAAGCTCGCAGGTAACCTGCGATCACCTCGAGGCCGTCGCAATCGTTGGCGGCGGGAATCTGTTGAGGGCCGGTTGTACAACCGGCGATACCGGCGGCAGATGAACACTTACCATCGGGTACTATGAGCAAAACATATTCAATAGAAAAGGCGGTCTATGCGGGCGTCGATGTGGGTGCCTCACACACCAAGGTTGCCCTGATCGATACTGCCGGACACCTCCGCGGTCATGGGGTCCGCAAATCGGGCGTGAATTTTTCGGCCACTGCCGAAATGTGTCTTGCCGACGCCTTGCAAATGGCCGACTGTACGGCGGACCAGGTGGCTCATACCGTATCCACGGGGTATGGGCGTCACAATGTAACTTTCGCATCCGGAACCCACACGGAAATCGGGTGCCATGCCAAGGGCTCCTATTTTTATTTCCCGGAAGCCATCACCGTGATCGACATCGGTGGACAGGATAATAAAATAATCAAACTGGATTCAAACGGCAGACGCATCAGTTTCAAGATGAACCGCAAATGCGCTGCCGGCACGGGTGCTTTTCTGGAAGAGATGGCAACCCGTCTTGATATTCCACTATCCGATATGGACGGATTGGCCAGAAAATCCACCGAAACCGTCAATATCGGCAGCTACTGCACCGTATTCAGTGCCACCGAAGTGCTGGAATATATCCGCCATGGTAAAAAAGTTCAGGATATCATCAAAGGGCTCTTTGTTTCCGTGATTCGGCGTGTTCTGGAGATGGATTCTCTGACGGAAAAGGTTGTCATGACTGGTGGGGTGGTGGCCCATAATCCTTACCTGATCGATTTAAGCGAAGAACAAATCGGGAGACGCGTATGGACGCCGCCGTTTCCGCAACTGGCCGGCGCCATCGGCGCCGCCCTGTATGCAAAAGCAACCCAAACAAGTGATAACGAGTGACTGACATGGCACACGAAACCAAACAGATCTTGAGACGTCTTAAATCCGCCAAGGACCTGAGCCGGTTCATGGCCGATTATTACTATGAGTTGAACGAAGCGGCTATTTCCGGAAAGCGGAAAATCGCCTGGTGCACGAGCGTGGGACCGGCGGAACTGCTGCGTGGCCTGGGGTACCTGATCTACTTCCCCGAGACCCACGCGGCCATGCTGGGCGCCACGCGAATGGCCACCGACCTGATTCCCACGGCCAACGCCATGGGATATTCCCCGGAGATCTGCTCATACCTGACGGCCGACATCGGTGCCTTCGTAAAAGGCATCACACCACTGTCCGCCGCATATAAAGGGATAACGTCTGTCCCCAAACCGGATGTCCTCGTCTACAATACCAACCAGTGTCGCGATGTTCTGGATTGGTTCAATTGGTATGGTGATAAATTCAATGTGCCGGTCGTCGGTATCGAATCCTACCGGTCCGTTGGCGAGATAACCGATTTCCACATCGACTCCATTGCCTCGCAAATTGAAAATCTGGTTGCACCGCTGGAGGAACTTGCCGGTTGCAAGCTCGATATGGATGCGTTTAAGCAGGCCGTGGCGCTGTCACGGGAATGCTCGGATCTTTGGGCACAATGTCTGGCAACGGCGTCTGCAAAACCCGCACCCCTGACGTTTTTTGATGGGACGACCCTGATGGGACCGGCTGTGGTGGGTCGCGGTACGCTGAAAGCCGTTGAAATGTACCGGCTGCTCCTGGACGAGCTTGAAGAACGGGTCAACGCCGGAGAAGGCGCCCTTGTCGGTGAGGAGAAATATCGCCTTTATTGGGACGGCATGCCGGTGTGGGGTCGATTGGGGATGCACTCGAAGATGTTTGCCGAATTGAATGCCAATGTCATTGCATCCACCTACTGCAGCAGCTGGATTTTTTCTGCGCTGGATCCGTCAGATCCGTTCAAGAGTATGGCTCGGGCGTACACGGAGCTGTTTATTGTCCGGAATGATGCCTACAAAGAAAGATATATCCAGGACAAATTGGATGTATTTGGTTGTGACGGCATTCTCTACCATAATGCCCGCACCTGCCCCAACAACACCAATTGCCTTTACGGTATGCCGCAGCGCCTTTTCAGGAAGACAGGCATTCCATTTGTCATCATGGACGGCGATTTAAACGACCTGAGGTGTCTTTCTGATGAACAGACCAAAACCAACGTCGAAGCATTTATCGAACAACTGGAAGAGATGAAATAAAATGGGGAGGTAAACCATGGCGCACTGGATGAATCTGGGACAGCATTTTAAGGTTAATGCAAAGAAGTATGCCAACAAATTGGTGTTGAAAGACCAAACACGCAGCTTTACCTATGCGGAAACCAATCGGCGTGTAAACCGACTGGCCCATTGTCTTATGGATCTCGGCCTGTCAAAGGGCGACAAAGTGGCCGTGTTTATGGACAACTGCATCGAAATAATCGAAGTCTACCTGGCCACGGCCAAAACCGGCATCATCATTGTCCCGATCAATTTTCGGCTGGTGGGCCGGGAGGTGGAATATATCGTAAACAACTCCGATGCCAAGGCCATGATTGTGGAAGCACAATTCGCTGAGATCATCGACCCGATTAAAAAAAATCTCGAGAAGATTGCACCGCAGAACTATGTGATTGTGGGCGGTGAAAGCGCCGGCTATCTGGAATACGAAAGGTTCATCTCAGGCCGTCCGGATAAAGAGCCGGATGTAAGCGTCAAGCCGGAGGACACGTGGATATTGATCTATACGTCCGGCACCACCGGCAAGCCCAAGGGGGTGATTCGCTCCCATGAATCTCACATCGCCTATTATTTGATCAACGGCTTGGAGATGGGGTTCAACGACCGCGATTATTGTTTGAACATCATGCCCCTTTGCCACATCAACTCTACCTTCTATACCTTTATCTTCCTTTATCTGGGCGGCTCTGTCTACGTTCACCCGGCCCTCTCCTTCAAGGCACCGGAACTGCTCAAGATTGTTGAAGAGGAAAAGATTACCTTTATTTCGCTCATACCGACCCATTACAACCTGATTTTAAATGTGGACGAGGGCAACCGCAGGAGAGATGTCAGCTCTATTCGAAAACTGCTCTGCTCCTCAGCGCCTGTTCGACAAAAGATGAAACGGGCTATCATGACCTTTTTCCCCAACGCCGAACTATATGAAGGATATGGCTCTACGGAAGCCGGATGTGTCACCGTGCTCAAGCCCGAGGATCAGATATCCAGAGCCGGTTCCATCGGTCAGGAAACCCTGGGCACCGATTTCGTAAAAATTTTGGATTTTGAAGGCAATGAAGTTGCCACCGGTGAGGTGGGAGAAATTTTTTCCCGGGGCCCCATGCTTTTTGACGAATACTATAAATTACCTGAGAAAACCCTCGAGTCGTTCAAAAACGGCTGGTTCTCCGCCGGGGATTTGGGCAGGAAGGACGAAGACGGATATTATTACATTGTAGACAGAAAAAACAACATGATCATTACCGGTGGGGAAAATGTCTACCCCAGCGAAGTGGAAGAGGTCGTGGGCAGCCATGAATGTGTATTCGACTGTGCCTGCATTGGTCTGCCGGATGAAAAGTGGGGAGAAAAAATCGTGGCCGTCGTAGCCCTCAAAGACGGTGTAGACGAAAAAGACATCAACGAGAAAGACATTCAAGACTGCTGTCGGGTAAAGCTCGCCAGCTATAAACGTCCTAAAGAGATAATCTTTATCAAAAGCGATGAAATGCCTCGAACGCCAACGGGTAAAATCCTGCATCGAAAACTTAAGGATCGGTATTTGGCATAATCTCCTGTAATAATATATTTTGTCGTTTATTTTTTTCTTCTTTCGTCATTTTTTGTTTTTAATACGCGGAATTCAACCGTAGGGCACCGGGTTGAGTACAGAACGGCTCAATGCCCATATTGATTCAGCATGTGCATAGACAGAGGTTTATTGTCAATCGTGGCGTTTCTTTTGTGAAACATTTAACAGGAGGTTAACCGTGAACTTCTCTAAATATGCCGCCATAAACGCTCGTCACCATTCCAACAAGATTTGCCTTATTGAGCGAACTCCCTCGATTGAAAAACGAAGGACGCTCACCTGGAAGCAGTTTAATGACGCCATCAACCGCGTTGCCAATTATCTGGCCAAGGAATGTGGCGTCAAAGACGGTGATAAGATCATGCACCTTCAAAACAACTCTCTTGAATGGCTGATTACCTATTTTGCCATCATTCGCCTGGGGGCAATCGTCGTGCCCCTGAATTTCAGGTTTGAAAGCGCCGATGTGTTGTATGCAGCGGAAGTTTGTAACCCCCAGGTTTTTCTCCTCGGCTCCGAGTTTTTAAAGGTGGTGCAGCCAATTCAGCAAAAACTTGAAACAATCCGAAAGTATATCTGCATCGGCGATACCGTTCCTGATGATATGATCGACTATGCAAAAGTAGATGCATACGATGATTCCTCGGATGCAATGGTCGATGTGGCGGACCATCATGATCTTGCCATGATGTTCACCTCGGGTACGACCGGAAAGCCCAAACCGGTAATGCACACCCATTTTTCCATGAAAAACACGGCTGCCGGAAACGGCATGTCCTATTTTGTCGAAAAAAATGACAACTATCTCATTTTTCTGCCGCTGTTTCACAGCGGTACCATGTTTTTATGGGCGCCGTTTTACGCCACTGGGGCAACGGGCACCATACTTCGGGAATTCAACAATGCAAGATATATCTTCGATGCTCTGGCGGAAGAAAAATGCACTGACACCCTTTTTGTCGTACCGATAGCCATCATGGCACTGAATGCCATTGACGACGGCACCATCAACCTGGCTGACTATGATTTATCGGCCTGGCGTTACATGGAAATCGGTGCTCAGCCCGTGCCCTTCGACATTATGAAAAAGCTGGTTGAGACCCTGCCCTGCGGCGTATCAAACATTTACGGCATTACGGAAGGTGGCGGCGGAGGCCTGTTCAATCTCTATCCTGAAGATGTTTTAAAAAAACCCGGCTCCATTGGGAAACCGACCTATGGCGTGGAGGCAAAGATTATTGATTGGGACGGCAGTGAACTGCCCAGCGGTTCGGTCGGTGAGTTGCTCTTTTCAACAGAACGTATGATGAAAGAATATCATGGTAATCCGGAAATGACCGCCGCCACCATTCAAGACGGATGGCTCCGGACGGGCGATCTGTTGAAAACCGATGAAGAAGGTTTTTACTACATTGTTGACCGAATGAAGGATATGATAACCAGCGGCGGAGAAAACATTTTTCCGGTGGAAATCGAAGATGCGCTCATGGATCACCCTGATATAGAAGATGTGGCCTGTATCGGATATCCGGATGATCGCCTGGTTGAAATCGTACTGGCGGTGGTTCAACTCAAAGCGGGCAAAAAAATGACTGAAGCGGAACTTATCGAGTATGCCAAATCAAAAATAGCGACTTACAAAGCGCCTCGCAAGGTTATTTTTGACGAAATTCCACGCAGCGCGACCGGAAAAGTGATGAAGCCGGTGCTCAGAGAAAAATATACTGGAAGACGAGAAGCCTTTAAACAGCTCGCTTAACCGGTGTTCGTCGCCGATAATCAGCAAGCCTGAGAAGGGGGCAAGTTGCTGATCCTCGAATCGAATAGTCGGAATTTTGTAGAATTTTGCGTGAATTTATGATTTGCTGGATTTCACTTGCGGCGGCCTCCTGAATGGTGGTATTAATTATTGTAGTAAATAATCTATATCCACTATTTGCGGGCCTCCGCAAGCGCCATCTTCCTTTTCCCATCATAACTTTTGCAATCACAGGGTTTATCGACCTGTTTGAATATTGCTATCATCAAAAAAACGAATATCGGATCCTTGACGTTTTCGATCTCCACATGGGTGCAGCAGCGTGGGGATCCGGAAATGATCAAAAAAAATCATGAATCTTGATGCTGATATAAAGTACTATGTTGAGCTTCGGAGCAATCCTGATATGTTCCATTTGAGCCCTTTCCTCTTAACATTATATTGTTTTGTTGCAGATTCACACTATATCAAAGGCATGGGCTCTTTAAGTTTTTTTAGGTTCTATTTCGGTATGTTAAATAACTTCACTGCAAAGTTTGGCTAACCTCGAAAGTAGAGATCAAAAAAAGAAAGGAACGAATTATGGCACTCCGTAGAATTTTAGTATTGCTGCTTGTTTTAATCGTGGGATCAATTATGCTGGTTTCTCCATCGTCTGCAGAGGAAAAATTGTCGCTTGACAAATGGAAACCCGATTTCGACCCCAAGGGTGCAAAGTATAAGTGCGTTGTTTCAAATGTTTCTGCGCCGGCCCTTGTAGGGACTTATGCAGGGTTCCAGATGCGTGATGAACTCTGGAAAAGAACCAATGGACAGATTTACATTGATTTTAAGCCCTATTCAATCCTCGGCGGCGAGGTGGAAGTGTTGAATATGGTGCAAATGGGTGCTGTTCAGGGGATGGGTGTTTCATCGGTTGCCTCCACAAACCTTGGACCCAGGTTCGGTGTGGTCAACCTGCCTTTCCTGATTGATTCTTTTGAAAAACTGGATAAATTTGTTTCCAATAAAAAATTGTTTGACCACTTCTTGATGGGAATGGATCATCAGGGGATCACAGGACTCGATATTACCGGCTATGGCAACTATGGCTGGGCAACCACCACTCCGGTGAAAACCATTGATGATGCCAGAAAAGTTAAATTCAGAATTGCGGAAGCTGCCGTAAACTTTCTCACATACGGGACATGGGGTTTCAACCCGGTTTCCATGCCCTGGCCTGACGTACAGGTGGCCCTGAAACAGGGGGTTATCACCGGTCTTGACCATACTCCCGCAGTCTGCATGATTACCAAAAAGTTCGAGGTTGCCAAATACTTTACCCAGATCAATTATGCCCAGGGGCTTTTTATCTGGATTTTCAACAAAGCCTGGATAGATAGTCTGCCGGAAGACCTGAAAACCATATTTATCCAGACGGTTCACGATGTATGTGCTGAAAACAGGAAGGCCACGGCCAAATGGGAAGAGGAGAACATCGATGCGGCAAAGGCCGAAGCCGGTGTTGAGTTCTTCAAACTTTCCGATGAAGAAATGGCAATCTTAAAAAAGCAGAGCATGGATGTCTATGAAAAGTATGCACCTGAAATCAATAGGATTTATCCGGGTGACACCTATAAACCTGCCAATTTCCTGAAGGAAGTTCAGGATTTTTTGAAATGACATTGAAATTGCAATACGATGGCGACAATATCTTTATACGATTTGGAGATCGGTATTGAAGCCTTCAAATTGACATTCATTGCAGACATCAAAAATCTATCAAGGTTTGATGTTCAGTTTTCTGAGCAAGACCTTGCCGACAACGCAGGGCTGTTACACTTGGCACGCTTTGCAGAAAAGCTTGGGCTGGATAAGCTGATGTAGCAGCACATCATTATCCATCGGAGTGAAAAAGCCACCTACAGCCCTGCGGATGCCATCTTGATGCCGGCCATGAACGTACCTGCCTGTGCCAAGCATATCAGTCCCCTGCCCATCTTACGGGCAGGGGCTGAGATTGGGGCCCTTTTTAACCATTACATGATCAAAGTGAAGATGAGAGACCTTGTATGACTGCTTTTGCTTTGTCACCTTTGGTTTCTCACAAATACTACGGTAAAAGAGTTACCAGTGAAAACTGGACCGCATGGTGCAAGACTCAGATGGGGCTTCCGACAGTATCCTGTCCCAGGAGTTTAGCTCTGACCCGGCATGTATGTTTTAAAACTAACTGGAATCGATAAACAATAATCAGGTTAACGGGGATTGGTTTATGCTTGGGAAAACCTTTAAAAAACTTGATGAGCTTTTGACAAAAATTGAAGAGTGGACACTTTTTGCTATTGTTATTGCTGCACTTTTATCTCTATTTGCCAATGTGGCTCTGCGGTGTTTGTTTAACTACACTCTGGCATGGAGCGAAGAACTGGTCCGGATCGTTATTATTTATTCCACTTTTTTGGGCGCCAGTGTTGCAGTCAAGAAAGGGTCGATGATCCGCATTGACGCCATTGTTCAGATGTTTCCACGGCTTAAACCGGTATTGACGCATTATGCCAATATTCTCATGCTCATCTTTGCCTGCATGATGATCTATTACGGATACAAAATGACCCATCTCCAGTTCATGACCAATCAGAAGACCATTATCATGCAAATCCCTCTGGTCATTATCTACTCCATAATGCCGATTACCGGTGTGTTGATTTTCATCAGGACAATCCAGGTGATGATTCAAGATTTAAAATGAAATAAAAAGGACCATCTTGATGCAGATTAGTGATTTGATAATTATATGTATTCTTCTGGGCTGCATGACGACCTATGTGCCCGTATTCCTCTGTCTCTTTTTTACAGCTGCTATTGGGTTTGTGGTTTTTTTGAACATGCCTCTGGCAGTGCTTGCTCAAACACTTTTCAGGAGTCTTGATAACTTTTCCCTGATAGTCGTCCTGTTTTTTATTCTCTGCGGGAATATCATGAGCAAGGGAAAGACGGTTGAAAAGCTCATTAATCTTGCCAATGCCCTGGTCAGCTGGCTTCCGGGAGGCCTTGGCATGGCCGGGGTTATCGGATGCGGCCTGTTCGGCGCGATTTCCGGTTCCGCTGTCGCCACCGTGGTGGCCCTCGGCGGCTTTATGATTCCGGCATTGATTAAAAACGGATATGATGAAGATTATACCCTGGGTCTGATGACCACATCTCCCAACCTCGGGATTATCATCCCGCCCAGTATCAGCATGATCTTTTATTCCATGATCAGCAACGTGTCTCTCGAAGGGCTTTTTATCACCGGTTTCATACCGGGGTTTATAATTATTGTCTGCGTTTGTCTATACACATGGATTCTCTATCACAACAGAACGGATATCAAACGGTTGCCGGCACCCAATTTCAGGCAGTTATACTATATATTGAAGGAAGGGTTCTGGGCCATCATGCTCATTGTGATCATTTTCGGCGGTATATTTACCGGCGTGTTCACAGCCAATGAAGCAGCCGTAGTTGCCAGTGTCTATGCGTTTTTCGTGGAGATTTTTATTTACAAGGCTATAAATTTTAAGGATGCGAAGGATGTCACGGTTTATTCTGCAGTCACCAGCGCAACCTTGCTGCTGATTGTGGCGTCCGCCACTTGTTTCGGCAGGTATCTCACCTTTGAAAACATCCCCAACAGGGTGGCCGAGGTTGTGGTGGCCAGCATCCATTCACCCTTTGTTTTCCTCATGGCAATGAATATGTTACTGCTGATCATTGGCATGTTCATGGATATTATTTCAGCAACCCTGATTCTTGGTCCAGTATTTTTACCCTTATTAGGACCGTTTAATGTGGACCCAATGCATTTCGGTCTGATTATGACGGTGAACCTCGCCATCGGTTACTGTACGCCGCCCATGGGGGTGAGTCTGTTTATTACCGGTTCTCTGGCAAATCGGGATATAATCTATGTGACTCGGGCTGTCATTCCGTTTTTGGCCATACAGATCGGCACACTATTATTTTTGACCTATTTCCCGGAAATGGTGCTCTTTTTACCCAGGCTTCTTGGGTATCATTAAAAAATCACGAGTTTGTTTCTGTTTAAAACATGTAATAACAGGTAATTCAATTGGATAAGGTGCAATCTGAAAACGATAATCCCAATGAATGCAGTGACCTGGTAAAGGTTGAACAGGAGCGGTATGCGCGTAAGATGCAGAAGCGGTTTGAGACGCTGCTTCAGTTCTTACCAGACCCGATATTGGCATATGACCTGAATAACAAATTGCAGTATGTGAATCCGGGATTTGAACGGATGTTCGGATGGACCATTGATGAGCTGAAGAGCGGTTCAATTGAATTTGTCCCACATGACCGGAGAGAAGAAACCATCCAGGGGGCCAAAGAGCTCTTTAAAAACAAACGTGTTCACAATCATAAAACACAACGGTATACCAAAGATGGTCGCTTGCTCGATATCATCATTGATGGTGCCGTGTTTTATGATGAAAATAACATTCCGGAAGGGTATGTGGTTTCCTTAAGGGATGTCACCCGATCAAATCGTCTGGCCCGTACAAATCAAATTCTGTTCAAGATATCCCAGTCATTACACCGTGTTCAAAGGCTGGATGATTTGTTGGCTTCCATCAACGAGGAAATCCAGAACCTGCTTGATATTGAAGGATCATTTGTTCTGTTGCTGGATGAAAAGAGAGAAGAGTTTTATTTTTTCTCAGCACTGCATGATGATTCTGAGACAGAAAAGAAAATTAAGGAAATCAGGTTTCCAGCAGACCAGGGGGTGTCAGGGCGTGTGTACCAGAGTGGGAATTTTCTGATCGTTGATGATGTGTCTAAATGTTCATTTTTCCTGAGGCGTGTAGATGATGAGTCCGGAATGAAAACCAGGAATATTTTATCGGTTCCGATTCAGCTCTCAGATCGTTCAATCGGCGTTGTAAATGTGGTGAACAAGCTCAGTGGAAAATTTGATAATACAGATGCGGAATTGCTCAGCACCATCGCCAGCACCATCGCTTTGCCCATAGAAAACACACGGATCAATGAAGAACTTCGAAAATCATATGAAGAATTGAAAACCCTGAATTCAGCCAAAGACCGGGTCATTCATCATTTGTCCCATGAATTGAAAACGCCGATTGCAGTGCTGACGACCACCCTGAAACTGCTTGACAAACAGTTGAAAAAGTCCGGTATAACAGATGAATTTGTCAAACGGATACTGGAAAGAGGAAAGCGGAACCTGGATCGTCTTCTGGAAATCCAGTATGAAACCGAGGATCTGTTGATCCGGAAAAACTATCAGATTCATCACATTTTGTCTCGTATGCTGGAAGCCTGCCGGGATGAGATTGAAGTATTATTTGAAAATCGGACAGAAGGTCAAGAGTTGTTCAAATCAATTGGACGAAGTATTGATAAGTTACTGGGTCCCAGGAAAATAGTATCGCGGACCATTCAGTTGCGGCGATATATCAAAGATATGTTGAGCAACCTGGCACCTGAATTCAATCGTCGAAAAATTGATGTCATAACCCGACTGGATCACGGTGGTTCGGTTTATCTGCCTTCTGAAATTCTGGATATTCTTCTGGACGGATTGATTCGGAATGCCATTGAGCATACTCCGGATCATGGAAAGATCGAAATCAATCTGACCGGAACAGAGGATACACCTCTGCTTGAAATTAAAGATTATGGTGTGGGATTTACTCCTGAAAAGAAACATCTGCTTTTTGAAAATTATTTCACACCTCCAGATATCGACCAATATGCTACCAGGGAACCTTACGATTTCAATGCCGGTGGTAAAGGATTTGACTTACTAAGGATGAAATTGTTTTCAGAGCAGTACCGATTTAAAATCTGGCTCAAATCGGAACGGTGTCGATTTATCCCCAGGGATGAAGATCAATGTCCCGGGGACATAAAAATCTGTGTATTCTGTAGTGATATATCCGATTGCCTTAATTCCGGATTTTCATCCGTGTTCTTAAAATTTCCTCATCATGGTCTTGTAGAGGAATCCAAGCAAGGTCCAAAGGCGGTCCGCTCTCCGTAACGGATGAATTACAGCTGCTGAACGATTCTTTGAGCCTAAACCGCACGATCTCTTCGAGTTTTTCCTGAACAATGTGGAACATCCGGCGCGCGATCACGAAACCAGTTAAAAATAACCGCTTAACGGTTAGTGGGCGAAGTTAGGACCAGGTCCTAATCTTTTAACCGCAGGTTCAATGGAAATGGAAACATGAAAACACGAGATAAAACCTGTCAGTACAAAGACCTTGAATCGGATTCATCCGAATATTTTTTCCAGAATATCGATCTGGAGTTTCTGGTGCATGAGTTAAAAGATCCACTTTCTGTCATTGAATCCAACATGAGAATGCTTCTGAAGCGGGCGGATAAGTATGGACCGTATTCACCCAAACTGGAGAAGGTCCTTCACCGTTCCCTGACAAACGCGGTGAAAGCAAGTGAGATGCTGTATGGAATGCTTGAAATCGGCAGGTCGGAGGCCGGCCATATCGTACCCTCTGAATTCCGGACAGATATGCTTATTCTTCACACAATAAATGACACTCTGGAGTTAACTTCGGATTACAGCTGCCGGGATCTGAATGGCTGTACCAACGATGAAGCCATCCAGCAGTTTGCAGCGTATGGACTTGTTTTGGATTTATCCGATTCTCTGGAGCAGACTACGATTCAACATGATGTCGTGAAAATCCGCCAAATACTTGGGAATTTGATAAAAAATGCATTGCAATACCGAAAAAAAACCATACATATCAAAACCGATATATTTGAAGATATCCTTGTTGTAGATGTGATGGATGATGGGCCCGGTATTGATCCAGCCCACTATGATCTCATCTTTAAGCGGTATGCACGGGCCAGGGATCGGAGTTCAACACCATCTCCAAATAATCTGATCCGGAAAAAACATGGGTTGGGACTGGCTGCTTCCCAGATTATGGCACGATACATGGGGGGAGACATTATCATAAAAACGAATGACGAATGCGGTGCCTGCTTTGAGTTGCGGATGCCGATGATATACACGCAAAAGGAAATTTAATATTTAAATGGAACAAGTTATATCAGGAGGACATGATGACCGATAAACTGGCTGTTCTGAAAGGGAAGCATGTGCTGGCCGTGGATGATGAAAAAGATATTCTGGATACCATTGAGGATATCCTGGATGGCGTCAAACTGGAAAAGGCAGGGGATTATGCTTCAGCCTCGGAAAAAATAAAAGCGAACAGATATGATTTTGTCATACTCGATATCATGGGAGTGAATGGATTGACGCTCCTGGATGAGGCGGTGGAACGTAATATTCCGGCCGTCATGCTTACGGCCCATGCCATCAATCCGGAAACCCTGATGGAATCGATCCGCAGAGGTGCGATCTCTTATATTCCTAAAGAGACCCTATCCGAACTCGACGAACTGTTGGCCGAACTGATCAGTGCCCACGAAAAGGGGGAGCCACCGTGGAAACATCTGTTTGAAAAATTAGGAGATTATTATGATGAGCGGTTTGGCGAAGGCTGGAAAGATAAAAATAAGGATTTCTGGACAGAGTTTGAAAAAACATACACCATCGGCAAGGGCATTCAGAAACGTCTTTTAAAGAATCCGAATGTAATTGATAAAGGCATCTGATTCAGTTCAAGATCTCCATCGTGCCCGCCTGTAATCTTGAACGGTGAGCGATCGTTCGTGGAGTTTAAGCCCCTGAAATAAACATACCGCTCTTTGAATGAAGGAATTGTAAATCGGGATCGATACCTCGTGATGACCCTACCGTATCGATCCCATGGTGAAATCAACCGACCTTGAGAATCAATGCACCGCCCGTATCGCCGGCCGCGCACCCGGTGAACAGCACGTAACCGCCGCCCCGGATGACCGCCTCCTCGATTCCTTCGATGATCGAGCGTCCCGCGGTGGGAGCCTGTGGATGACCGAAAACAAGGGAACATCCGTAATTATTGAAGCTGTTCACGTCGAGCTTCATTTCCTTGGCCATGTAAATATCGTTGGCTGAAAATGGGTTGTGGGTCTTGATGACTGTCATGTCCTCGACCTTCAAACCGGCTTTCAGCAGGGCCATCTGGGCTGCGGGGACGGGCGCTATGGCCATGTGGGCTTTTTTCACTCTTGAAAAACCATAAGACACAACTTGAATCTCGATGTCCGGTTGAGTGCTGAGCGTTTTGGCCTTTTCGCGGGTGGTCACCACGACCGCGCAATGGCCGTCCGCCGGATGGGTCTGGGCACCGAAGGTATGCACGCCGTTCGGCAGCACCGGCCGGAGTCCAGCCAACCCTTCAGCCGTGGTTTTCGTAATTCCCTCGTCCGCTTCGATATGAAGCGTCTTTTTCTTGGACAACTTTACTTCCACCGGAACCATGTAACGTTTTTGGAACGCCCTGTCGTCCTTGATCGCGTCGGCGTATTGTTCGTAGCGGCGAAGGGCCACCTGATCACACTCCTCCCGGGTGACCCCGGCCATGGCGGCCACGTTTTCGGCCGTCTGAATCATGGAGGTGCCGCCCCAGGGGTCCTTCCCGAAGTGGTCCATGACCCAATCTTCAGAAATCACCTGACCGCCGGGTCCGGCCGGGTTCGGCCAGATCGTGTGGGGCCCGTTGGAACAGCGGTCTGTGAACAGCGTATAGGCATTCTCGCAGAATCCCGTTTCGATGGCCATGGCGGCCTGAAAGATGCCTGTTGTCGAGGTGGAGCATGCCTGGCTGATGAGGAGCCCCGGTGTGTCGACGCTCCCGATCAATGCCGCGGACCAGGGACCCCCGTAAAAGAGTTTCGGCTGACCGACGGTGACGCCCAATATGACATAGTCAAACATCTTGGGATCCCATTCCTTACCCGCGATCCAACGCTTCGAGGTATCGGATGCCAAAACGATGGCATTTTCACCAGCCAAGCTCCCCTGCCACCGTGCAAACGGGGTGCTGTAATAGCCGCCGTATGGAATAAACGCTTTTGCTAACATGCTGTGATTCCCCCTTTTCTTATTCAAAGTAAATCCATGGATCTTGAACAAAAGATATCTGCAGATCACATATGATCATCAACGGATCTCAAATCAGGCGCCCTTGAAGACCGGCCGCCTTCTTTCAAGAGAAGACTGAAGCCCCTCCAGGGCATCCGCCGTCGCAAACATCTCCCCAAGAAAACTCAGTTCCAGCTCAATGCCGTCTTTGATGGATAATTTTTTTTGTTCGTCAATGATCTTTCCGGCCGTTCTCAGGGCCAGCGGTGCCTTGTACCCCATGCTTTTCAGGACCCGGCCGGTGATGTCGGCGGAAATTTCCGCGGGAGCCTGACCGGAGAGCAGTTTCTCACTGTTGTCGTTTTCAAACGCTTCGGCAATTTCTCGGAATTTGGCCGGAAGTTCGCGTTTATGATATTTATCGTATTTTTCCTCTGCGATCATTGCCGCAAGCGCCGACGTCACGTCAGAGGCAGGTGAAAGTTTTGAAACAATACCCAGGGCATGGGCATCTTCGGCGCCGAGCAAGGTCCCTGTGAAGGTGAAATATTTGGCCAACGGTGCGCCGGCAAGTTTTGCAAACCGAAGCATGCCGCCCAGACCCGGGAAAATGCCAATGCCGGTTTCCGGGAACCCCATCACCCCGGCCGGTGTTGCGAGAATCTTCTGACAGGCCAGGGCCAGCTCGCTTCCGCCCCCCAGCGACAGGCCATCCAACAGAGCGATGGTTTGTTTTTGGGAATTTTCGATTCTCAGAAAAAGTTCATGGCCTTTTCTTGTAAAGGCTTCGATGTCCGATATGCGATCCGACTTTATCTTATCCACAAAATACCGGATGTCGGCTCCGGCGACGAATGCCTTGCCGGCTCCCTGAAACACGACGGCGTCGACACCGGGGTCGTTTTCAGCTTCGGAAAATCTTTTTTCGAGCTGTTCCATAACCGTTTCGTTCAGGGCGTTCATCGCTTCCGGACGGTTGATGGTAATGTATGCCACATGATCCCTGGTCATCAGGTCGACACAACTGAATTCAAAGGGCCTGCCGAGACGATTTTGCCGGATCAGAATCCCGGGAATTTTAAAATCCGGATACTTTTGTGAGATGGCTTCCACTACCCGGTATGTTTTACCGATGCCGATACGGTTCATGATCTCGAACGGGCCCTTGGCCCACCTCAAACCGATTTTTGCACTCCGGTCGGTATCTTCAATCGAGGCGACGCCTTCATCTACCAGGGCCGCCGCAACGCCCAAACAGACGCCTAGAAATCTGTCCTCCACCGCTTCCATCTTGGTTTCGTCCACCGGCCCGGAAAGATCCCAGTTCTCTTTTTTCTCCATCTGGTTTCGAAGGATGCCGGATGTCGCATAAAACGGGCCCAGTTCCCGACCGAGGGTGTCGGCGGAATGGACGGCGATTGGAATGCCGGTGACATTCATCAGTTCAAATGCCCCCATGCCGATTTTGAACGCATTTTTGGCCGCCGCCTCAATGGTGGCGATATTGGCCATATTTTCTTCAAGCATTCGGGTCGCCTCATTCAAAAACGGGACGAAAAACCGGTTTACGGCAAAGCCCGGTGCATCCTTGACGATGATGGCGGTCTTTCCGTGAAGCTTTGCAAAAAGCAAGGCCGTTTCAATCGTTTCTTGACCGGTGCCGTCGTGCGGAATCACTTCAAGAAGGCGGTTCTTCGCTGGATGGTAGAAGTAGTGAAGTCCGACAAACCGGTCCGGCCGTTTTGTTTTCTCCGCAAACTCCCGAACATAGAAACTGGAAGTGTTGGTGGCCAGGATAGTGTGCTCCTGACAGATGACATCGAGTTTCTGAAAAAGAGCCGACTTGACCGCCTTGTCCTCGAAAACAGCCTCGACAATCAGATCGGCATCCGCCACCAAATTGTAATCCACCGTACCGGTAATCCGGGAGAGGGTATCCTCCATTTGACGGGCCGACAAAATCTTCCGGTCAACCCCGGCCTGAAGCAGTGTTTTTATGTTTGAAAGGCCCCTTTGAACGAAGTCATCCTGGGTGTCGACCATGACGACGGAAAGCCCCTCCTGGGCGATTTTTTGAACGATACCGCTGCCCATGTTTCCGGCGCCGATGACACCTATTTTCGTTAGCTGTGTCATTTGCTTCCTCTCCTTGAATTTATTTATTTAACTTCCAGGACTGATGATCGGATCTCATAACCATTGACCTCTGATAACTTCGGTGATGGGTGTGTTATCGACCGTGCGAATCCCCTCTCTGTGGCGCAGGACGGCCGTCGTGAATTGATGTGCAAGTCCTCCAGAAAGCCGGCAAACAACGGCTAGACCATTTTTCTCACCTGTCCTGCCGGTGAGGGGTCCGAAAAAAAATAAAACATGCAATGACCAAGGCACCGAGAGACTGAGGGGCAAAACCGGAAAAACTTTGAAATTCTTGAGACATGAAAGGATACCCCGAATACGGATGTTCAGTTTGCCGACGCGTGCCGGGAAATCATTCGGGCGAGACGAATCCACCGATGACCTCCTGGTAATTTTCTACAGAAGGGGGGATCGAATTCTGCAAACTTGAGCAGCTTGTCTGACCGCCTTTACATAATAATCTCACCGGAAAGTGCAAAGGTTTTTGGCAAAAACAGGCGCGCCCCGAAACGAGTTTATTTTTTTGCATAAAATCCGCATCCAGTCTTTTTGCCCAGTTTGTTGGCGCGAACCATCTGTTTGATGATTTGGGGTGCGGCATACTGGTTGTTGCGGAGCTCGTCCGCGAAATACTCCATGACGAAATAGCTGATGTCGACCCCGGTGAAATCCATCAGTTCGAAGGGACCCATAGGATAATTGAGACCCAGTTTTACGGCGGTGTCGATATCCTCCACTGAAGCTACACCTTCCTGGAGCAGACGGGCAGCCTCAATGAACTGAGGAATCATAATGCGGTTGACCACAAAGCCCGGAGAATCTTTCTTGACTTCGATGGTCTTCTTGCCGAACGATTCAGCCAGGGTTTTGGCTGCTGAAATGGTTTCATCGGACGTTTCCAAACCTCGAATCACCTCGACCAATCTCATGATCTGTGCAGGATTGAAGAAATGCAGCCCACAGACTTTGTCCGGCCTACCGGTGCCGGCGGCAATGGCCGTGATAGACATGGACGAGGTATTGGTGGCAAAAATGACTTCCGGACGGCAGATCTTGTCGAGGGCCTGGAAAATTTCCTTTTTGAGGTCGATGTTCTCGATGACCGCCTCAATGACGAAATCAGCGTCCGCACAGTCTTCGAGCACGACGGTTTTTCTGATGCGCTCGAGTGCAACGCGACGCTGCTCCTCGGTCATCTTTCCTTTCTCGACGGACCTGGCCATGAATTTGTCCATATTCTGAATGGAGTTGTCCACATAAGACATGTCAACATCGCGCAAGATCACGTTGTAATCCGCCATGGCCGCCACGTGTGCAATTCCTGTCCCCATGGCTCCTGCTCCGACGACTCCGATCGTTTTGATGCTCATTACTGTCCCTCCAATTTTAGAATTTTTGATGACCGCGGGTTCTCACCAAAGTCAGCCGGCGCAGCGGCATGGGCGGTGTCTGAACCGCGACATCGGTCTGCCGAGGGATCATGCTCGGCAGCCTCCCTTCCGCCGCCTCTTTCTTTTTTGCCGGCAACATGTTTGCCGCCAAGATAAGAATCGTCAATCTCAACACGGCGGTTGAGTCTTTTCGCGCCTCCGGTCTCCAGCAGAATGGCGGCGATGGCTTCCATTTCGACGGTATCGCCAATCGTGGTGTCGTTGTCAAACAAGTCACCCCTTTTTGGCAAGAAATCTATACTATGAATGGGGCTGTTACAGGAAGCAATTGTTTTTCGAAGTGGGTGTTTATCGCAATCGCTCCTGCAAGATAAATGGCAAGGATTCCTGCACCGAACAAGCTATAAGCACCAATCTTTGCAATGGCGGCTCTGCCGCCTACGATGCCGAAATCAAGACAAACGATGCACGCAAGCGCTATGCAGATGAGGACACCGATAATGAAGAGTATTTTTGGGCTTTTTAAGAAGCATGGAAGTAAAATATAAAACCAGAGTGATATAGCAAGCCACAACCAACCTTCGATAGAAGCATCAAAAGCCATTCCAGCTTGATGCAGAAAGTATTTGGCACTGAGACTCAATGCTCCTGTCAGCATGAACATACAAGAAAATATCAGGAACACATTGGCACCAGGCAGGTTTTTGTCTCTGAATTCAATGATTGCAACCACGATTTGAACGAAAAAGCCGCCGACAAGCCATGCTGCCAATACAGGCGCTACGTCATGCGTTACTTTCCCCGACAATAGAGCCCCAAAGCCGAAGCATGCCATTGCTAAAGTGCCCAAACCGGCGGGGAGAGGATTTGAAAACAGATGATCCTGATTAGACATAAAATTCTCCTTAGTGTGGTTTACATTGTTAATTCGATGAGGAAAAAAGCAAATTGAAACACTTTTCTCTGAATTTGTATCTCATCGTCAAACCGAACTTATTTCTCGCATGACGCTGATCTATACGAACATGGGGCTCAGCCTGTAAAGGATCCCTTCCTGGAGAATCAACAGTCCAAGAAATCATTGTCGATGTCGACGGTATGGATTATTTCCAACCTATTGATTGCACGGTAGCCGGAGCGGAGAACACAACAGCCGCCCGTGAATGAAAAAAAACAAATTATCACTATGTAATAATTAAATATCGCTAAGTGAGAATTTATCAAGGCCTGCTCTGCCTGTCAAGAAAAATATTTCACTCAACTTTCGACTTTCATAGGCCGTATCCTCCCGGCACCGCTATCCGCTCACCATCATGAAAGTCGAAAGTTGAATCATTAGTAGATATTTTTATTATGAGGAAATAGAATTATGAGGAAATAGAAAAATCGCAGCGAGTTTGATGGAACGCTTATGAAAAATCGAAATATTTTCTTGACACGCAGAGTGAGTCTTGATAAATGCCCGCCGGACAATAGTTCATTGTTGTATTATGATAATTGAAACGATTACTCACCTGTAGTTTCCGGGTTTTTCATCTCAGCTGCCGTGGAGTTGATTCATAATGAATGATGGACGGTCATTGTGCCGCCAGGTCCGGCAGCTTTGCGGCCATCAGTCGGGTGGCGCCGGCCATTTGCAGTCTGTGCTCCAGGTAACCCATCAGCACATCCCGTCTCCATTGGCTTTGATGTTCAACCGCGCTCGTGGGAGATCCGGAGGAGAGCAGCTTCGTCAGGCGAAAGCGGTTAAGCAGCTGCATTTATCCGGCAAGAACTGTGTTCAGGAGGCATTTTTTTTTCATAAACCTTTTTTCCATGAGGAGAAAATAGGGAGATTCATCTTGGGTAAGTCTTTTGGCACTTTAGAAAAAGCGATTGATATTCTCTGTCTTTTCGACTCAGAACACCTCGAATTATCTGCGCAGGAGATTGCGAAAAGCCTTTCCATACCGCTGAGCACAACATATAAGTACTTGCAGGTTTTTCAAAAACGACAATTCCTTTCTTCAAATGAACAAACGAATAAATTTTATCTAGGCGTCGCGGTCCTTAAAATGGGGCTTTTCGCGGCCAAGAAGACCTCCGTAATCGAAATTGCCTTTCCTTATCTGAAATTGCTAGCTGATCGTTCTCTGGAGACGGCGGTTTTGACCGTGGCGGACGGTCTGAATGCGATCTGTGTGGATATCATCGAGAGCCCTTTGGCGGTCAAGTTCATAACCGCAAAAGGGAATACGATGCCTTTGTACGCGGGATCTCCTGGAAAAGTGCTTCTGGCCTTTAAAGACTCGTCTTTCATTGATCATTTGATTGAAACCACGGGCCTCGCCAAACTGGGCAAAAACACGATTACCGATAGTGAACAGCTGAAAAAAGAGTTGGCTGTTATTCGAAAACAAGGATTCAGTGAGAGCGATTCGGAATTTGAAGCCGATGTATGCTCTGTGGCTGCTCCTGTTTTTGATTATAAAGGGCAGGTCAATGCTTCCATTGCAGTAGCCGGCCCGGCGGAACGAATTTTCCGTGAGAATAAGCAGCGTTTGATCGAACTGGTCAAGGAATGCGCGAAAGGGATTTCCTCGGAATTAGGATATGGTGGAAGATAGGGGAGGGAACCATCCCCGGCGGCATACATAAAGATGCATTTGACGCCCGGGTTTCGGTGCGCTGCTGTGATATGGGCGTCGGATTATTGCATCGGGGATGTATCTCGGAAATTCGAAGACGGCCAAAGCAGGCCTCGGCAATTTTGAGAACGACTTTTTCGACGTGGGAGACAATTTTCAACATCAAACCGGGTCAAATGTCCGCTGGTGCCGTCTACCATGGCACAGAGCACCTGGTTCACGGATTCAAATACGGGAAGACCTTTCCTGCTTCTTCGGATGGTACCGAAAAGGTGCCTGAAAAGAGCGACTATCCCTATGCTGTGCAGGTAGGCCGTGAACAGGGTCAGTCCCGTCCTGCCGGTGACGGCGATTTAACCCAGCGGATCTCAAATCAGGCGCCCTTGAAGACCGGCCGCCTTCTTTCAAGAGAAGACTGAAGCCCCTCCAGGGCATCCGCCGTCGCAAACATCTCCCCAAGAAAACTCAGTTCCAGCTCAATGCCGTCTTTGATGGATAATTTTTTTTGTTCGTCGATGATCTTTCCGGCCGTTCTCAGGGCCAGCGGTGCCTTGTACCCCATGCTTTTCAGGACCCGGCCGGTGATGTCGGCGGAAATTTCCGCGGGAGCCTGACCGGAGAGCAGTTTCTCACTGTTGTCGTTTTCAAACGCTTCGGCAATTTCTCGGAATTTGGCCGGAAGTTCGCGTTTATGATATTTATCGTATTTTTCCTCTGCGATCATTGCCGCAAGCGCCGACGTCACGTCAGAGGCAGGTGAAAGTTTTGAAACAATACCCAGGGCATGGGCATCTTCGGCGCCGAGCAAGGTCCCTGTGAAGGTGAAATATTTGGCCAACGGTGCGCCGGCAAGTTTTGCAAACCGAAGCATGCCGCCCAGACCCGGGAAAATGCCAATGCCGGTTTCCGGGAACCCCATCACCCCGGCCGGTGTTGCGAGAATCTTCTGACAGGCCAGGGCCAGCTCGCTTCCGCCCCCCAGCGACAGGCCATCCAACAGAGCGATGGTTTGTTTTTGGGAATTTTCGATTCTCAGAAAAAGTTCATGGCCTTTTCTTGTAAAGGCTTCGATGTCCGATATGCGATCCGACTTTATCTTATCCACAAAATACCGGATGTCGGCTCCGGCGACGAATGCCTTGCCGGCTCCCTGAAACACGACGGCGTCGACACCGGGGTCGTTTTCAGCTTCGGAAAATCTTTTTTCGAGCTGTTCCATAACCGTTTCGTTCAGGGCGTTCATCGCTTCCGGACGGTTGATGGTAATGTATGCCACATGATCCCTGGTCATCAGGTCGACACAACTGAATTCAAAGGGCCTGCCGAGACGATTTTGCCGGATCAGAATCCCGGGAATTTTAAAATCCGGATACTTTTGTGAGATGGCTTCCACTACCCGGTATGTTTTACCGATGCCGATACGGTTCATGATCTCGAACGGGCCCTTGGCCCACCTCAAACCGATTTTTGCACCCCGGTCGGTATCTTCAATCGAGGCGACGCCTTCATCTACCAGGGCCGCCGCAACGCCCAAACAGACGCCTAGAAATCTGTCCTCCACCGCTTCCATCTTGGTTTCGTCCACCGGCCCGGAAAGATCCCAGTTCTCTTTTTTCTCCATCTGGTTTCGAAGGATGCCGGATGTCGCATAAAACGGGCCCAGTTCCCGGCCGAGGGTGTCGGCGGAATGGACGGCGATTGGAATGCCGGTGACATTCATCAGTTCAAATGCCCCCATGCCGATTTTGAACGCATTTTTGGCCGCCGCCTCAATGGTGGCGATATTGGCCATATTTTCTTCAAGCATTCGGGTCGCCTCATTCAAAAACGGGACGAAAAACCGGTTTACGGCAAAGCCCGGTGCATCCTTGACGATGATGGCGGTCTTTCCGTGAAGCTTTGCAAAAAGCAAGGCCGTTTCAATCGTTTCTTGACCGGTGCCGTCGTGCGGAATCACTTCAAGAAGGCGGTTCTTCGCTGGATGGTAGAAGTAGTGAAGTCCGACAAACCGGTCCGGCCGTTTTGTTTTCTCCGCAAACTCCCGAACATAGAAACTGGAAGTGTTGGTGGCCAGGATAGTGTGCTCCTGACAGATGGCATCGAGTTTCTGAAAAAGAGCCGACTTGACCGCCTTGTCCTCGAAAACAGCCTCGACAATCAGATCGGCATCCGCCACCAAATTGTAATCCACCGTACCGGTAATCCGGGAGAGGGTATCCTCCATTTGACGGGCCGACAAAATCTTCCGGTCAACCCCGGCCTGAAGCAGTGTTTTTATGTTTGAAAGGCCCCTTTGAACGAAGTCATCCTGGGTGTCGACCATGACGACGGAAAGCCCCTCCTGGGCGATTTTTTGAACGATACCGCTGCCCATGTTTCCGGCGCCGATGACACCTATTTTCGTTAGCTGTGTCATTTGCTTCCTCTCCTTGAATTTATTTATTTAACTTCCAGGACTGATGATCGGATCTCATAACCATTGACCTCTGATAACTTCGGTGATGGGTGTTATCGACCGTGCGAATCCCCCTGCCTGCGGCACAGGACGGCCGCCGTTCAATTCATGACAACGAAGGGTTTGCCCACTGGGATAACCGCCTTTTTGAAGGTTGTATTTATAATATTGGCTGTTGCAAGATAAATTCCGAAAAGGCCCACCATTAAGATGCAGTAAGCCGCTATCTGTGCTGAAACCATCGGGGGCAGAAAAATCTTAAACTTCAGTATCACTAGAAACCACAGTGCGACATCAGCGAAAACCAGCGCTATGAAGAAAACGGGAGAGCCCACCAGATAGGCAGGGGTGAAAAGGGTCAGCACAATGGCCAGAACAAGCCAGGCGTAAGGATCACAGGCCAGGGCGAAATGGATCCCATTGGCATGAGTTATAAATTCCGCCAGGTTGATGAGTGCAGTCACCAGCATGAAAAAACTGCCAAAAAGCAGCATTACATTACCGCCGACATGATTCTTGTCCTTTAATTCGATGATGGCCGCAGTGAATTGGCACACAAATCCTCCAAAAAGCCAACAGGCAACGGCCAGACGACTTTCCTCGCCTATTCGGCCGGTGAGAAGGCCGAAAAAAATAAAACACGCAATGGCCAAGGCACCGAGGGCCTGAGGCGCAGGACTGGAAAAACTGTGAGATTCTTGAGACATAAAAGAATTATCCTTTTTAATTGAGTTTTTTTAATTACTACACTCTGCACGATAAGGTCCTTCAATTGCTGGAGATGCCTATATCTGTCTACGAGAATATCAAAGATCAATGTTGGATGTTCAAGCCCGCGTAACGTAACTCGCGGGCCTATTAAGTTTTGAGCTCAGATCCGCCAGGCAGCAGGAACGCCCCGGGCGAAAGAGTCGGGCATTTTGAACAGCCTTTTTTCTACGGCGAGTTTTACCAGCCTGGCAGCCTCATCCATGCCCAAATCATTCATCATGGTAAAAGGTCCTTTGGGCCATGCCAGTGAGGTACAGATCCCCAGTTCCAAATCTTTTACAGAAACAACGCCTTTTTCAATAAGGTGTGTCGAGATGGTAAAAACGGTTCCAAGTAATTGATCTTTCACGACGTTCAGCACAGCTGCATCTTCAACCAGTGGGCCGTCCTCAATATCCCAGGGTTTGCCGCTTTCAAACTGAATTTTAAGAGGTTCCGGGACCGGCGGATAACCAACATCGGAATTGCTCAGATATTCATTCATGGAAACGGCAGCGTGATAACAAGTTCCCAGGCCGGAGCCGTTTGATACCCACATGATTCCGTAGCGTATGCCCAATGCCAGCCTGGAGATATAATCCAATGTGGCAGCATTATAGGTATCTCCATAAAATGAATTGAGCACCATATAGCTGGCGATGAACACCGGATTGATGGCAAATCCGGGGAAGTCATTTACTGAAATAGGTATTTTTCCGTTCTTTTTCGAAAAGGCCGTCAGCGCATCAAAGGTTGCGTCACTGGTTTCTTTCTGGCGGATCACTTCCACCAGGCGGTTGATATTGGCCGGAAAAAAATAATGCAGCCCGGCAGTACGTTCGGGATGGCTGATATCCTTCATCAACTGTCCAATAGGAAAGGTAGAGGTGTTGCTCACAATGATGGTGTCATCCCGGCAGACATCGGACAGGTCCTTGAAGATTCTTCTTTTGAGTTCAAAATTTTCCACAGCCGCTTCAATGATCAGATCGCAGTCATCAAGATCTTCGTAACGGCTGGTGCCTTCAATGCGGCCTGCAATCAACCGGGCTTCTGCCTCGCTCATCTTCTTTTTTTCAACCTTTTTGGCCAAAGGCTGGGTAACCCACTTGTCATACATGGATTTAACAAGATCATCGTTCAGCTCTTTGAACCTGACAGTTTCTCCGGCGGATGCTGCATTCAGTGCAATGGCCGCACCCATGACGCCGAAGCCGATAACGCCGACGGTATCTATTGATTTCATTTGATGCCTCCCTGACGGCCGTTCTGCCGTCTGATTTGATGTGGGAAATCTAAAAAAATCACAATCAACCCACTTTGAGGATCAGAGACGCAGAGGTGTCGCCTGCGGCACAGCCGGTAAACAGGACATATCCGCCGCCGAGCATGGCAGCTTCTTCAATGCCCTCGATAATGGACCGTCCTGCGGTCGGTGCCTGGGGATGGCCGAAAATCATGGAACAGCCATAATTATTGAAACTGTTGATATCAATGTTCAGCTGTTTTGACATATAGATGTCATTGGCGGCAAAGGGATTGTGGGTCTTAATTACCTTAATGTCGTCAATGGTCAGCCCGGCGCGTTCAAGGGCCATGACAGCTGCCGGCACGGGTGCCATAGGCATGTGTGCCTTTTTCACCCGGGCATGACCAAAAGAGATTACCTGAATTTCAATGTTTTCATCCTGGCTGAGCTGTCTTGCCCTTTCCCGGTCCGTCACGATCAGGGCACAGTGACCGTCTGCCGGATGGGTCTGGGTGCCGAAGGTCAATTGCCCGCCGGGAAGCACGGGTTTCAGGGCGGCCAGGCCTTCCGCCGTTGTGGGCATGATTCCTTCATCTGTGTCTATGACAGCGATTTTTTTCTTGGACACCTTAACTTCAACCGGGAACATGTAGCGCTTCTGGAATGCCCGGTCATCGGCCAGGGAATCGGTATACTGTTCATAGCGTCGCAGGGCATGGGCATCGCATTCCGCTCTGGTAATACCGGCCATCTTGATCACATTTTCAGCAGTCTGGATCATGGAAGAACATCCCCAGGGGTCATTGCCGAAGTGGTCCATGACCCAGTTTTCGGAAATGACCTGTCCGCCGGGACCGTTGGGATTGGGCCAGATGGTATGAGGCCCGTTGGAACAGCGGTCAGTAAAAAGAGTGTAAACGGTGTGATAGGCTCCTCCTTCCACACCGAGTGCAGCCTGGAAGATGCCGGTGGTGGAAGTGGAACAGGCCTGACTGATATACAGTCCTGCCGTATCCGTGGCGCCGATCAGGGCCGATGCCCACGGTCCGCCGTAAAAGATGGCGGGCTGACCCACAGTGACGCCCAAAATAAGATAGTCAAATATTTTGGGGTCAATATCCTTTGACTGAAGCCAACGTCTGGAGGTCTCGGCGCCCAAGGTAATGGAATTTTCATTGGCCAGACTACCCTGCCATCTGACAAACGGGGTGCTATAGTATCCTTTATAAGGAATGTAAGCGTTGGATAACATGTTGCCTCCTGATTTTTTGTTGTTTTGTGATGTGGTTATCCGAAACAGCCGGGGTTGTATCAGCGATTTTTTAACGCGCCGTCTGGAATGTCGAGTACGGCGTCGCTGCCATCCAGGATCGATGCCATACGACCCAAGGTGACCGGTCCTAAATTTTTAATGAAAAACCGGGCACAACAGACCTGGCCTTCCAATAAGTCAAGCCGGTTTTTATTTTTGCTTTTCTGTTTGAGGTTTATGGCGGTAACCGCACGCCAGAGAAGCATCCAGGCCATGACCACATCGCCGGTTACCTGGAGGAAATCAACGGACACCGACCTGAGTTTCAGGTCGTTTCGAGGGGTTTTCGGCAGGCTTGTGAGCTGTCGGACTACCTCTTTGAGCTGGCTGACCATTTTTTCAAATGCCGTGGCCAGATCGGACAATTCTTCTCTCTGGCCGGCAAGTTCAATGGTCTGCTCTATCCGTTTGATAACGGATTCAAACAGGCGGCCCTTTTTGAGGGTCAGTTTACGGTTTAAAAGATCGAGGGACTGGATGCCGTTGGTCCCTTCATATATGGTGGTGACACGAACATCCCTGTAAAGCTGTTCCACAGGATATTCACAGGTGTATCCATATCCACCGAAAATCTGTATGGCCAGGTCACAGACTTCAACGGCCCTGTCGGTCACATATCCTTTCCCGATGGGGATCAGAAAATCCACCAGATCCCGGTATTCCTGCCTGGTTTCAGGATCAGGGACAACCTCCGCTTTATCCTGGCAGCGTGCAATGTAGAACAGGATGCTTCGGATGCCCTGTGTATAGGTTTTCATGATCATCAGCATGCGTTTAACATCCGGGTGTTCAATAATGGCCATACAGCCGCCGGAGGCGTCGCCGTTTTCAGCTTGGGGCAACGTACCCTGGATCCGGTTCTGCGCATAGTCCAGGGCATGTAAAAAGGCGCTGGATGCACAGGCATGACCTTGTGAGCCGACAAGAAGTCGTGCATCATTCATCATGGAAAACATGGCGGCCAGCCCCTTGTTTTCCTCCCCTAAAAGCGTGCCGATACAATTGCCCTTGCTGCCTAATGACATGGCGCATGTGGGGCTTCCATGAAGCCCCATTTTTTCTTCAATGCCGGTGCAGGCAATGTCGTTTTTCATTCCCAGATTACCGTTTTTATCCACGTGGACACCGGGCACCACGAACAGGGAGAGACCGCTGCTGCCTTCAGGAGCGTCCTTGATTCGGGCAAGAACCAAATGGACGATATTGTCCGTAAGGTTGTGGTCACCTCCGGTAATGAAAATTTTTGAGCCCGTAATCCGGTAGGTTCCATCACCGCAAGGTTCGGCGAGGGTCGTGATCCGGCTCAGGTCCGATCCGGATTCGGATTCGGTGATTTGCATGGTGACCGCCCATTCGCCGGATATGATTTTTTCGAGATATAGCTGCTTTTGTTCCGCAGTACCGAAAGCCTCTATCACGTGGGCTGCCCCGTGACTCAACCCGCCGATCATTGTCAATGCCATGTTGGCGCCGTTCAGATAATCCTTAGCAGCCAGAGCTACCGACCTGGGCATTCCCTGACCCCCCCAATCCGGATCGGCATTCGGAACAAGCCATTCCCCCTCTGCCAGCAACTTCCACACCTGCTTGAACTCGTTTGGAAGAAGGACCATTCCGTTTTCAAACCGGCAGCCCTTTTCATCGCCTATTTTTGAGGTGGGCAGCAACTCTTTGACCGCCAGGTGCCGAGCCTCCTTGACCACCATTTCTATGACTTTTTTATTGTAGTCCGAAAACCGTTCATATTCATGGAGGCGGTCTATCTCAAACTGTTCAAAAAGAACAAAATCAAGGTCTGTCTTGTCTATGATTGCCTGTGCCATATTGTTTCCACTCCCCACTTTTTTGGGATAACTTTTTACTTCTCAATAAGGGTTACTCAACTTTCGACTTTGATAGGCCGTATCCTCCCGGCACCTCTATCCGGCCATCGCATGAAAGTCGAAAGTTGAAAAGGGTTAGAAATTTAATCGGCGGCCTCATCACGCAGGATTCGTTTGAGGATCTTGCCGGTGGCGCTTTTAGGAAGTTCTGTGACAAAATCGATGTATTTTGGCACCTTGTATCTGGACATCCGTTCCTTGCAGAACTCGATCATTTCCTCAGGATCAACTTTTTCTCCAGGTTTGAGCACGATGACTGCCTTGACAGACTCTCCTTTGACATCATTCGGGATTCCGAGCACAGCCACTTCGTTAACCGCCGGATGCGCGTAGATATGATTTTCGACTTCAGCGGGATAAATGTTGTTGCCGGCTGAAATGATCATATCTTTTACCCGGTCAACAATGAAAAAGTCGCCGTCTTCATCCTGGGCCCCAACATCACCAGTGTGCAGCCAGCCGTCAATAATGGTCTTTTCGGTCTCTGTGGGTTTGTTCCAGTAGCCCAGCATGACATTGGGCCCCTTGATGCAGATTTCACCCCATTCGCCCGGAGCCGCCGCTTTGCCGTCTTCACCGACGATTTTCATCTGCACGTTAATGACCGGATGGCCGATGGCGCCTGGCTTGTAGTTAAAATCATGATTATAGCATGCAAAAGGAGAACATTCCGTCAGACCGTACCCGTCATTGATGGGTATGCCGTACTTGGCGCGCCACCTGTTGGCCACATCATTCGGCATGACAGAGGCCGCTGTGAAAAAATACCGGATGCTGGAAAAATCAATCTCCTCATCTTTCATATTTAAAAGGTAGATATAAATGGTGGGAACAGCGAAGAACATGGTGACTTTGTGTTTTTTGACGGCTTCGATCACAGGGGCCGGCTCAAAACGTTTGTGCATGACAAGGGTCGCCCCTTTTTTGATGCACGAGTTCATGATGAAATTTTGCCCGAAACAATGAAACAGAGGCAAAAACAGGTGAAAAACGTCCTCTTTTGTGGAGCGGATATGGTAATTGGTAGAGTTGACGTTGGCGACAACATTAAAATGACTCAACGTCGCCCCTTTGGGGTATCCTGTGGTGCCGGAGGTGTAAAGGATGACTGCCGGATCCGTGTCGGCCATGTCAAGGGCCTGAAAGGTTTCAACACCGGTATCGTATACGCGGCTGATGTGATGCTCATTGTTTTCATCACCTTCTACTAGAATTATATGTTCCAATGCATCCGGATCGTCCGTGGGTACCTGGCAGGCCTGGTCTTCTCCGACGAATATGATTTTGGCGCCGCAGTCTCCCAGGATATACTTGACTTCATTTTTTACCAGCATGACATTGAGGGATACAGCAATGGCACCAAGCTTCATAGCGGCATAGTAAACGATCGCAAACTCGGGAATATTGGCCATGAAAAGGGCAATACGATCTCCCTTTTTAACGCCGAGACTGCGCATTCTTGATGCAAGGCGGCAGACTTTAAGATGAAGCTCTTTATAGGTTATGGGGGTATCTTCAAAAATAATGGCGGGCTTGTCAGGACAGAATGTTACACTTCTTTCAAGATTACTGACAATATTCATACACTGCCTCCTTACTGTTTACCCTAACATTGAAAGTGCATTATATTATGCTGCATTTTGCAGCAATTCGAGAACATGTGGAGATCCTTGCGTACTGCTTCATGTGTCGCCGTTTAAAACAGAGGATAACAATTCCGGACACCCTTTTCTGTTTTCCTGAAGAACGGCCGTTCCTTTTTGAGCCCCATGGTAGATTGGACGAACTCATCGAAGTCGAAGATCAGGTGCGGGAAGCTTTCGCGCTGGAGCCTTTCGATTACTTCAGTTGGGAACTTCTTTATTCTTATAGGTAATCGGTAAGGGTGTAAATCGGCATTCCCACTAATTTTTAGTTTTTAACAACCTAAAATATACTAGGGAATTTTTCTAAAAAGAAATAGGGGATAACGTTAGCGACAGTGTGAAAATGTTGAAAATAATGGGTGTTAAAAATTAATTTGGTTTGGAGGATAAGGACGGAGCTGCCGATATCCATTTGGATTGTCCTTCGGCAAGCGCACCCCGACTTGAAAAACACAAGACGCGGCTTGGCTTTCGGTTGTTCTGCGGAGATATGTAGGACAGCGTTTTAAGACAATTCGGTTTCAAGCCACAAGACAGCATACCGGATCAGAGCTCCACTGGTTCCGATTCCGAGTTTCTGTTTGATGCGCTCTTTGTGGGCGCTGACTGTTTTTACGCTCAGATTCAGATGGCCGGCAATCTGTCTGGATGAAAACCCTTTCCCGATCATCTGGAAAATCTCAAGCTCTCGGTCTGTCAGTCTGTGGAGAGGAGAATCCTGTTTTTTTTCCGGCTCTTCTCCGATTTTATCCAACAGCGTGTCCATGATGCGCTGCGAAATATATTTCCTGCCTGCAAATATTTTACGTACAGCCATAATGACCGAGTCTTTGCTTTCATGCTTCATCAGATATCCCTTTGCGCCTGCCAGAAGACACCTTTCAGCATGAAGAGATTCTTCATGCATGGACAGCACAAGGACGGGAATGTGTTTGTAGTATTTATTCAGATCCTTGATCAGGGTCATGCCGCTGCTACTTTTCAATGACAGGTCGAGAATGACCAGGTCAGGATTTTCTGATTCGACAAGCGCCATGGCATCGGGCACGTCTTCTGCACTGCCGCAGACTGTCAGATCTTTTTCGCGGTTAATCAGTTCGCACATGCCCATTCTGAAAATGGGATGGTCCTCAACGATGAGAATTTTTTTTTTCATTCTTCGTTAATCGCTTTCAGATTTCCGAATTATTAAAAGGCCCTATCTCAAGCAGCACAATGGTACCGCCTTTTTCGTTCCTGCGGATATTCAAAGAGGCGTTCAGACACTTTGCACGGTATTTCATTATTTTCAATCCAAGCCCTGTCCGACCAGTGAAATCCTGGATGCCTTTACCGTCATCCCTGACCATCAGGATGGTTTTATCCTTCCGCGTTGAAAAATGAATGGTAATATGAGAAGATTTTGCATGCTTGACGGCATTGTGGACAGCTTCGTGGGCGATATAATAGGCATGGGCTGCCGCGGTGTTGTCTGCAAAGGGATTGGAATTATCGCAATTCAGATGACAGACGATGCCGAACATGTCTTCCACATAGCCGACCAACTCGGATAAGGAAGCACTAAAACCCTGCGTGACGATATCCACCGGGCAGATCCCGCGGGAGAGCAGCCGGATTTTTCGGATGGAATCCCGGATGAGCATTTCAATTTTTGCCAGGCTTTGGAGTGGTTCCGAACAGTCCGGATTCAGTTTTGATTTTAAAATTTCAAGAAGCATTTCGATTCCGATCAACTGAGGGCACAGGTCATCATGAAGTGTAAAGGCAATCTCGTGGCGTTGCCGTTCGGTGATATCGAGGAACCGGCGCTCAAGCCGCCGAACATCCGTTAAGTCCTCCATCGCCGCCAGGATACAGGTTTCCCCCCATATCATGATAACTTCAGCAGAAATGATGCCGTCCCTGACCTCTCCCTGTGTGGTGCAGAATTCGATTTCTTTGTTGCGAATACCTCTTTTTTCGTTAATCAGTTTTAAAAAATTTTTTCCTTCGTTTTTGTTTTTGAAAAAATCAAGGTTCATCAACTCTTCGCCGATAACGGTTTCCGCATCATAACCGGTAGAACTTAAAAAACTGTCATTGACCTTTATCAGACGCCCGTTTTCAATATGGGCAACGAACATTCCCGAAGGACTGCACTGGAAAGCTTTGGAAAACATCTCCTCTGATAAACGCAGGGCGTCTTGAGCCTGAACCCTTCGGGTTACATCCCGCAGCACGCCGCGGATACCCGTCTGGTGCTTATATTTGTCTGCCATAAGAGTCAGAGAAATTTCTACGAAACAGGGGGTTTTGTCCTTTTTGATCAATTGCCATTCATAGATACTGTGGTTCTGTTCTTTGATGCCTTTACCATTAAAGATGTTAAAAACCATTCGGCCGTCTTTTGGGCAGAGAATCTTCATGATATTTTTGTTTAAAAGATCTTCCCTGGAATAACCTGTAATCAGTTCCATGGACGGATTGATAAAAAGAATATTGCCGTACAGATCTGTTTCAAAATAGCCTTCATATATGCATTTTAAAATGGTACGGTAACGCAATTCACTTTCCCTGAGAGCCTCCGAGGTCAGGTAGTGTTTGGAAATTTCCGTTTTCAGACTGTTGCTGTAAGCTTCCAGTTTTTCCATGAACCCGTTGAAATAGGTCACCAGCTTTCCGATCTCGTCGGTGGAGGTCATCGGCATACGTGTGGAAAGGTTTTCAGGGATCCCCATTCCCAGCCGGTCCGTCAGGCGTTGCAGTGGTTCAATGATCAGACGGCTGAGCCACAAGGAGGTCAGCAGTGAAAATCCAAGCATGGCTAAAATCGTAAACAAGATGACCTTCTTGACCGTGCCGAGAATTTCATAAAATTCGTTAAAATACCCGGAAGATGCTACAATCCAGTTGTATTCCGGGATGTGGTTGAAGATGATCAGCTTTTTGCGGTATTCTTCATCCGGTGAATTCCTCCAGGAATATATAAGCTTTCCTTTTTTAAGGCGGACGATATCGGGGATGACGTCATCCTTGTCCATGCCGTGGATATCTTCTGCCAGCCAGCCTTCAAGTCTTGGGTGAACGATCGGGTTGCATTCGCCGTCAACAATAAAGGAATATCCCGTTTTCCCGAATTTCATATCCAGAACACCTTGCCTGAAGTCACCCACATTGATCAGGTCGCTGAGTTCTTCAGTATAAGTGGAAACGGCCAGAATCCAGTCCCAGGGTTCGAAATACTGTATATACACGGCCTTGGGTCTGTAATCGGTTTCACCCGGATTTTTCCAGTCGTACTCCATATAACCGTGTTTCATGCGGATCATTTCTTTTACGAAGAACCGGTCTGCCCATTTTTTTTTGCCGACCACATCCGGGTTGGGATGTTCCACGGGAATTCCAAGGCTGCTGACGCAATACACATAACCGGTTTTTCCGATGGTCTGGGAAAACAGGACGCGTCGGAGATCTTCTTTGGCCTGCGCTTCACTGATTTCTCCGGATTCATACCGCTTATAGCCGGCTTGAATAATTTCGATGTTTTTCTCGCAAACCGCCCGTAAATAATTTTTGATCGATACATTGGCAGCGGTCTTTACCATATTCAGTACAGCAGCGGTGCTATTGCTCAACTCGTTTTCTATATTGAGAGTGATGTTTTTTTTGACCTGGAAAAAAATGAATATTCCACCGAAAATGAAGGTCAAGATAAAAATAGAGGTATATCCGGCAATGATTTTAATCCGGATTCCCTGTCTGCTGAAGAAGCCGGTCAAAGTCCGTTCCTTTCAAATTGCCAGCCCCAATCCGCGCTTCCCTGAAAAACCTGCATAAAGTTACGCGGGCCGTTTGTTAGCTTTTTCTCAAATTTTGTGATTGGAGCGATTTTGCAATCTTGTGCTTGATGGTCCCGTAAAAACCCTGGGGCTGCCTGCAGGTGTGTGTTCCATCGGACAGGCCGCGGTGGCCCCGTGTCTGGAATCTGAAAATCAGAAAGGCTCAACTTCTCTTTGATGTTTAGGACATAATGCCATTCTTATTACGAATTCATCAAGGCTGTTTGTTTCGAATTCACCTCTCCCAACACCCGTTCGGCATTTCCATGGAGGATGTTCGCTTTGGTTTCGTCTGAGTAGGGAAGCGCAAGCACCCTCTCGACAAGACCCTTGACGTCCAAGGGTATCGCCGGCCAATCGCTTCCGAAAAAGAACCGATCGGCATATCTCTCCAGATTCGGAAAATGACGGGGCAGATGTCGCGTGGCAATACCTGCGATGCCGATGTGAATGTTGCGATGTCTCGAGAGCAGCCAGGCGGCCCGGTCATACCAGAACGGGCGTCCGCCGTGTTCCATAAGGATCGTCAATTCGGGAAATTCATCCGCGACATCATCCAGCAGCAGCGGATCGGCATATTTGATCCGCGTGCCTTTGAAAACCGATGAGCCGGTGTGAACCATGATCGGCAGCCCTTTGGATTGCATGTAATCGTAGAACGGGAAAAAAGAGGGGTCGTTGGGATAAAAATACTGGTAGGAGGGAAGAAGCTTGAAGCCTTTCATGCCCAGTTCTTCCACGGCATGCCGCGCCTGCGTTTCATAGGGGGTATCCTCCTCCATGCACAAGGACGCAAAAGGGGTCAGTTCTTCATGATTGCTGCAGAATCGAGCGACCTCTTCATTGGTGACGACGCCGGTGCATCTCGGGGCATATTCGGCCAGAACGACCATCCTTCTTACCCCCTGTGAAGCGAAATGGGAAATCATTTCCTCCGGAGCAGGGCCGTCGGGAAAACGCTCAAAATAGCCGGGATTGTTTTTTCGGACGAATGCCGTGACCCAGGGGGTCCAATGCTTTGCCGATGCTAAATGGACGTGGAAATCGATGACTTTCATCTTTTGACACACCTTAAATTTCAAAAGAATCGTTATGCTGCCGTCCCCGACAAAGATTCTGAGCCTGAAGGCTGTCCACAGCTATTTTCGAGCCTGAAATGATGCGCTCAGTTTCTGGGTGATTCCGCAATGATCCTGTCGAGGGGTCGCGTAATATAGTATTCAAGGAGACGTTCATTGAATTCTCTTTCGAGGTGTTTGCTGATACATTCTTCTCTGATGAAAAGAAGAAACGGGCAACTCCAGCCTGCAAGATCGATATTTTCTGTTTTCGATCTTTCCGTCAGGCCGCGATAAAGATCGGCGGTCCATCTACGATAGCCTTCGCATCGGTCCTCGCTTATTTTTTCCCAGAAATCCTTGGTGTAGGTCCCGAAATTTATGGGTGTCCCCGCGAATCGTTGACACGGATAAATAACGCCGTCCGCTGAAAAAACCAACTGTTTTATTCCCGCAGGACAAGTGAAATGAGCCCCTGTAATCATTTGCACCACGGCATATTTCCACTCGCCGTCAAACCGTATGCCATGTTTCTCGGCAGCCTGATCCATCCTCTTGATCGCTTCGATTTTTTCGGATGTCGTCAATTCCATCATTCGCTCATCTCTGGATTGACCACAAAACATATTTGCCGTAATTTGCCTGATACCCAGTACGTCCATTTCATCCACAAACTTTTCGATGTTCGAAAAATTTAATTTGCTGAGAACGATCAAGACACTGCATTTAACACCGGTGGCCAGAATCCGCCGTAAATTTTTAACCACTCTCTCATATGTACCCTTGCCGGCGAAATCGACTCTGCGCTTATCGTTATCTTCTTTTATGCCGTCCAGACTCACCTTGACGGCCAATTTTGATATGTTCCGTTCTATCCACGCATGCATGCTTTCATCAAGGCTGAAGGCATTCGTGAAGATGTGAAATGACGTTTTTATATCGTATCTGTCACTCATGCTGCATACCTGGTCATAAATTCTTTTCATGGCTTCAAAATTCAGAAAAGGTTCATACCCCAGAAAGGATATCACCAGCGATGAGACGGCATTTTTTTTCAGATACGGAAACAATCCTTCCAGAATTTGGCCCGCAAAATCACTGCTCATCTGCGTGCTCTTGAAATCATAAAAGGTGTGATAGCATCCTTTGCAGGCTAAATTGCATTCATCTGAAACCAGGAATGTCACCTTCGAAACCTTCGGAATTCTGTTTTTGTGTCGAACTGCGGAAATATATTCTGAAAATATAGCCTTTTCGTCTTTATTCGCTTCGACTAAAAAATGTTTCGCGTACAATTCCCGGATCAGGTCCGAGGCGTCGTTTTTACAAAATTGTGATGCGATTTTTGCGGCGTTTTCGGCGTTTGCAGGGGTATCGAACAATTTCAAAACTTTTTGGATATCAACGTCAAATGCTGTCAAGTTGCCATGCATTCTGCTGTAAACGCGTACTTCGGTATCATCTATTTGCTTGACAACCAGAAATGGAGATTTTTTTAAAAGGACGGCGGGTGGCGGCGTTTGGAGTGTCATCGGCAATTTTCCTCGGGGTTAATACGATTTAAAAAGAAGAATTTCTTGGGTTGATGAAAATGTCAAATGCCCATCCTCTGCCGGATGATTTGAAGCTTTCCATACCGCTGCCTTGATAACGTCATTTCCCGCCGTCCATCTTTCATCTCACATTACAGTGTTTCATCGTAGGCCAGCACTTTTCGGGCCTCTTCCTTGCTTTCGTAGATGTGGGGAGAGACCCCCCGCTTCTCAAGCTCGTCGCCGAGCTTCATTCTCAGAAATGTACTGGTCGTATAACGCGTGACGCTTTCGTAGAAATTCGCCGCGTATTTTACCATTTCGACATATTCGTCAACCAGGTGGGGAGAAACATTGAAATTGTCGTAGTTGGCGATGGTGTGGACCTTTTTGCCGATGGGTTCCAGTATGCTGCCCACTACTTCCCGCATCTCCTGAACCTCTTCACTGGTTTTCATGTAATAGTTTTCGAGATTGATGAAGAAGATGTTGTCTGCGGCATTGTAGGTGAACCGGTCCTTCATGGGAATGTTGAGAAGATCGTCTTTGATCCCCATGCGGCGGAGTCGGAATATTCTTTCGTCCATGAGCCTTGGCGGCTTGCGCATGACGGGCTTAAAATCCATGAGCGCCAGAACCTGGCTTTCCAGATCTATGCCCGGAGCAATTTCAATGAGTTCCAGCCCTTCCTCGCACAAGGAGAAGACACACCGCTCGGTGACATAAAGGACTTGCTGTTTGTTTTCAGCCGCATATCTGCCGCTGAAGGTTTTTTGTTCCACCTCTCGAACGAACTTCTTTTCACGGCCTTCCTGCTCGATTCTCAGTCTGCCGTCTTTCACGGAGGTTTTGATCCCCCCCGCGGTAAACGTGCCGACAAAGCAAACCTTTTTGGCGTTCTGGCTGATGTCGATAAATCCTCCGGGACCGGTGAAACGGGGGCCGAACTTGCTGACGTTCACGTTCCCTTCCGCGTCCGCCTGGGCCAAGCCCAGGAATGCAATGTCAAGCCCGCCGCCGTCATAGAAGTCGAACATGTAGTTTTCCGTAATGAGTGCATCGACGTTGATGCCGGCGCCGAAATCCAGACCGCCCATCGGGAGTCCGCCGATAATACCCGATTCCGCCGTGAGGGTGGCGTATTCCAGGATGCGTTCTTCATTGGCCACCTGGGAGACGCCTTCAGGCATACCAATGCCGAGGTTTACGATGCTGTTGGGCTTCAGTTCGAAGGCGGCACGTCGGACGACGATTTTTCGAGTGCTCATCTCCATAAAAGGGATCGCCTGCATGGGCACCCGGTGTTCACAGCTGAAAGCCGCACTGTAGGGCTCACCAAAGGTTTGCCAGTGGTTTTCAGGCCTGGCCACCACCACGCAGTCGACCATGATCCCGGGGATGACCACTTCACGGGCATTGAGAGTCCCGCGATCGGCGAGTCTTTCGACCTGAACGATGACGACTCCGCCGGAGTTCCTGGCAGCCTGTGCCATGGCGAGCGCATCGAGGATCATGGATTCTTTTTCCATGGTGATATTGCCGTCGGGATCTGCCGTCGTGCCCCTGAGGAGGGCCACATGGATGGGGAACGACTTATAGAAGAGATAGTCCTTTCCTTCGACGTTTATCAGGATAATGAGGTCTTCTCCCTCTGTTTTCGTCAACTCGTTGAGCTTTCCGCCGTCGACTCGCGGGTCGATGAAGGTGCCGAGGCCGACATGGGTCAGGTTTCCGGGTTTACCGGCGGCGATGTCTCTGTATAGTTGCGTCACCGCTCCCATGGGGACGTTGTAGGCGAGAATTTTGTTGTCGTTGACCAATTTCCCCAGTCCCGGGGTAAGCCCGGTGTGTCCACAGATGATTCTCCCCACCAGACCTTCCAGGGCAAGATGGTTCAGCCCTTTGGTTTTACCGTCCCCCTGGCCCGCCGGATAAGTCAGGGTCAGATTTCTTGGCCTGCCGGTTCTAAGGAATCGCTCTTTGAGTGTGATGGCAAGTTCCTCTGCAAATCCGCTCCCGATAAATCCCGCCGTTACGATCGTGTCGTTGTCTCGGATCAGCTCGATGGCTTCTTCAGCCGTGACGATCTTCCCCTTCTTGATATTCATGGCCGATATCGGATCTATAAAGGGATGTTTGATCGCTTTTAAATGCTTTTTACCAATTAACGGGTTGATGTCTTCGATCATGCTTCAATTCCTTTTTTTCTCTTTCTTCATAATCAATGCTTCCACTTATCCAACAGCTTATTGCTGATCATTTCGTAACATTCATAAAAATTTTGTGGGATTCAAGATTATTCATCTTTGAGAAACAATTGATGGTACTCAGGCTCGGACAGATATTTTTTCAGCAGTTTTGAGATGATATCGAACAGCTCCGTTAACTCGTCATCCGTCATCCGTTTAAGAATCGTTTCCATTAACCGGTCATCCGAAAATTTCTGAAGGTAGAGCTGCAAGGTGATTTCATCGGTTGTCCGGTCCAGGCCATACCCCGAAAAACCATCAAATGTTTCGACGAAGTGATGGGAATGTTTTGCCATAACCATATCCTGATTGGGTCAAGGTTTCGGCGGGAGGCCGTCAATGTTGGGGAGGCAGAAGTAATAGACGTTCTCGAAACCGCAATCCTCACATCCATAGGTCATGACGACGGACCGGGAGCACTTCACCACATCCCGGATATCGGATTCGAGTCTGATTCGGCCGCCGCACGCGCATGCACACGGGACCACGAGAATGCAGACAATCCCGGCGATGTTCTCCTCGACAATGGTGAACGCACCAAGACCCATCTGAGACCATTCTTCCAACAGTTCCGTATAAAACCGTCGGGTACGAAGGCTTCGTTCCCGGGCAAGGGATCTGCCGGTTGCGGTTTTCAGGGTATCCGGCGCGTGATGGGCATAGGTCAGTTCAATGCTGATTCTGACCATCGTGTCATTGTCCAGAAATCTTCGGCGCAATGTCTGTTTTGTGAAAAACTGGACAATCCCCATGTGTCCCATCTTGTCAAGGCTGTCTGCGTCGTACACTACCCTGCCAAGGTCGTTGGTCGGTTCTCCTTCAAAATAGGCGGACAGGATAGCCTGACTGATCATCGGGATCCATCGCTCATACACGGTTCCGGAAAGGAGGCGTTCGGTGAAGCGGACGGCATATTTTTCTTCCGGGACATCGCCGTCCCGATATTTTCCACAAGCAAACTTGCCCGTGTCATGAAGTAAACCCGCGAGCAACGCCAGTTCTTCATTCCACCCCTCCGCCTTGGCGATATGCCGGGCGATCCGACCGACTCTGCAACTGTGGGCCCAGACACTGGAAAATGTTTCTTCCGCGGCGTTGCATTGATAGGCGGTCTCTTGTCGGATCAATGTCCGACGGATCTCCCCCAGCAAGTCGGGAGGGATCATTCCGAGGGCATCCGGCCCGACCCCGTTCCGATCCAAACGCTTTTGCAGCGATAAGGGTTTCGGGGGGAGAGTGTGTTGTCCGTTCTGATTTTGCTCGGAAACACGCAGTGAACGCAGGATTCTATCGAGGTTCACAAGGGAAGGGGATGTGTCTTCATTTACCGCGCTTAGCCCCAACCTGTCGGCCTTGTTCGATTTCGAGTTGAAACCCATCATAAGATGTTGTTTCTCCAATATTTATAAACGAATCGCTGATAACTGATCCAAAATTCTCAGGTGCGTTGATCAAGCCTTCCGTAAAAAGACTGTTTTTTGCAATTGACAACCGTTGCTTCTGAGGTGCAACAGCACGGGAAGGAAATATTGTAGCTAATAATAAATTATATAGTAGCTATGTTGTAATGGAGTCAAGCAATATTTTTGCGATTTTTCGTATTGACAACGGATGATGTTTGTAACTATGATGTAGCTAATTTATAACTTCCATCTTAACTTTCGATGCTTGTGATTGTTCAAGCACAGCTCCTGTCGATGCTGAACAATTTTTGGATATGATGGCGACATGGTCGTATCGTGGCGTATGTCGCAGTGTTTAACAAATTAAAAATATAAGCATAAAGGATGGTGACATGAGTGGAGAATCTCCTTTTTCACCGGTTATCCGCAGAATGGCCTCCTCGGATCTGGATCGCATCATTGAGATTGATATCAAGGTGCTGGGAAAAGAACGGCCGGATTACTGGAAAATGAAGATTGGATTGGTTGAAAAGCGCTCGCAGTTTTCCGCGCTTGTCGCCGAATTGGACGGGAAGGTGGTCGGGTTCATCATCGGAGGCGCAAGTCGCTGGGAATATGGTGTTCCGGAGAATATCGGGTGGATCGATACCATTGGTGTCGACCCGGACTATCAACGAAAGGGCATCGCCAAGATCCTGTTCAAGGAAATGACCAAACACCTCAAAGAGGCTGGTATCGATACGGTTATTACCTTTGTAACGCGACGAGACTGGCTGATGCTGAAATTTTTTAGCCGGCTCGGGTTTCAGAAGGGAGATATGGTCAATCTGGAGCTGGATATTTAGACCGATGTCTTTTTCTGTAGGATTTGAAACCTTGAAAAAGTGGTTGGGTGGATTCTATCGGCATCAAACTCGCAGATGCTGTTTTTTCCCGAGCATGGGTTAAAGGAATTTTTGGGTTGCCATGCAGAGGTCTGTTTTTTTCTTGACACGAGGATATCATATAGCTACTATGAAGCTACATAGTATCCAAATTGTGTTTAACGCGGAAAATTATCCATTTCAGTTCAAAACGATGGAACCGCGGATTCGAAGAAAATAGAGAGGAAAAAATGAGGTACGCAGAAACAGGGTTTAATTTGGAAATCGATTTGACCCGGGGGAGTATTGAACGGGTTGAAACCGACCAAAGAGACACCGAGCTCTATCTGGGAGGCTTGGGTACGAATGCCAAGATCCTGTGGGATCGGGTTCCCCCTGAAGTAGACCCCTTTTCACCCGATAACCTTCTGATTTTCAGTGCCGGCCTTTTATGCGGCACACCCGCTACCGGCTCTACGCGCACCATTGTTTCCACCATTTCTCCCCAGACAAAACTGATGGCATTTTCCATGATGGGGGGGTTTTTTGCACCGGAACTGAAGTACGCCGGTTACGATAAGGTGATCCTTCGGGGGAAGTCTCCCGACCTCGTGTATCTGTGGATTCACAATGATAAGGTGGAAATTCGTGATGCCTCCCATTTGCGAGGCAAGGGTGCCGTTGAAACCGAGGGCCTTATTAAAAAGGAACTGAACCAGCCGAAGGCGCAGGTGGCGTCCATTGGTCTTGCCGGGGAGAACAGGGTCTTTTTCGCATCCATTGAACAGGGTCGATCCAGTGCCAGTCGCGGCGGTATCGGCGCCGTTATGGGCGACAAAGGCGTCAAGGCGATCGCAGTTCGCGGCACCAGGGATGTTCACCTGGCCCGGCCGGCTGAATTCATGGGGCTCTGTGATGAAGTGTTGGAATATATCAAGTTCCGAAATGAAAATCCTATCCCGGGGGTGATGCCCATTCTGGCCGGTCTTGGGTCGCCGCAGGAAATGGCGATACATGACGAGAAATGGCACACCGAAAATTTCATGTGGGGCAATTCGCGAGTTCGCAGGAAGGATTTTTGGACCGAGGAGGTCGCGAATCAGTGGACCGAAACCATGGACAAGGCGCGAATACGGCTGCTCAGTTGCTATAACTGTCCGATGACGTGCGGTGCGACGATCTCCATGCCGGGACATCCCACCTATATGATGAAATGCTTCTCGAAACTCACCTACACCATGGCGGCCTTTTCGGATCTGGATTTTGGGCTCAGAATCGCTCAGCGCGCCACCGAGTATGGCGTGGACGGGTTCTCGACGCCCCAGGTGATGGCCTTCGGCCTGGAACTTTACGAAAACGGCATCCTGACGGACGACGACATGGCGGGAATGCCGGCCGACAATGAGGAGCGATTTTTCTGGCTGCTGGACAGAATCGTGCGCCGGGAGGGTATCGGCGACATTCTGGCCGACGGTACCTATTGGGCGGCACAACGGATCGGCAGGGGCGCAGATGCCTATGCCCACAACAATATCAAAAAACACGAGCAGTTGCCTCTCAAGCTGTCCATGCTCAATCCCATCTATTTTCTCATGTACGCGACGGGTGAAAAGATGAACATCACCCAGATCGAAGGGCAGTTTCCCCAGGCGCCGTTTCCGAAGCGAGAGCAACGGGAAGAGTTTGTAAAGGATTGGATCCAGGTGCCGGATGAAAGATTCAAACAATACTTTCTGGACTGGGAACTCCGCGGCGAGAACTCGATTCCCTATTATCCGACCGTCGAGATGTGCTGTGACATTGTCGATTGGCAGGAGCGGATGCACTACATCGACGACGCCCTCGGCATGTGTGCCGGCTTGTCGTCGTTCCCTCTGAAACCGCCGTATCATATCCACAATTACCCCAAATTTATTTCAGCGGGTGCCGGGATCGAAATGGATGAAGCCAAACTATCTCAAGCCGCCAGACGGTACCGGACCCTGGTCCGGGCGATCAACATCCGAAGAGGCATGCGGAGAAAAGATGACAGACCACCGAAGAACCATTGGAAGAAACGGTTTCCGGAGCTCGAGCAGAAGCTTCTGGACGCCTACTATGCGTTCAAGGGGTGGAACAATGATGCGATTCCAACTGCGACCACCTTGCGCGAGCTGAACCTGGATTTTGTCGCTGAGGATTTTTTCAAGCGGGGGATCCTGACCGATGATGAAGATGCGTCTTCCAAAGCAGTGTTGGCAGAGCAACAGAAATAAGAGCGGAGGGCGTAAATTATGCAAAAAGAGAAAAAAAAGAAAATTGTCAGACGGATCCGTATCAATGCGGATAAATGCAATGGCTGTCGGGCTTGTGAGCTGATCTGCTCTGCTTATCATGCAGTACCGAGATACAGCAGCAACAATCCGGCCAGATCCCGTATCCGGGTGGTCCGTGATCCCCTGGCCGATATATTTATTCCGGTATACGCGGGCGACTATGCGGTTGCCGAATGCGCCGGAAGGGACAAATACATCATCGACGGCAAAGAGTACGATGAGTGTGCCTTCTGTAGGGTTTCCTGTCCGTCCAGGGAGGAATTCAAGGAACCCGATTCCGGTCTTCCGTTGAAATGCGACATGTGTGAAGGCGAACCGGAACCCCTGTGTGTCAAATGGTGCCTGGTGGGTGCGCTGGTTTTGGAAGAGCGAGAGGAGGCAGTCGAGGACACGGCGGTACCGGAGGAAATGGAGGAGTTGGAGATTGGCTTGGAGGCCCTTGCCGACAGATACGGACTGGGGAAAATTAAAGACATCGTTGCCCGAATGTCAAAAAAAGACTGAACCATCAAGGTGAAAGAAGAGGTTAAATAAGGACAGTGGAAACAGTCGCCCCCTTCAAGGAAGTGATCGAAGAGATCAAAGAGGCTGGTGGAGATGCCTTCAGATACTGTTTTCAGTGCGGGCTGTGCGATACGGTCTGCCCATGGAACAGGGTCAGGGATTTCAGCATTCGCAAGATCATCCGGCAGGCCACGTTCGGTCTGAATGAAATCGAAGGCGAAGATATTTGGCGGTGCACGACTTGTGGAAGATGCCCTCAGCGTTGTCCCCGGGGCGTCAAACAGATCGAGGTGGGGATTTCCCTCCGCAGGGTCGCGACGAATTATGAGGTGTTCCCGCCGTCCGTCCGTTCTGCAAGGACGGCGAGGGCCAGTATTATTTCCGAAGGCAACCCCTTGCAGGGAGATCGGAAAAAGCGAGCCGACTGGGCTAAAGATCTGGATGTAAAGCCCTACGCCGAGGGGATGGAGATTTTATACTTTGTCGGTTGTTACCTCAGCTATGATCCCAGGATGAAAAAAGTGGCCGTGGCCACCGCCGACATCCTCAATAGAGCGGGGATCGATTTCGGTATACTGGGCGCAGAGGAGAACTGTTGCGGCGAGAGTATCCGAAAGACGGGAAGCGAGGAACTGTTCAGACGTCTTGCCAAGGAAAACATCAAGACGTTTATCGACAATGGCGTCAGGAAGGTTCTCGTTTCTTCGCCCCACTGCTACCACACCTTTAAAAATGAATATCCCGAATTCATGGTCAATTTTGAAGTGGTTCATATCTCTCAATTTTTATTCGAGCTGATGAGGGAAGGACGGCTGACGTTCAACAAGGCATACGAGCGGAAAGTGACCTATCATGATCCCTGCTATATGGGGCGGCATAACAATATTTATGAGGAACCCCGGGAATTATTGAAACAGATACCGGGCCTGGAATTGATCGAGATGGCGGACTCGCGTGAAGACAGCCTTTGCTGCGGCGGGGGCGGTGGAAGAATCTGGATGGACACGCCCCAGAACGAAAGATTTTCCGATATCCGATTGAGACAGGCGAGGGAGGTTGACGCGGATGTGTTGGCGACGTCATGCCCATACTGCATCACCAACTTCGAGGAGAGCCGGTTGAACCTGGAATATGACGACGTCCTGGAGGTCAAGGACATCACCGAAATCATCCAGGAAGCACTTTAAGAACTCAAAAAATTTAAAAAGGACCGAGAGAAATGGAAAACCAACGAGTTGAAGGAGCGTTTTTCAACAGCGGTGGAAATATGAATTTTGGAGACGTGATGGTTGTTGGCGGCGGCATCAGCGGTGTCCAGGCTTCCCTTGATTTGGCTGCTGCGGGCTTCAAGGTTTATCTGGTTGAAAAATCGCCGAGTATCGGCGGCCATATGGCTCAGCTGGATAAGACTTTTCCCACAAACGACTGCTCCATGTGAATTCTCTCGCCTAAACTGGTCGAGGTCGACCGGCATCCGAATGTAGAGGTTCTCACCTATACTGAAGTCAACAGTGTGGAGGGAGAGGCAGGAGATTTCAAAGTAACGCTGACGAAAAAGCCGAGATACATTATCGAGGACAAATGCACGGGGTGTACCACTTGTGTAACCTATTGTCCGGTGCAATACCCGGATCCGTTCAATCAGAATATATCACAAAACAAAGCCGTTCATATCTATTATTCGCAGGCGGTTCCGCTTGTCGCTTACATCGATGACAGCTGCCTCTACCTCAAGGAGAAAAAATGTCTGATCTGTCAGAATGTCTGCCAGGCGGATGCCATTGATTTCAAGCAGAAGCCTGAAAAGGTGGAGGTCAATGTCGGCGCCGTCATTCTCGCGCTTGGACTCGAGCCGTTCGATCCCAGGGTAAAGGCTGAATACGGCTATGGGAAGATGGCAAACGTGGTCACCAGTATGGACTACGAGCGGCTGATGTGCGCTACCGGCCCCTACGGGGGAGAAATTTTGAGGACTTCGGACGGGAAGCATCCCCACAAGATCGCCTGGATCCAATGTGTTGGATCAAGACGGGTAACGCCGGGCGAAAACAGCTACTGTTCCGGCGTGTGCTGCACTTATACGCAAAAGCAGGTGATTCTGACCAAAGATCATGATGCGGCGGCGGAATGCACCATATTTCACAACGATATTCGCTCTCACGGCAAGGACTTTGAACGGTACTTCCAAAGAACGGAACAGCTTCCCGGGACCCGGTTTGTCAGGAGCTACGCATCGATCGTCAGGGAAATTCCGGAAACCAAAAATGTTGTCGTTCGATACGCGACGCCGGATGAAGGCGTCAAAGAGGAAGAATTCGATATGGTGGTGTTGTCCGTTGGGCTGAACCCGCCTTCCGGTATTGCCGGGCTGTCGGGTACGTTCGATATCGAACTCAATTCCCACGGATTTTGCAAAGCGATCTCTTCCAACCCCATGGCGACCTCCCGACCGGGAATATTTGTCAGCGGCGCTTTTCAGGGACCGACCGATATCCCGGAATCTGTTTTCAGCGCCAGCGGGGCCGGTGCCCAATGCGGTGAGCTTCTGAACTATCGACGGGGAAAACTGACCCGGGAGCGTGTCTATCCTCCGGAAAAGGATGTTTCCAAAGAGGAGCCGAGAATCGGCGTATTTGTCTGCCATTGCGGCGCCAATATCAGCAGCGTGGTCAACGTTCCCTCTACGGTGGATTACGTATTGACGTTGCCCAACGTGGTTTACGCCCAGGAACAGCTGTTTTCATGTGCGACCAATTCCGCCAGGGAAATAACGGACATGGCAAAAGAAAAAGGGCTCAACCGGGTGGTGATTGCCGCCTGTTCACCCAGAACCCTTGAGCCGTTGTTTCGGGACACGCTCAGGGAAGCGGGCATCAATCAATATTATTGTGAAATGGCCAATATCCGGGAGCATAACTCCTGGGTCCATTCCAAAGAAAAGGAAGCCGCCACTCAGAAGGCAAGAGATCTTATCCGAATGTCGGTCGCCCGCGCCCGGCATCTGGAACCCTTGCAGGAATTTGACCTGACCGTCAACAAAACGGCTCTGGTGGTCGGCGGCGGCATCGCCGGTATGACCAGCGCGCTTTCAATTGCCGCTCAGGGGCATGAAGTCCAGCTTATCGAAAAGGAAAAGAACCTGGGAGGCATGGCGCGAAGGATTTACTACACCCTGGAAGGTCTGGATGTTCAAGGCTATTTGAAGGATTTGATCCGGGCGGTGTATCAGAACCCCTTGGTCCACGTATCCCATGACGCCGTCATCACGGACGTTTCCGGGTATATCGGCAACTTTGTTACGACGGTGGAAACGGAAGGGCGGGTTAAAACCATAGAGCACGGCGCGGCTGTGATCGCTATTGGCGCGGATCCCTATCAACCCACTGAATTCCTCTACGGGGAAGATGAGCGGGTTTTGACCCATCTGGAATTGGAGGATCGGATCGCCAAGAAGGAAGAAAAACTGGTCAACGCCGGAAGCCTCGTCATGATTCAATGTGTCGGTTGCCGGAATGAAGACCGGAATTACTGCTCCCGGATCTGTTGCGGCCAGTCTGTCAAGCATGCCTTGAAACTGAAAGAGATCAATCCGGAGATGGATATTCATATCCTTTTTCGGGATATGAGAACCTATGGGCTCAGAGAGGATTTCTATCGGGAAGCATCGGCAAAGAATGTCAAATTCATTCGATATGAACCGGATGACAAACCGCAATTGGAGGCGGTTGTCGAGGAAGGTCGCCCTGTATTGAGGGTGACGGCAACCGATTACATTCTGGGGCATAAACTGGCTATCGACGCTGATTATATCTCGCTGGCGACAGCGATTGTTCCCGCCGCATCAACCGACGCGATTGCCGGATTGTTCAAGGTGACGCTCAGCCCGGACGGTTTTTTCAAGGAGGCGCATGCTAAATTGAAGCCCGTCGAGTTTGCTGCGGACGGTGTTTATCTTTGCGGTATGGCGCATTATCCCAAATATATCCCCGAAGCCATCAACCAGGCTTATGGGGCGGCGGGCCGGGTCCTGACGCTGCTTTCGCACAACACCGTGACGGCCTCCGGCGCCGTAGCCAAGGTGAACGAAAAACGCTGTATGGGATGCGGGGCCTGCATCGCCGCCTGCACCTATGGTGCCATAGAATTTCGGGAGACCAAACGGGACAGGAAAGCGGTCGTCAATCCGGTGCTCTGCAAGGGAGACGGCCTTTGCAACGTCAAATGCCCCACGGGCGCCATCGCACTTCAGCACTTTACCGATACGGAGATCGCGTGTCAGATTGATGCCCTGGTTTCAGAGAAATAGACTTTTCATACATTGAGGTGGCTGCAGATGCGTAGCGACGTGAAAATCAAGAGAAGCGGCATTTACCCAAAGGAGGAGAGGACGAATGAGTAAAGAACTTCAATTCAAACCCAGCATCCTCGGTTTTGTATGTCACTGGTGAGCGTACGGTGCCGCTGACATGGCTGGAGTTTCCAGACTACGGTATCCAAGTGAAATCAGACTGATTCGGGTTATGTGCTCCGGGAGAGTCGACCTGGACTTTGTCCTCAGAGCATTCTCGAACGGCGTCGACGGCGTGTTTATCGGCGGCTGCCGTTTGAATGAGTGTAACTATATCACCCACGGCAATTATCATGCATTGAACATGGTGCTTTTGTGCCGGAAAATCATGGAATACATCGGACTGAATCCGGAACGGCTGCGAATCGAATTCATGTCTTCCGGCGACGGCATCCTGTTGAGCGAAATCATCGATGACTTTACGACGAAGGTCAAGACGATAGGGCCGCTCGGCAAGGCTGAGGGAATCGACAAGGAATTGTTGGCGTCCAGGCTTGCGGAAATCAGAAAATTGGTTCCCTACATCAAGCTGGAAAAAAACGAGAAGTTGGGGACACATCTTTCAAAAAAAGAGGACTATGAGACATTCTTCACGATCGATGAGGTAGAACAGTTGATTAATGAAGTCGTCTCCTATTACATCGATCCGGCTGCGTGCAAGGCTTGCGGGATGTGCTTCAAGAGATGCCCTGTGGATGCCATTGACGGCGGCAAGAACAGGATTCATGTCATCGATCAGGATAAGTGCATCAAATGCGGCACCTGCCTGGCGGTTTGTCCTCCCAAATTCAGCGCGGTGAGGAAGATCTCCGGTGAGCCTGTCCCGCCGCCGATTCCTGAGGAAGAACGCATCATCGTCAGAAAAGGCAAAGAGGCGTCAACCGCATGAAAGGGGCGAACGGAACCCAAACAAACAGGAGGATCCATTGAAAATTTTGACGACAGTGAAAAAGGTGGTGGACGTGGAATTGACCATCCACGTCAAGGACGGCGCCATTGTTGAGGACGGGCTGCAATATGTCATCAACGCCTGGGATGAAAATGCGGTGGAAACCGCCGTCCGGTTGAAGGAAAAAAACGGCGCGGAAACGACCCTGGTGAGCGTGGGCGGCGGAGACAATACCGATATGATCCGCAAATGCTATGCCATGGGCATTGAAAACGGCATCCATATCGATGATCCGGCATTGGAAAAGGCCGATGCCGCAATCTATGCCAGGGTGCTTCAGAAAGTTTATGAAAAAGGAAACTATGACCTGGTAATCACCGGAAAGCAGGCTCAGGATACCGACGCCGGTCAGACCGGTATCATTCTGGCGGAATATCTGGGGCTGCCGTGTGTCAGCAACGTGATCGGCGTCGAGGTCGTGGATGACCAGCATCTCAAGGTCTCCCGGGCCGGGGATGCCGGAACCGAAATCGTCGAACTGACGCTGCCCGCCGTGATCACCGTCGACGTCAGCATCAATGAACCCAGACTGCCGCAGATGCGGGGCATCATGATGGCCAAGAAGAAGCCCATCAACAAAATGGATCTGGCGGCGCTGGGGACTTCTCCGGATGAGATCGGCGCTGCTGCGCCAAAATCGGAGGTGATTGAATTCATGGCGTCCAAAACCCGCAAGGCCGGACAGAAATTTGAAGGGGACGCCGCCGAGATCACCGCAAAGGTTGTTCAGCTTCTGGCCGATGAAGCCAAGGTGCTCTGACGATATCGACGATTGTCATCGAAAATATATTGAACACCCATCGAACGGATATAAGGGAATAATATTATGGCTAAAGTCCTCGTAGTTGCAGACATCAAAGAAGGCGTTCTCAAGGGCAGCACCGTCGAATTGTTATCCAAGGCCAGGGCTATGGGCGCCGAGGCTGCGGTGGTTGCCATCGGCAGCAATATCGAATCGTTGGTTCCCACTTTGGTCGAGGCGGGCTCCGATACACAGTATATCGCCGACGACCCGGGACTGGCGTTGTTTTCGGCCGGACCTTTTGCATCCTGTGTCGTCGATGCGGCGAAGCAATCGGGTGCGGACCTGGTATGGTTCGGATTTTCAGAAGGCGGCAAGGCCGTAGCGCCAAGGGTTGCCGCACAACTGGACGCGGCATGTGCCAGTGAAATCACCGACGTGACGCTCGAGGGGGGTTGCATCGAGATCGTCAGACCGGCCATTACCAATAAAGTGATGCAGCGCGTAAAGGTCAATACCCCCCGGCTGGCGGCCGTGGTCAGGGCCGGCGCTTTCGAAGCGACGGAAGGCATCGGCGGGACTGAAAACGTCGTCAAACTCACCCCGCCCGCCCCGGATTTAAGGGCCGTCATTAAAGAGCTGGTATCCGATGCCAGCGGCGATATCGATCTGACGGATGCCGACGTTGTCGTTTCGGTGGGCCGCGGTGCCAAAAACCAGGCCGGCGTCGATCTCGTGAAGGAGCTGGCCAACGATCTGAATGCCGGGTTCGGCGCTTCACGTGCGATGGTTGACGGCGGATTCCTGGCACACAACAAACAGGTCGGACAGACCGGCAAAATCGTCGCACCGTCGCTTTACATCGCCGTGGGTATTTCCGGCGCCATTCAGCATCTTGCCGGGATGACCGGTTCAAAGGTGATTCTGGCCGTCAATAAAGATCCGGAAGCCCCCATATTCAACGTAGCGGATTACGGCATCGTCGGCGACCTGTTCGAAGTGGTGCCGATTCTTCGTGAAGAAATTCAAAAGGTCAGAAGCTAGAAGTGTCCATCTGCTGATTTGCATGTTCCTTTTGGGGCGTGATCATGCATGGACAGAAAGGATTTCACCCTTCGGTTTTGATTGGTGACGATTCATTTCGACGGGTATCTTTATATTGCCTTAAAAGGGGATAAAAGATGAGGTATGCAGAGACAGGGTATAACCTGGAAATTGATTTAGCGACGGGCAACATTGAACGGGTGGAAACCGACCCGAAAATGATGGAGCTCCATTTGGGCGGTCTCGGCACTGCCGTCAAACTTCACTGGGATAGGGTTCCACCTGAAACGAAACCTTTTGATCCCGGCAACTTACTGATATTCAGCACCGGTCTTTTCAACGGGACCCCCGCCTACAGCGCCAACCGGACTATCGTTTCCTTTATTTCCCCCCAGACGGGGTTGTTGGCGTACCCGATGATGGGCGGTTTTTTTTCCTCTGAATTGAAGTATGCCGGTTATGATAAAATCATTTTCCGCAACAAATCTCCCGAATGGGTTTATATCTGGATTCACAATAACAAAGTGGAAATTCGTGACGCCACTCACTTGGTGGGCAAAGGCGCAGTAGAGACACAGGATCTGATCCGGGAGGAGCTGAAGGATCCGAGAGCCGAGGTGGCCGCTATCGGCCTGGCGGGTGAAAATCGCGTTTTTGTGGCCTCCATCGAACAGTCCCGCTCGAGTGCCAGCAGAGGCGGCGGCGGCGCCATCATGGGCGACAAGAAGATCAAAGCGGTGGCGGTTCGCGGCACCGGCGGCGTCAACCTCGCTCGAGGGCCTGAATTCATGGCGCATTTGAAGGAGGTGGAGGCCTATATCAACTACCGTAACACTAACCCTCTTCCGGGTGTCATGACCATCCTGTCCGGGATCGGGTCTCCTCAGGAGATGAAGCATTATGATGAGAAGTGGCACACGGAAAGTTTCGTCTGGGGGAATGCCCGCCGCAGGCGAAAAGACTTCTGGACCAAGGATATCGAGGAAAGCTGGAAAAAGACCCAAAAGGAAGCGATAAAGCGGTATATCAGCTGCTATAACTGTCCGCAGCAATGCGGGGCTTTGATAGGCCATAAAGATACGCCGGGCTACATGATGAAATGTTTCTCGAAACTGACCTATGGCATGGCGGCGTATGTCGACGATCTGGAGTTTGGTTTTGAAATCGCACAGCGGGCTTTTGAATATGGTGTGGATTCTTTCTCCACCCCGCAGATTCTGGCTTTTGCGGTTGAACTCTATGAAGCCGGCATTCTGACGGATAAGGATTTTGAAGGATGCCCGTCCGATAATGCGGGGAGATTCTTCTGGCTGCTTGACAGGATGGTGCGACGGGAAGGCATAGGCGATGTGCTGGCCGAGGGAACTTATTGGGCCGCCCGAAAGATCGGCAAAGGTGCGGAAAAGTATGATCACAACACCATCAAAAAACATGAACAGATGAACATCAAGCTGGGCATGCTGGATCCGCTCTATTTCCTGATGTATTCCACAAACGAGAAAATCAGCATCACTCAGATTGAAGGAAACTGGCCCCAGGCGGCGTTTCCCAATAGGGAGGATCGGGAGGCCTTTGTCGAGGATTGGCCCCAGATTCCTGATGAAAAGTTCAAGCAATATTTTCTGGATTGGGAGCCACGGGGCGAAAAATCGAATCCCTATTACCCAACCCCTCAAATGTGCGCTGAGATTGTGGACTGGATGGAAATGCTGCACAATATCGACGACGCCCTTTGCATATGCGCCGGTATGGCGTCCTTCTGCCTGAAGCCCCCCTATCATATTCACAATTATCCGAAATTGATCTCGACGGCTACCGGTATGGATGTCGATGAAGCAGGGTTGAAGAAGATCGTCAACAGGAGCCGGAATCTGCACCGGGCGTACAACAACCGGCTGGGCATGTCAAGAGCTGATGAGAAGCCGCCTGAAGACCACTGGCGAAGACGATATCCCGAGTTGGAAGAAGAGCTTCTGACGACGTACTATACCTACAAGGGATGGAATTATAACGGCATTCCCACGAAGGAACGATTGCACGAGCTAGATCTCGATTATGTTGCCCAGGACCTTGAAAAGAGGGGATTATATCAAGATGGCAAAGATCAAAAAGAAAATCAAGACAATCAGGATTGAGGCCGACAAGTGTAACGGCTGCCGCGGATGCGAGATCATCTGCTCCGCCTATCACGCCGAACCGAAATACAGCAGCGTCAATCCGGCGAAATCCCGCATTCATATAACGACTCACCGGTTGAAAAATATATGGCTTCCGGTGTTTGCAGGCGAGTATACGCCGGCCGAATGCATGGGCAGAGACACATATATCATTGACGGGAAAGAATACGACGAGTGCAGCTTCTGTAGAGCCGCCTGTCCGTCCAGGGACCTGTTCAAGGATCCCGATTCCGGTCTCCCACTCAGATGCGACATGTGCGAAGGGGAAGAGAGGCCCCTCTGTGTTGACTGGTGCCTTAATGACGTGCTCATTTATGAAGAACGGGAAGAGGAAGTGGAAGAACAGGTGGAGATGGCGGACGTACAGGCCGGCGTGGAATCCCTGATAGACAAGTTCGGATTGGAGAAGATCGTCAACACTGTGGCGCGGTTGGCGCAGAAGGACTGACATGCCGGATGGGTAAGACGCGGCGCTATAGTACAGGGAGGCGTCGAAGCGCCGAACGGCCGACAAAGGCATCGTCTATAATTTTCGAGGCGGTGCCGATGTGCCGTATGGAAATCTGAAGAAATGAGATCTTAAATCAGGATATAACAATCAGTAACGAGGCTGCTATGAATCCCCTTTTGATGTCCGTTTTGATCATTGTTGCACTGGTTGTTTTCGGTCGTACGATGATTCGAAAAATTCAACTCTTGAAGGCTCTCGAACCCGCCGACAGAACCAACCATCTGAAGGAACGCCTGAAAGAAATGGTGATGCTGGCCATCGGTCAGAAGCGCCTGGTGGGAAGGTCTAAAGAAAGAGCGTCGGGTATCATGCACGCGCTGATCTTCTGGGGATTCTGCGTGTTGTTGATTCGCAGCATCACCTTGTATGGAGAGGGCTTTCAGGAAGGATTTCAACTGCCGTTTCTGGGTGAGGATTATCTGCTCGGATATCTGTACATCGGCTTGAAGGATATCATGGAGGGGATTGTTTTACTGATGATTCTCTATGCCGTGTTTCGCCGCGCCGTCCTCAAGCCAAAACGATTGCACAATACCTTTGAGGCCTATCTGGTGCTGGGCCTGATCGGCATCTTGATGGTTTCCGACCTGTTGTACGACGGTGCGCGTTACAATCTGGTACAGCTGCACGGCAACCCGGATGCGCTCCATTACTTCAACAACCCCCGATACGGCGTCGAATTTTTGTGGACGCCCATATCCGTGGGTGCGGGAAGCCTGGTATCCGGGTTGAGCGCTGAGGCCACCGGGATCCTCCTGGTGGCCATGTTCTGGCTTCACATCTGCACCCAGCTGACTTTTCTGAATATTCTTCCTATCGGCAAGCATTTCCATGTCATTACCGCCCTCCCCAACGTCTTTTTGAAAAGCCTGGGCTATCCCCATGAAAAGCCCAAATTGCTCGATCTGGAAGACGAAGCCGCCTGGGAGAACGAATCCCTGGGGGTTAACCACATTCATCAGCTCAACTGGAAACAGGGCCTGGATCTCTACACCTGTACCGAGTGCGGCCGCTGCAGGGAGGTTTGTCCTACCTATACCACCGACAAGCCGCTCAATTTGCACGATTTCAACGACGCCCTGAAGCATGAGCTCTATGAAAATACGGATAACATAATTAAAAGAGCCGGCTTGTCAGACAGAATCCGGCAGAACGAAGATGTCGATCAGGTTGAAAAAATCAAGGAGCAGATTGCCGCTCTCAACAGTGAAAAACAGCTTGTCGGCGATGTGATCGCCCAGGACACCCTCTGGGCCTGCACCACCTGCCGTGCCTGCGAGGAGGTGTGTCCGGTGGCCATCGAACATGTGCCGCGCATCATCGCCATGCGTCAGGGACAGACATTGATGTCGGAGACCTATCCTCCAGAGCTGAACGTGTCCCTGAAAGGGCTTGAGCGAAACGGCAACCCCTGGGGCATCGGATACGACAAGCGAGCCGACTGGGCGGAAGGCCTCGGCGTCAAAACCATGGCGGAGGATGCCGATGTCGATTACCTCCTTTGGGTTGGATGTGCCGGCTCCTTTGATGATCGGTCCAGAAAGGTGTCCAAAAGTCTTGTCAAAATTCTGCAGAAGGCAGGGGTTTCCTTTGCGATTCTGGGGACTGAGGAAAAATGCACCGGCGACTTTGCCAGGCGAGTCGGAAATGAGATGCTGTTTCAGATGATGGCCCAGGAGAATATCGAAACCCTGAACCGCTATAACGTCAAAAAAATCATCGCTGCCTGTCCCCATTGTCTCAATACCCTTAAACATGAGTACCCTCAAATGGGGGGAAATTACGAGGTGATCCATCATAGCCAGTTGATTGAACAGCTCGTGAAAGACGGCAGGATCTCCCTCAAAAAATCATGGGAAGGGCCTTTGACCTACCACGATCCCTGCTACCTCGGACGGTATAATTCGGTTTACGATCAACCCAGATCGATTCTGCGCGCCGTTACCAATTATGGGTTCAGTGAACTCGAACGGTATGGGCGGGAAAGTTTTTGCTGCGGCGCCGGCGGGGGCAGGATGTGGATGGAGGAAACCATCGGCAAAAGGATCAATGTCGAGCGCTCCGAAGAGATCGTCCGGCAGGGGGTGTCTACGGTGGCCGTGGCCTGCCCCTTCTGTTTGACGATGATCGAAGACGGCATGAAAACACTGGAAAAGGAAGAGGAGATCAAAACGCTCGATATTGCGGAGCTTGTGGAAAAAAGTATGGTTTGACCTTATCAGCGGGCAGGTAAAAAACCTATGCCGGGAAACCGTTGAAAAGAACCGCCGTCATCTGGAAAAGAGGGATATCGTGAAACAAGAGGGGGGTATGGAACGGACACATCGCCTCATCGAGGTTGCCCAAGGCAGGGAGAAGGCGCATCTGGCTGTCGTTCACGCCACGCTTGCCAATGTCTACAGCGGGGAATTGCTGGAAAATCAGGCCGTGTGCGTATGGGACCGCAGGATTGCCTATGTCGGCCCGCATCCGGACCCGGCGATCGGACCGGACACCGTCATCATCGATGCCGGCGGAAAGCCTCTGATCCCGGGCTTGATCGACGGACACACCCATTTGGCCGTAATGCACAGCGCCGGTGCTTTTCTGGCGAGCGCTATCCCCGGAGGGACGACTGCCGTCGTGACGGAAACCACCGAGCCGTATGCGGTTCGCGGCTATGCCGGTATCGTGGATTTCATGGACTCTTTTGCGGATCAACCCATCCATGTTTTCGGAACCGCTCCGCCGATGATTTCCATCAGCCCGAATTGTCCCCCCATTGCCGTGGCGGATCTGCATCGTCTCATCTCCAGGAACGATATCATCGGGTTGGGGGAATCTTACTGGCAGATGGTGCTCAGGAACCCTGAGCAGATGCTCCCGATTCTGGATGCAGTGATGTCCGCGGGAAAGCGCCTGGAAGGGCATTCGGCCGGAGCTCGTGACGCCGCCCTCAATGCCTATGCCGCCGCCGGCATCTCTTCCTGCCATGAACCCATCGCGGCTGATGAGGCTCTGGATCGCCTGCGCCTGGGATTTTACGTCATGATTCGGGAAGGCAGCATTCGAAGGGATTTGACAAAAATCTCCGCACTGCGAAAAACAGCCTCTGACCTGCGACGGCTCATTCTGGTCACCGACGGCGTCAGCCCCCACGAGCTTCTGGAAAAGGGGTACATGGAATATGTGGTGCAAAAAGCCATTGACGCCGGCTTTACATTCATGGAGGCCGTTCAGATGGCGACCCTCAATCCGGCGACCCACTTCAATCTCGATCACATGATTGGGGGTATCGCTCCCGGTCGATATGCCGACATGGCGATCCTGCCGAATATCCGGACCATTCGGCCGGAACTCGTTATCTGCAAGGGTCGGATCATCGCCAGAGACGGCCGATGTATGGTATCGCCGCGGGCGCATCGGTATCAGCCCGAGAGTTTGGACACCGTTCATCTTCCCGACCCCTTAACCGCCGCGGATTTCCGAATTTCGGCATCCCATGGCGACCAGCAGACGACCGTGCGGGTCATCGATATGGTCACCGATCTTGTGAGCCGGGAGAGCCATGTCACGCTTCCCGTGATCAAAGGAGAAATCAAGGCGGACGTGACTCGGGATATCGTCAAGGTGGCGGCCGTAAACCGCACCCATAGAGCAGGCCAAAGGTTTGTCGGTATGATTCGGGGCTTCGGGATCAACGCCGGCGCCGTTGCCTGCAGCACAGGATGGGACACCGCCGGAATCGTGGCGGTTGGGGCATCGGACGGCGATATGGCCGTGGCGATCAATCGACTTCATGACTTGAAGGGCGGGGTTGTGGTTTGCCGGGACGGCGGTGTCGTCGCCGAACTGGCCTTGCCGGTTTTTGGGCTGATGTCCCATCTGCCCATTGGGGGGCTCACGGAAAGTATCGATGCGGTAAATACATCCACACATGCATTGGGCGTCAAATTTCGGGACCCGATCCAGACACTGAGTACGCTGACCAGTGCTGCAATTCCCTTCTTGAGAATCTGTGAAGAGGGATTGGTCAATCTCAAAAATGGGCCTTGCACGCTCGTCGTCTCTCCCTGCTGAACATCCTGATCGCCGATTTCGGAACGGCATGTCTGGCGGCGCCGATGCTTCCCGTTCTTCACCAATCCAATCGCAATAACTGAATGAGGCCGACATCGATGCCGCGCATGACGTTTGAAAACAGCGATAATATGCGCGGAACCGGCTTGACCTCTCTCTTGACTGATGTTAATAAAATCAGCTCGGATCAGTTCAAAAAATCTAATCAAGCTATTTAACAATTGGACAGGCGTGCATTGTGAAAGACGATCAAAAAAAGCAGGTAAATGAAGCGTCGCAGGGATTCGGACCGCCTATGAAGGTCAAATTCGAAATATATGGGGAGGAGATGATTGAAAAAGTGGTCAAATCCAGCGGAAACAGCGGCCGCGTATATCTGCCGCCGGACTGGGTGGGGCACAGCGTCAAAATCATCCGGATCGACTAACCCTTTTCATCAATGAAACAAAAGGATTCTTTGCGTGGAAAATATTCGGATCAGAGAACTTGAACCCGCCGATGCCGATGATATCGCCCATATTTACGCAGCCATTGTCCGGAAGCCCGTGGATACGGATTTTAAGGACCTGATTGAAAAGCACACTAAAACCGATAACGACATCTGTGTCGTGGCGGAGTTAAACGGCCATGTCATTGGCTTTATGATCAGTTATATTCACTATTTCGGTTTCGGCCTGGAAAAAAGCGCCTGGATTGCCACGCTGGGGGTTCAACCGGAATATATGGGGCACGGCATCGGCAACAAGCTGGCGGAAGAAACCTTCAATCGTTATGAGCAAATGGGCATCCGCAGAGTCTACACATCCGTGCGATGGGATTCCACCGATCTGCTGTCGTTCTTCAAGAACCAGGGTTTTGACCGCAGCAAGTTCATCAACCTGAAAAAAAGATTTTAGTGGAACCGTCGGCATCTCTCATAGACAGGAAGTAATCTCCAGCTCCCTGGTCAGAGGTCTGGACCGAAGGTTTCGGCAGGATCCGGAGCTCAACAATGATGCAGAACACGAGTGGGTTGGGGGTCATCATCAACTCAATCGATGCGGATGATCTTGACATGGCGGCCCACCCAGTCCGGCGGCAGATATACGCGGCCGCTGTTTCCGCTTGAGGTTACCTGTTTTTCGATCATCTCTTCACCGTATACCTCGAATTTGACCTTCGGGGGCGCACCTCGGTCCGGCTGTTTTTCACCCATCCGATGCTTTGGATCGTCTGTCACGGTATTTGTCCACCTGTAATTTTTAGGGTGCATATCATCTTCCGGTCCAAAACCCCTTGGGATCGAACCGACGAAGCATGGCGAGTTCCGTTTCAGTGGGCTCCGGCGTCACGACAGGGTCCGGTGCCACGCGAAGGGGCCAACCCGTGTGTTCCAGTACTGTTTCGACACGGATTCCCGGATGAATGCCGGACAGGACCATCTCCTTGGTTTCGGGATCAAAGCGAAGGATGCCCAGAGTGGTGATGACCGCCGAAGGACCGCCGCGGGGAAGACCCATGCGACGACGCCAGCCGGGTCCGTCGCCGTAACCCGGAGAGGTGATGTAGTCCACCTGGGGCACGAAGCGGCGCTTTTCGTGATTCATGATGATGATGTGCCGCCCGGCCAGGCCGGCCAGATCGCAAGCGCCGCCGCTTCCCGGCATGCGGGTTTCGCGGGCCTGGCCGCTTCTGATCCAGGTCGTGTTCAGATTTCCAAATCGATCCACCTGGGCGCCGCCGATAAAGCTGACGTCGACCTCGCCTTTCTGCAGCAACCCCATCATATCGGCCATATCAGACAACCATTGGGCCCGGTAAAAATTAGGCAGGTCTCCCATGGTCAAAATCGGTTCGGGAGCTACGGTATCGCGCACCAGACCGAGTTCGTAGATCCCCACCGCATTGGGGGCATGAGTGCTCTTGGCCAGAAGGAAACCCAGAAGCGGCAGCCGCATACCGACAAAGATGACTTCACCGTCGGCGATCTCGCGTGCGGCTGCGGTCACCATCAGTTCGGGCAGGGTGTATCGACGCGATTCAGTATCCATAATCAGCAGGCTCCGAAAGAACATGGTGTTTCAATTGAAGTTGCGCCAACCGATCTTTCCCGATGCGCTCCAGATAGGCCTCGCGATCGGAAACCTCATCCACCCATGACCTGCACCAATGAGCGAAATCTTCGGAGGATTTGCCGGCGTTGCGATAGTCGAGGTATGCTTGGTGGTCCCGGTTGTAAAAACCCGGTACCGGGGAAGGATACGCGCCCCAGGGGACATGGACTACGGCGCTGACCCTGAATCCCGGCGTAAGCACACGGTTGGGATCGCTGGTAATCACCTGGGTGTCCACGATGGTTTCGGTGGTGAGAATGACCCTGTCGCTGGCCAGGCAGGCTTCCCGGGTAATACCGAAATTCCCCCAGAAATGGGCGTTTCCATAACGGTCTGCGCGTTGGACGTGGACGATGGTGAGATCCGGGGTGATGGCGGCAACGGCGGCCAACGTGTCGCCGGTAAACGGGCATGTGATGACCTTCAGGCCGGAATTGGTCTTGAACAGATCGCTTCCCAGGGCCGTGCGCACCGGCAGGAACGGTACGCCCGCCGCCCCGGCGCGGAGGGCCGTCAGGATCGTGAAGTTGGAATGATCCTCTACTTCGAGGGTCCCGTTTTCCACTGCGCGTCGAAAATTATATGCCGAGCCGGTGATGACGTTTCCCACCCAGGCGGCCCGGATTCTGGCCGCGCAGCCTGCGCCGACAAGCTGGTCGAAACAGATGTCGGAAATCGGTCCCACCAGCGTCAAGCGACGTTTGCGCTGTCGAATCATCTCGTGGGCGGCGGCAAAGGGAATCATCGCTTCGAGACAGGTGCCCATGGCCACGCTGGAACCGTCGGGAATGAATCGACGGACGGCTTCCGATAAGGACATCAGTTTGGATTGAGGCATAATCTCTCCGTCAACGATCTTTAATAACGGTGTGTTTTAGTGTGTTGATTCCGGACCTGATCCCGAGACCATCTGCCGTAAAGCAATAAAGACTGTTACCCGGAACTGTTGCGACTCGGCAGACGTCGTGTAATTTTCCATATCTTTTCCCGAATCGAAAGTGTTTTCAGCCATGACGCACTTGTTTTTTTTTGAAACCCCGGCGCCGCAATCATTTTTCTTGACAAGGGAAGGGAAATTTTTTATCCAATGTAGCTATAATACAACTACAATATATTTATAATGTGGTTTGAGTCAAGCTTTTTTTCCTGGATCAACCAACGTGTCATGCCGGTCAAGGCATCTTGTCCTGGGGCTCCATCCCGCAGGATGGCATGATTTGCCGCTGATTTTCATGACGGCTGATATCAAAGACAGGGTATGGCGATAGAAGGCCGCTGCCATGGTTGACCCGCCGGGAGAAGGTTTCCGGATCTCTGAAACGGAGCCGGAATGATATGAACCTGGGAGAAGAGATGAGGACGGATATGGACATTTTAGTATGTGTGAAGAGGGTTCCCGACACCTCTGAGAACGAGATTCAAGTGAACGGCAAGGGTACCGACATCGAGCGGGATGATCTGGTTTACTCGGTCAACGAGTGGGACAACTACGCGGTGGAAGAGGCGATCCAGATTCGTGACCGGGTCGGTGGAACGGTAACGGTGGTGACCGTAGGTGACGACGAATCCGAGGAGGTTCTGCGCCGGGAGATGGCCATGGGTGCGGACAACGGTATCCTGCTGTCGGATCCGGCGTTCGAAAGCGCCGACGGCCGTGGGATCGCGACGATTCTGAAGGCGGCGGTGGAGAAAGGGCGATACGATCTGATTCTGACCGGGGCCCAGGCCGACGACGGGGCCGGTCAGGTGGGCGGCATGCTGGCGGCGATGCTGGACGTGCCCTATGCGTCGCTGGTGAACGTCATCGAGATTCTGGACGACAAGAAGATCAAGGTGGGCCGGGAGATCGCAGGGGGCAACCAGGAGATGAACGAGATGACGCTGCCCTGCGTGCTTTCCATCCAGACGGGCATCAACGAACCCCGTTACGTGGGCATCCGCGGGATTCGGAAGGTCGCCTCGGTGGAGATTCCGACGATGGGCGCCGGGGACCTGGGGCTCGACCCCGCCGCAGTGGCGCCGAAGGTGAAGCGTCTCGACTACTTCGTGCCGGATATGGGCGAGGGTGCCGAGATGCTGACGGGCAGCACCGAGGAAATCATCGAGAAACTGATGGAACTCTTGAAAGCCAAAGGAGGGATTAAATCATGAGCCGACAGGTTTTTGCATATATCATCCACAAGAACGGCAAACCCGACGACACGGCCCTGGAATTTGCAACCGCGGCCCGCAAGCTCGACCCGAACGCCGAGGTGATCGGCGTGGTGGTGGGATCGGGAGCGGATCTGGAGGCAGCCGCCGGTGAAGCGGCCAAATCCTATACATCGGTCTGGAAGATCGACAACGCCGCTCTGGCCTATCCCTTAGCCGACGGGGTCCGGAAGGCCCTGACGAGCGTTCTGCCCAGGGAGGCCGTGGTCCTGATCCCCCATGAACATTTCGGCCTCGATCTGGCTCCGGGGCTTGCGGTCAAGCTCGATTCGCCCTATCTGCCCGACGTTGTCGATTTTGCCGGGCTCGACGGCGACACCCTCACGGCCGTCCGCCAGGAGTTTTCCGGCATGGTGAGCACCCACGTCGCCTGCGACATCGCCGCCGGGGCCGTCATCACCGTCCGGCCGGGGGCCTTTGCTCCTGACGAGAGTGCCGCCGCCGGGGGCACCATCACGGACAAGTCCGGGGACGTGGGCGATCTCGCCGCGGGACGCCGCTACCTGGAGACCCTCGTGGCCGAGGTGGGGGACGTGGACATCACCAAGTCCGAGATCCTCGTCTCCGTAGGCCGCGGGATCGAGGATCAGGACAACCTGGAAATCGTGAACGATCTGGCCAGGGCCATGGGGGCCGACGTCTCCTGCTCCCGTCCCATCGTGGACGCCAAATGGCTGGAAAAATCCCGTCAGGTCGGCACTTCCGGCCAGACCGTCAGCCCCAAGGTCTATCTGGCCTGCGGCATCAGCGGCTCGTTCCAGCATATGGGCGGCATCAAGGGCGCCCCTTTCATCGTCGCCGTCAACAAGAATCCCAAGGCTCCCATCTTTCAGGTGGCCGACGTAGGCATCGTGGCCGACATCCTCGAATTCCTTCCCGAGCTGACGGAGGCCGTCGAGAAAAACAGGTAGCCGGTAATCGTTCCGGATCGCATCGTCAGGCAAGCCCGTCGGGACGCCGGGTTCAGAAAGAACGATACGGGGTCTCAGGCGCTATCATTATGTGTTCGTTGCCTGGACGATGCGAGGCCCCTCAAGGTATGGGGTGCCTGTCTGTGCAATGATCAATTCAACTTGTAAAGGATCGGTGGCGGTAGTGAAGGTCAAAAAAATGGATCATATTTGCATTGCGGTCAAGGATCTGAGGGCGGCCTGTAAGATCTGGGAGCCCTTTTTGGGAAAAGAAAAGCCGGACGACCTATACCTGGATGAAGCGGAGAAGATCCGGGTCGCCCGCTATTGGATTGGAGAGGTGGGATTCGAATTGATGGAATCCACCAGTCCCGACGGAGACGTCGCCAGGTTCATCGAGAAGCGCGGTGAGGGCGTCATGGTCATCGGTTTCAACGTGGACAACACGCGGGATGCCGTAAAGACTCTTCAGCACCGGGGCTACCCCCTGATACCCGATGCCCGGGGCGTGGTTGTGCGTCCTTTCAGGGATTGTGAATATGCGTTTGTTCATCCCGGAAAACTCAACGGCGTCCTGGCGGAGGTGATCGACTACCAATGGAACGAACTGAAATGAAAATTGAAAACATATGTGTTGTCGGCGCCGGCCTTATGGGCGGCGGCATCGCCCAGGTGTTTGCGCAATCCGGCATGACGGTGACGCTTCATGACGAAAACGGCGACGCCTTGGAGAAGGCCCGGAGGAATATCGACTGGTCGGTGGGGAAGCTCATCGAGAAGGGGCGGCTCAAGGCGGCAAAGAAAACCATTCTGGAACGGATCCGTTATACGAAGGATCTGGAGACGGCTTCATCCGCAGAGCTGGTGATTGAGGCGGTTTTCGAGAATCTGGAACTCAAACGGACCCTTTTTCAGCGTCTCGACGAGGTCTGTCCCTCAGACACCTTCCTCGCCAGCAATACGTCCTCCCTGCCCATCACCGAGCTTGCCGCCGCCACGAGGCGTCCGGAAAAGGTATTGGGACTTCATTTCTTCAGTCCGGTGCCGATGATGCAGGCGGTGGAAGTGGTGAGGGGCCTGAGCACTTCGGAGGCGGTTATGGCGATGGGCGTTGCCGTGGTCGAGAGATTGGGTAAAACACCCATCCGGGTGGAAAGCGACATTCCCGGTTTTCTGCTCAACCGGATCAACCTGGTAAGCTATGTGGAGGCGATCCGTCTCCTTGAACAGGGCGTTGCCACTGCCGAAGACGTTGACAGGGGTGTCCGGTCGGCCTTCGGGCGGCCCATGGGGCCTTTTGAAACCGGCGATATGGTGGGGCTCGACGTCTCTTATCACGCCCTGACGTCGATTTATCGGGAGAGCCGCGATGACCGGTATTACCCTCCCCAACTCCTGAGGCGAAAGGTCAGGGCGGGCCACCTGGGTCGAAAAAGTGGGCAGGGATGGTACGCCTACGACGAAAACGGGAATCGACGATAGGGCGTTCCTTGTCCGCACCGGTTCTTGAACACCGAAAGTTGACTTGAGAGATAACACCATGACAGACTTCAAAATCGATCTGAGAGACCTCTTTTTCATCCTCAAGGAACAGCTGGGTTACAGCCGGCTGTGCCGCCTGGACGCATTTAAGGACCTGAATGAGAGAACGCTTGATCTTCTTGTCAACGAAGCCGTCCGTTTCGCGAAGGGTGTTCTTGATCCATTGAACGCCGTCTCGGACGCGGAGGCGCTTTTGTATGAAAAAGGCGAGGTGCGCTGTCCTGTGGCTTTCAAGAAGGCTTTCCGGCAATGCGGTGATGACGGCTGGATCGCCGCGGTGGGCGATCCGGCCTATGGCGGGCAGGGGTTTCCGCTCATGATGCGGATCGTGATCAACGAAATGATGTACGGCGCCTGCCAGTCCTTCAACAGTGCTCCCAGCTTGACATTCGGAGCTGCCCGCCTCATCCACAGCTTCGGCACCCGGGCGCTCAAGGAAAGATTTGTTCCAAAAATGTTTGACGGCACCTGGAGCGGCACGATGTGCCTGACTGAACCGGGTGCCGGGTCCGATCTGGGCGCTCTCGAAACCGCGGCGACACCGGAGGGTGATCATTTTTACATCAAAGGCTCGAAAATTTTTATCTCCTGGGGAGAGCACGATCTCACCGATAATATTATTCACCTGGTATTGGCCAGGATTGACGGGGCACCGTCAGGAACCCGGGGGATCTCTCTTTTTGTGGTGCCGAAGGTGCGCGTCGAACCGGACGGTATGTTGGGAGAGCCGAATGATGTGGTCTGCACCGGGATTGAACACAAGTGCGGCCTCCATGCATCCCCCACCGCAGCCCTCACTTTCGGCGGGCGTGACGGTTGCATCGGTTATCTCTGCGGCGAGGAAAACAAGGGGTTGGCGCACATGTTTCAGATGATGAACGGTGCTCGCATCAATACCGCCGTCAGCGGGATGACCCTGGCCGGAACTGCCTATCGGAATGCCCTGGCCTATACCAGAGCCCGGGTCCAGGGCCGGGATATTGCCGGACGAACGGCGGAAGACGTCGCCATTATCCGTCATCCGGACGTGCGACGCATGCTCTTGTGGATGAAGGCGGCTGTGGACGGTATGCGTTCCATGATTTACACCGTCGCCTTTTGGGAGGATTTGGCGAAAGGACTCAATCCCGGTCCCGAAAAAACGCGTTGTCAGGATCTGCTGGACTTCATGACGCCCATCCTGAAGGCGTACTGTTCCGATACGGGGTTCAGGGTATGCGAAGTGGCCATGCAGTGCCTTGGCGGTTACGGCTATTGCCGTGATTATCCCATCGAACGCTACCTCCGTGATGCTAAAATCATGTCCTTGTACGAAGGGACCAATGGGATCCAGTCCATGGACCTGATGGGCCGGAAATTGAGCCTCAGGAATGGGGCTTGTCTGAAAGCCTATCAAGACGAGATCGATACATTCTGCGCGGCGCGCCGGGAGCATCCGGTCCTGAAAGAGGGGGTGCGGCAACTCCATGAAACCGCCGGCATGCTCTGGGTATGTGCCGAAGAGATGAAACGCCGGATGAAAGCCGATCCGCTCCAGTGGGCATCCTACACTTACCCCGCGCTGATGGCCTTTGGGGAAGTGACCATGGCCTGGCGGCTCCTCGATATGGCCGTGATTGCAGCAGATCGGGTCGGAGCAGAAGACGGTTCCGATGATTTTCATCGCGGAAAGCTTTGCCAGGCGATCTGGTTCGTGGACACCACATTGCCCCACACCCAGGCGAGAATAAGAACCTGCCTGAGGACGGGTCGTGAAATTGTCGACATGCCGGACAATGCTTTCTAGAACCGGCCTTGCCGTTTAAATCGTAACAATTTAAAATATATGGTGAATCCGTTTAAGATTGATTTGGGGCTGCATTATGGCCGGCGTGATGCTTCAGACCTGACGGCGGTGTGGTAGGCTGCCGTCGCCTCATCAATCAACACCTGCTCGCGGCCGGTGTAGCGCGGGGAAAAATGAAACAGGGTGAACTGCCGGGCACCGGCCTCACCTGCCAGGGCACCGGCCCGATGCGCCGTCAGGTGATGCTTCCTTTCCGCCATCTCCCGGTCCTCAGCCAGAAAAGCCGATTCAATGAAGAGTTGGTCGGCATCGAGGGCGAGCCGACGGATCTTTTCCCGATTGGCCGGCGTATCGGCGGCGTCGGTGACATAGGCGATTTTCTGGCCGGGGGTGATGCGCGCGATATCGGCGGAGAGTTCTCCCAGCGGATATCTGCGTATCTCAGAGTCCTTGCCGAGGGGGACGGCGATTTCCATAGCCGGGCTGCGTCCTTCGAAAAGCGCTTTTTTGAAAAGACCTATCCATGGGCCGACGGGCAGCCCCAGCGCCGTCAACCGGTCCTTCATGATGTTGACGTGAAAGCGCTCCGTCAGGGCAAAACCGAGACAGGGAATATCATGATCAAGGATTTCAGACGATACCGAAAGAGACGGTTCCGCAAGAAGTTTTCCTGAAAAGGGGACAGTCCGCGGGGGAGATTTCAGAAGAAAGCGGTCCCTGCAGTGATAGGTCTGCGTGTGGATCCTGGATGGTGTGACCTCGGAGACATTCAGGACAAAGCGGTTTTCATAGTTTTGAACGAGATTCCACGTATACCCGGCCAATTTGCCCTCAACATTTCGGTGAATCCCGGCGGGACCGTAAATGTGGACTGTTTTGTCCCGGCCGAGACATATACGCAGCAGACGATCAAATCCGATAAAATGGTCGATATGGGTATGGGATACGAAGATGTGGGATATTTTCAGAACGTCGCGGCCGTCCAGGGATTGGATGTCCCCGATATCGAATAGAAACGCTCGCTTATCGAAAACGAAGGGAACAAAGAGACCGGGATCGCCAAAAGGGCCGTTCATGAGCCGGGGATGAAAGGAAGGACGCATGGTCCGGCGTGAGAGATGAGGAAACTTCAGGGGATAAATTTCTTGACCTGCTGGTTGATACAGGCATAGATTTCGTCATCCGAGCCGTAAATGTCGACGGTGTCCTTGTGGTCAATCAGTTTCTCGATCACGAAAGCCGTGAGGTACAGGCTGACGATGTGCGGTTGGGCAACGATCTTCCGAAACGGCGCCACTTCGTAGTCCACATCGAAGTCTTCTGCATAGCTCAACGTCTCCAACGCCTTGTGAACCTGCTCTTCAAGCCCGTTTTTATTGGTGGTTTCAACCAGTTTGCTCTCGATAAGTTTCATGGCTACCTGGTTGCTCAACGGATCGATGTGTTCTCGAATGCTGTTGATAGCCATGCGGCGGGCCCGTTCCTTTGAAGATTCAATTTTAGACAGGATCGAAGACTCGCGCGTGCTGGGGCGGAATACCTTTGCCATGAGATGTTCCCTTCTTTAACCTTCTGGAAAACTTATAAAAAATTATAAGATAATCATGTTGGTCACCGGATTTCAGGCCAACATCCTATCCATTGTGTGCTTGTTTTCGCCGCCCGATAGCATGATCTGAAACGTCATTATGGTTTGACATGATTCGCTAAGGCCGGTCCACATAGAATAATACTGCCATTTCCTTACAGATTGCAAGAAAAATGTTCAGCTTTCCTTGACCAGAATCTGAGGTGTTTGTTTTCCGTTCCACCGGTTCCATCGCAGATGATAGGCGATCTTTTCAAAGGATTCCGGACGCTCGGACGGATCTATATTGAACTGGATGGCCTCCACGACGGTTCCGACGGGATTCCCGGCCTGGATCAGGGTCATTTTACGGTGCTGTTTTCCCACGATCCTGTGAGCGACCACACGAACGTCCGACGTCATGAAGAGTGGTTCGGGGTTGCCTTCTCCAAAAGGGGTCAGCCTTTCGAGTTCATTGAGAAGGGTGCCGGTGATGTCTTCAAAATCGAGTTTGCAGTCAATGGCGAGGGATCGTGAAAAGTTGTCGACATGGCCGGTTTCCGAAACGACGCGGTCGAACTTATCCTCGAATCGTCTGATGTTTTCCCGCTGGATCCGGAGTCCCGCCGCCATGGGGTGACCACCGAAAGCCTTGAGGTGGGCGGCGCACTGCTTCAGACAGGCGTGGAGGTTGATGCCGGGGATGCTTCTTCCGGATCCTTTTCCTATGGAAGTGCGCGTGGAGATGAGGACGACCGGCCTGAAAAAGCGGTCCACCAATTTGGATGCGACGATACCTAGAATGCCCTCGTGCCAGTTGGAATGGGCCATCACAATGCTGCGCCGATCGAGGATGTGGGGGTGTTTTTCGATGTATGCCGTCACCTGGTCGAGAATTTCCTTTTCCGCCTCCTGTCTCTTCTTGTTCATTCGATTGAGCTGCAGGGCCATCTGGTCTGCCGTCTCGTCGCTTCCGGCGGTGAGCAGCTCAACCGCCAGACCGGCATGTCCCATTCGGCCGGCGGCGTTGAGCCTGGGGCCAAGGCGGAAAGCGATGTCATCCGTGTCGACCGGACGATCCTTGATGCCCGACATCCTGACGAGGGCGCGAAGGCCCGATCGATGCCCTTGATTGATCACATCAAGTCCGGTTCTGGACAAGATTCTGTTCTCTTTTATCATCGGGACCATATCCGCTACCGTTCCGAGGGCCACGAGATCGCAGAATCGCTTCAGATTGGGTTCTGGTCGGCAGCCCCAGAAATCGATATCCCGGAGGTGTTTGCGCAAGTGGATCAAAAGGGAAAAGACCACGCCGACGCCGGCAAGGTGATCGCATCCGCCGCCGCAGTCCCGCCGCCTGGGGTTGACCACCGCAACCGCGGGGGGCAGCGCCTCTATGGTGTGATGGTCGGTAATGACGACATCGATGCCGCTGTCGAGTGCGGCCTGAACTGCGTCATGGCGGCTCGATCCGCAGTCCACGGTGACGATGAGGTCCACCTCCGCCGGCAGAGCGACGCCGAAGACATGATCCTCTTGAAAATCATATCCTTCACGGGTTCGATGGGGAATGTAATAAATGACATCCGCTCCGGCGTATCTCAGAAATTCCAGAAGCAGTGTAACTGCCGTCACGCCGTCCACATCGTAGTCCCCGAAAATCAGAATCTTTTCCCTGTTGGAAACGGCTCGGGCGATGCGCCGGACCGCTGTGTCCATATCCACGATGCAGGACGGCGGGTGGAAGTCCTTCAACGAGGCCTCAAGAAAGTTCACGGCCTCACATCCGGTCAGAATGTTCCGGTTGACGAGAACGGCGGCGATGACCGGGCTGCAACCGAGGTCCGTCTGCAGCGCCTTGACCGCTATAGGGTCGGGGTGTTTGAGTAACCATTCCGTTTTCATGACGGGCCACATTAGCCTATCGACAAAAAATGGACAACCCCAAATCCAGGATGGAGCGACACCTTCCTCGCGGCTCGGCACCGGAGGACAGGGGCAACTTTTCTGTTGAATACAAAGCGAATATAGTGCTACCCTTTACATTGGAAGGAGAGGGATATATTTTTGGAAACAATAAAGAAATTCATTCGTGTTGACCGAAGGGAGATTGCATTTCTCAAATTCGTCCTGGAAGCCTGCGAAGGCATCGCCACGATGCGGACCATCGATGGGCCGTCGGGGACGATACTTTTCTCTATATCTCCGGGGTGTGAACATGAAGCGGACAGGGTGCTGCGTGATCTGGAAAGAGAGATCATGATGGAGTCCGTGGTGCCTGGAAAAGAGTATATCAGAAGATCTCATGAATACTAAGCAACTTTTTATCCAGACCATCGGGTGTCAGATGAATGTCTATGACTCCGAGCAGATCGTTTCGTTGTTGAAACCCTTGGGGTACGTTTCAACCGATGCATTGGACAGGGCGGATCTGGTCGTCCTGAACACCTGTGCCATTCGTGAAAAGGCGGTGCAGAAGGCGTTCAGCTTTCTGGGACGTCTTGCGGAACTCAAACGAAAAAATCCCCGGATGATCATCGCTGTCGGTGGCTGCGTGGCACAGCAGGAAGGGCGAAGCATGCTGAAGCGGGCGCCTATCCTGGACATCGTTTTCGGCACCCAGGCCGTCGGGCGACTTCCCGGCATGATCCGCCGCGTGGAGGCCCGTCGGTGTCGCATCATCGACGTGGCGGTGACGGACGGTGTCGAAGAGTTTGACATTCCCGATGCCGATCGAGAGCGGGAGGGGGCCTCCCGATTTGTCACGATCATGCAGGGATGCGATAATTTCTGTACCTACTGTGTCGTCCCTTATGTAAGGGGACGGGAGTTCAGTCGCCGCCCAGGTCGGATCCTGTGCGAGATCGAAGCCCTGGTGGACGCCGGCGTCCGGGAGGTGACCCTTTTGGGTCAGAATGTCAACAGCTACGGAAAAAAAGAGGGTCTCATACCCTTCGAGGCGCTTCTCGCCCGGATCAACGCCGTCGACGGCCTCCATCGCATCCGCTTCACCACCTCCCATCCCAAGGACCTGTCCCCGGGGCTCATGTCCGCGTTCGCCGATCTTGAAAAGCTCTGCGCCCATATTCATCTTCCGGTGCAGTCGGGATCAAATGCAGTACTGAATCGAATGCACCGACGGTATACGCGGGAGGATTACCTCGAAAAGGTCCGGCGATTGAGAGAACTCCGTCCGGATATTGCCGTTACGTCGGATATCATCGTAGGGTTTCCCGGGGAGTCACGGGCCGACTTCGAGGCGACGCTCGACCTGGTTCGGGAAATCGAATTTGACGGACTCTTCGCCTTCATGTACTCCGACCGGCCCAATGCCCCGGCGGCTCGGTTTCCCGACAAGGTGACGGAGGACGAGAAGAAGGATCGCCTTCAGGAACTTCTCAGTCTTCAGGAGCGGTATACGTTCTTGAAAAACCGGGCTTTGGTGGGGACGGACCAGGAAATCCTGGTGGACGGTCCGAGCAAACGGCAAAGCGGGCAGGACGGCGAGCCGCCGGCTTTTCGGACGGCGCTAACCGACAACGACACCGATGCCTGCGCGATTCACTCTGGTGCGATCCAATGGAGCGGCCGAACTTTCGGCAACAAGATCATCCATTTTACGGAGACAGACAACGCGCCGGATTTTACAAGAGACCTGACGGGGGAACGAATTCTCATTCGCGTCGAGGACGCTTTTTGCCATTCTCTTCGGGGACGACCGACATCCCGCGTTGGGCACAGCCTGAAAGGAGAAGATTGTCATGCTGCATAAAGTGAGTATCGCAGGGCTGACCATGGACCCGACATCCAATACGCCGATCATCATTTTGAAGTCGGACGAGGATGAGCAGACCATACCGATCTGGATCGGATTACTGGAAGCCACATCTATCGTTTCGGCACTCCAAAACATCAAGTTTGAACGACCCATGACCCATGACCTGCTCAAGAATTTTTTCGACAGGATGAATATCCGGGTATCCAAGATCGAGGTCTGCGATCTCAAGGAGAACACTTTTTATGCCCGGATTTACCTTATCGGGGATGACGCGACAGCCTTCGACATGGACGCCCGCCCCAGTGATGCCATTGCCATTGCCGTCAGGACCGGCGCACCGATTTTTGTGGATGAGAAGGTAATCGAAAAATCAGCTGTGCCCGCCGGTCAGGTTGAAGTGGTCGATGAAAGCGAAGAGGGTAAGAAGTGGGCCGATTACCTGGAGAAGCTGTCGCCTGAGGATTTCGGAAAATACAAGGTATAAACCCCGTCGCCGCCTGTTAGCCGACGACGGTCCGGTTCCATGAACAGTGCGGCCCTAATCTGTAGTTTCTTTATCCGGCTGACGGTTCATGAGCGTCCTTTGAAAATCGATGACCTGTCGTAAAATGGTATCCAGATCCGTGACCGGTTGGAAACCGATCCGGTCCTGAATTTTCCTGATGCTCGGCACCCGCCGCTGCATATCTTCGAAATCCTTGGCATAGGCCTTTTCGTAGGGAATCAGTTGGATGCTGGAGCGGGATTCCGTAGCCTGAATAATCCGTTCGGCCAAATCCAGAATCGTGATTTCCTCTGTTCCGCCGATGTTGAACACCTCTCCCGCGGCGTCGTCACAAGCCATCAGAGCCGATAAACCATCCACCACATCCTTGACGAAGGTAAAGGTTCGCGTCTGCATGCCGTCTCCGTAAACTGTCAATGGCTCATGATTCAGGGCTTGACAGACAAGGCGCGGGATGACCATTCCATATGCGCCGGTCTGACGGGGGCCGACAGTGTTGAAGAGTCGGGTGATGATGGCCTCGAGTCCGTTTGTACGGAAATAGGCAAGCGCCGTGAATTCGTCCATGAGTTTGGAGGCGGCATAGCTCCACCGGAATTTGCTCGATGGACCGTAGATGATATTGTCGGTCTCCACCAGCGGTGCGTGAAGATGCTTGCCGTAGACCTCCGACGAGGATGTAATGAGAACGCGTTTCTTGAATTTTGCACAGAGTTCAAGAACCTTTTCGGTTCCGGCCACGTTGATTCTGATGGACTTGAGCGGGTTTTTCAGGATATACTGAACACCTACGGCGGCCGCGAGATGGAAAACAACGTCACAGGTTCCCGTCAACTCCAGCATGGTGTCGTGATTCAGGATGGTGTCGATATGAACGAACAATCGATGTCCGTACCGCGGATGTCTTCGCAGCGGTTCGATGTTCGACAGCGCCCCGGTGGAGAGATCGTCGATGACATAGACCTCATCTCCCCTTTCAAGATAGGTTTCCGCCAGATGGGATCCGATAAACCCCGCACCGCCCGTAATAAGAACCCGCATAGTCATAGCTCCTTGATTAATGGTGACCCGTACCCTATGGTGTGGATTTCAGTGAATAAATCCTTAATAAATGGCGGGGTTGGGTCTCCGATTGCCGACGAATCGACGTCTGCCGGCGTTGCCGCATTACCCGAAAAATACTATATTCTGGGAGGTAGAATCAAGCACGGTTGATCGTGTCATCGGATCACCGTGCTCGAGGACGCGTACTACTTATATAAAAAATAGAACTGAAGCAATCATAAAACCCCGGATGTTCAGAAATGGAACTCGAAAATAAGGGCTTGGCTTCCTATCTCGATCGCATGAGGGCTTCCGATGGCGCCGCTATCCGCTATGGCGTCTGGCGCTCCGATAGGGGGGTTGCAAGAGGCACGGTGGTCCTGCTTTCCGGCCGAAACGAATTCCTGGAAAAATATGCCGAAACCATTGGCGACCTGTGTGCGAGGGGCTGGGATGTCTTCAGCCTCGACTGGCGGGGGCAGGGGCTTTCGACGCGCATGCTTCCGAACCGGCAGAAGGGCTATATTATGGATTATGAGTTCTATATCGGCGACCTCGGCCGTTTCCTCCGAAAAGTGGTATACCCCAATGCCGTGCCTCCGGTGACGGGCTTGGCCTTTTCCATGGGAGCCCACATTCTGCTGAGATACATCGCCCGTCATGCCGAAGGTTTCAGCAGGGTGGCACTGATTTCGCCTATGATCGATATCAACACCGGCCTCTTTCCCGTCACCCTTGCCAGACAATGGACCCGTTTGGCTGTCCGTTCCGGTGGTGCCGGCGTCTATGCCCCGGGGCAGGGAGATTACCGCCCGCCCACTCCTTCATCCTTTTTCGGGAATCCTCTGACTGCCGATGCCGAACGGTACAAAAGACCCCACCGTATAATTGCCCGAAATCCGGATCTTGCCTTGGGAGGCGTAACCTACGGATGGCTGCGGGCGACCTTCGACTCCATCGACAGGATGGCGGCCCCGGGATTCGCCGCATCGATCTCGACCCCGATCCTGATCGTGTCGTCGGGGGACGACCGCGTGGTGTCTGTTTCGGCCCAGGTGTCCCTGCATCGCGCCTTGCCGCGTTGCCGGTTTGTTTTGATTCCCGGCGCTCGTCATGAACTCCTGATGGAGCAGGATCGATTCCGCGCGGTCTTCTGGCGCGCATTTGACGGATTCATGTCCGACTTATCGGTCGAGCGGCGCTGGGTCGGCCGTCGTCATTCGGCTCCGATGGCATCAAGGGCCTCCCAGCGTTCGTAGGCTGTGTCGATGGCCTTCTCCAATGCCGTCAGGCGCGATTTCGCGGCGCCGACGGCGGCTCCCGAGCCTTTGTAAAAGGCGGGATCGGCCATCTGGTCGTGAAGGGTTGCCTGTTCCGCTTCCAGGGCTTCGATGGCTTGGGGAAGTGCCTCCAGTTCGAGACGTTCCTTGTAGGTGAGTTTTTTGGGACGCTCCCGGCGGGGTTTGGCGGATTTGGGTTTGGGAAACGCCTTCTCGTCGGGTGTCGGGGCAGGGCGCTGAGCAACCCAGTCGTCATATCCGCCGACATATTCGGTAACGCGTCCATCGCCTTCGAACACCAGCGTCCCGGTCGCCACATGGTTTAGAAAAGCCCGGTCGTGGCTGACCAGCAGCACCGTGCCGTCATAGCTCAGGAGAAGCGATTCGAGCAGTTCGAGCGTTTCCAGATCCAGGTCGTTGGTGGGCTCGTCCAGCACCAGGACGTTGGCCGGTTTGGTGAAGAGCCTGGCCAGCAACAAGCGGTTTTTTTCACCTCCCGACAGAATGGATACGGGACTTCTGGCCCTATCCGGGGAGAAGAGAAAATCCCTGAGATAACCGATGACGTGCATGGGGGCGCCGCCGATGATGACCTGGTCGCCGCTCTCAACGACATTTTCCTGAACCGTCCGGTTTTCATCCAACTGATCCCTCAACTGGTCGAAATAGGCCGTCTCGAGATGGGTGCCGTGGCGGACAGAACCGGTTTTCGGAACTATTTTCCCCAAAAGGATGTTGAGCAGGGTGGTCTTCCCGGCGCCGTTGGGGCCGATAATGCCCAACTTGTCGCCGCGGGTGATCGTAAGGGACAGATCTCGAATGATCGGCCCCTCGCCCCAGTCGTGGTTGATATGCTCGGCTTCAATGACGAGTTTTCCGGTTCGTCGTGCCTCCTGGGCCATCAGTTTGACCGATCCGAACCGCTCCCGCCATGCACGCCGCTCTTCCCGCATGCGGAGAAGCGCGCGAACCCGCCCTTCGTTGCGTGTCCGTCGTGCTTTCAGCCCCTGTCGAATCCAGGCTTCCTCACGATCGAGCTTTTTCTCGAACTGTTGGCGCTGATCGGCTTCCACCGAAAGAGCGACCGCCTTCCGTTCCAGGTAGGTGGCGTAGTTGCAGCCCCAGTTGATCAGACGGCCTCGGTCCAGTTCAATAATTCGAGTGGCCAGATTTTGCAGAAATGTCCGGTCATGGGTCACGAAAAGAAGGGTTGTGACGTATCGGCGGACAAATTCCTCCAGCCAGGCGATGGCGTCCATGTCGAGATGGTTGGTGGGTTCGTCCAGCAGAAGGATGTCGGGTTCTGCGGCCAGCGCTCTGGCCAGAAGCGCTCTTCGCTTGAGTCCTGCCGAGAGGTTCTCGAACGCCGCATCGGACGGGAGGTCCATGCGGGATAGGATCGTCTTCGCCGCCAAGGCGTTCTCCCATTCCCGTCGGCCGTCGGTCGCGCCGGTTTGTTCCATGCCGCCTTGAGCGACATCGAGAACCGTTCCGACGATATTCACGGGTACGGTCTGACCGAGAAGGGCGACCCGACAACCCTGCCGAAGCTGAATTTCTCCGGCATCGGGCCGGATATCCCCGTTGATCAAACGGATAAGGGTCGACTTGCCGGAACCGTTTCTGCCCAGCAGGCAAACCCGTTCACCCTTGTCGATCTGAAGGTCGACGTCCTCAAGGAGGGGGTGGCCGCCATATCCCAAATAGAGATTCCTTATATTTAATATATTCATAAAGTTGTTGAGATTTCCCCGAAGTTTTGGTGCAGGAAGATAGCGTGTCTATGGAGAGGTGTTCGTGTTGTCGTTTTTCATGTGAAACGACTCATCTTTTAACCTGAATCAGTTGTTTCCGCAACGTTTTTGTTAAAACCGCGTTCAGTGCCGACCCACAGCCGTTGGTGCTTGAAAATCCCCGCCGTTTCTGATAGAGAATGCGAACTTACCGGGCCGGCGTTGGTTATATTCGGCCGACAGCATCCATAACCGGCCTGAAGCGGATAACGGCACATAGGATGCATTCTTTTAAACTCAACCTTTGGACGGTTTCGCTATCCGGTCGATTGCGAACGTCAAAAGGTACGTGTGGAAAATGACCACGGCGGATACAAGGAGGCGGTATGGTTAAGGTCGGAATTGTCGGCGCAACAGGCTATGCGGGTGCGGAGTTGGTTCGGATACTTTTCGGGCACCCGAAAGTCGCGCTGTCGGTCATCACCTCCCGGCAGTATGCAGGCGTGCCGTTCGATCAGGTTTTTCCGGCCATGAAAGGGGTTGTAGACCTGACGTGCGAGGAATTCTCCATGGAGGAGATGTGTCGTCGGACGGACGTCGTTTTCACGGCCCTTCCCCACAAAATTCCCATGGAAATCGTGCCCCGGTTGGTGGCTCGGGACAAACGGGTGATCGATCTCTCGGCGGACTTTCGGTTTCGGGACGTAAAACGATATGAAGCTTTTTATCAACCGCACACGGCCCCAAGCCTTTCCGCGGCGGCGGTATACGGCCTCCCCGAGGTCTACGGCGATGTGATTTCCCAGGCCCGGGTTGTCGGCAATCCCGGATGTTATCCGACGAGTGTCCTGTTGCCGTTGGTACCCCTTCTCAAGGCGGGCCTGATCCGTTCCGAGGGTCTGGTGGCCGACGCCAAGTCGGGCGTGAGCGGGGCAGGCAGATCACCGAGCCTGGGATCGCTTTACTGTGAGGTGACGGAATCCTTCAAAGCTTATAAAGTAGGGGGACATCGCCACAATCCGGAAATGGACGAGGTTTTGAGCCTTGTGGCCGGAGATCCCGTCCACATCACCTTTGTGCCGCATCTGGTTCCGATGAGCCGGGGGATGCTGACGACCCTCTATGCCGTTCCAAAAGAATCGGTGACGGGGGAGGAGATCCTTGAATGTTTGAAATCCTTTTATGCGGGGCGTCCGTTCGTTCGGATCTGTCCGGAAGGCCAGGTCCCGAGTACGGGCCATGTCCGTGGAACCAACTATTGTGATGTGGGCATCGTATTCGATGCCGACCAGCGCAGGCTCATCCTGATATCGGCCATCGACAATCTGGTGAAAGGCGCTGCGGGTCAGGCGGTTCAGAACATGAACATGATGCTCGGATTCGACGAGTCCGCCGGTTTGAACGCTGTGCCTTATCCGATTTGATGGGGGCTGCGAAGCCGGAGGCGGGGGGAAGCGATCCTACGCCCGCGTTTCAAGGCAAGGTGTTGCCGGGGCGAGCGCTTCAGCCCGATATTTCCGGGGTTTTGGAACAACGGCCGCCCAAAACCGACCCCGATGTGTTTTCTTGACATCCCGAATGGATTGAACTAATTAAGATCAGATTCTTGATGAGCGAAGTGAGCGGTAGAGTCATTAACGACAACGACGAAAGGAGAATGGCATGTCAGCGAAGTTGATTTTAGGTACTGAAATCCGCGAGGAGATTCTCGAGGAGATCACGGCGGAGGTCGCTGAGATCAAAAAAAAACACGGTATGGTGCCCGGACTGGTGACGATCCTCGTTGGTGAAAGTCCCGCCTCCGTTTCCTATGTCACACTGAAGATCAAAACGGCCCACCGGGTCGGATTCCACGAGGTTCAGGACAATCAGCCGGCGGACATCTCCGAAAAAGATCTTCTGGCTCTCATCGACAAGTACAATAAAGACGATTCCATTCACGGCATTCTGGTTCAGCTGCCGCTGCCGAAGCACATCGACGACAAAAAGGTCCTCAACGCCATTGATCCCGACAAAGACGTCGACGGCTTTCACCCCGTCAACGTCGGCCGACTGATGATCGGTGGTGATGAAGTGAAATTCCCACCCTGTACTCCTGCCGGTATTCAGGAGATGATCGTTCGTGCCGGCGTCGAGACCAGCGGTGCGGAAGTCGTTGTCGTGGGACGCTCCAATATCGTCGGAAAACCGATCGCCAATATGATGGTCCAGAAGGGCAAGGGCGCCAATTCAACCGTGACGATCGTTCATACCCGTACCAGGGATCTGGCGGCTCACTGTAAACGCGCGGACATCCTGATTGTCGCTGCGGGCGTCCCCGGATTGGTGAAGCCCGAATGGATCAAGCCGGGTGCCTGTGTCATCGACGTTGGTGTCAACAGAGTCGGCGAGAAGCCGAGCGCCAAGGATCCGAGCAAGATGGTCGCCGTGCTCCGGGGGGATGTGGATTTTGACGCCGCGAAGGAGATCGCCGGCTACATCACACCTGTTCCCGGCGGGGTTGGGCCCATGACGATTACGATGCTCATGCACAATACCTTGAAATCCCTCAAATTCAAACTCGGAATTGCTTAAATGCCCGAGGCGCATGCCGGGGAGGACCCAGTCCTCCCTTAATCTCTCCGGTCCCAGCCGATCTGAATGGATATGTACACCCGTCGCCGGAGGCTTGCCCGAAAGTTTTCCGCATGAGATCAATCGACAGAAAAACCGACGATATCGAGGGTTGAAAATCTGACTGCCATGAGTGACCGTATGACTTCCATAGTGAGGAGATCACGCCGGGTGACGCCAAGACCATCTGCGAACACTCGGATTTTGCTGTATTTCATGACGTTCTGCAGTGTTACCGCCGTTGGCGGGTTTGGGGTTCTGGTGAAGGAGTACCTTCATCTGAAATCTGTAGCCCGAGATGCGAGGACATTGGAAACCCAACTGGCGAATCAGCATGAGATGCTTCAGTTTCAACGAAAACAGATTCAGTGTTTTGCCAGTGAAATCAATGGTCTTAAAGATAAACTCGTGGCTTTGAGTCAGTTTGGGAAGAAAGTCCGCACAATAGCAAACCTGGGGCCGGAAGAGGAGACGGAAAATCTTTTCGGGGTCGGCGGCTCCGCGCCGGCGGATCTGGATCCGTTTCTCGATCTGAAGGTCAAACATAACAGCCTGATGCGAAAGATGCACGAACAGGTCAGACATCTCAACCAGGAGGCGGAGATCCAGAAAGCGGAATTCGAGACTCTCATGGGAGCCCTGGAAGAGCGGCAGAACCTCCTGGCCCGGACCCCGTCTATTTACCCTGTCAAAGGCACCATGACCTCCGTGTTCGGCAGTCGAAAATCTCCATTTACCGGAGAATCCGAATTTCACAAAGGCGTCGATATCGCCGCCAAGAGCGGCACCGTCGTCGTCGCGCCTGCCGACGGGCGAATTACCATGGCCGAGTACAACGGTTCCTATGGAAAAATGATGGTCATTGATCACGGATACGGCGTGCTGACGCGCTATGCTCACCTGAGCCGGTTTTTGAAGGAGAAGGGGGACAAAGTGAAGCGGGGTGAAAAGATTGCCCGCATCGGCAATACGGGAAGAAGCACGGGCCCTCATCTCCATTACGAAGTCCGCTTGAACGGAATGCCCGTGGATCCTCAAAATTATTTCATGAATTCAGACCATGATCCAGTGGTCTCATACAGCAGAAAATAGGATATCCTTTCGTTCCCCCGGGTTTTGGCGATAGAAATCCGGGGCGATGCTCCACCGTTGATTTTCCCTGCCCCAATCCCTTTATCCATTCAGGATCCAGCACGGTAAAACGTGCTTTATTCATGGACAACCACTGTTTTTCATCTTAATATGTTGAGAAGATTTTATTAGGATCGCCTCAAGAGATAATCGGCTGCAAGGCCTTGAAACGGCGGTTGTCTGAGTCGACGCATCGCCGCCCACCGGTAAAAACGAGTGTTGTTGCGGACGTCTACAAAAGCCCGGCCGATCCCGATGATGTCCTGACGCGATTCTGTTATCCGGGAGGAGGCTTTTGCCGCCGCTTGGCGGGAATCCGGATATATTCTCCTGAAAGGAACCTATTCTTCATGATTTTCGACTTTCTGACCAAGGTATTTGGAAGCAAAAACGAAAGAGAACTCAAAAAGCTACAGCCGATCGTAGAAAGGATCAATGCATTTGAGCCTGAAATTCAGGCCCTGAGTGACGACGCCCTGAAAGGTCAAACAGCAAGATTCAAGGAGCGTCTCGAGAGAGGCGAACCGCTTGACGATATTCTGCCCGAGGCGTTCGCCACGACCAGGGAAGCTTCCATCCGAACTCTCAAGATGCGCCATTTCGACGTTCAGCTTATCGGTGGAATCGTATTGCACCAGGGGAAGATCGCCGAAATGAAAACCGGTGAAGGGAAAACCCTTGTTTCGACCCTGCCGGCCTACCTCAACGCGCTCACCGGGAAAGGCGTTCACATTGTGACCGTAAATGATTACCTGGCCACCCGCGACGCGGAATGGATGGGGCGAATCTACGAATTCCTGGGGCTGTCGGTGGGCACCGTCGTTCACGGCATGACCGACAAGGAGCGTCACGTCGCCTATAGTTCCGATATAACCTATGGAACTAATAATGAATTCGGTTTTGATTACCTTCGGGACAACATGAAGTATGAACTGGAGGCACTGGTTCAGGGGGAACTCCATTTTGCCATAGTGGACGAGGTGGACAGCATTCTGATCGATGAAGCAAGGACGCCGCTCATCATTTCTGGACCCGCCGAAAAATCGACCCATCTGTATTATCAGGTCAACGAGATCATTCCGCGGTTTAAACGGGACACGGATTACACCATCGACGAAAAGGCCCGAACCTCGGTGCTTACGGAAGAGGGGATCGCCAAGGCCGAGGAGATGTTGAAGGTGGACAACATCTATGATCCCAAAAACATCGAAATGCTGCATCATGTCAACCAGGCCTTGAAAGCCCATACCCTGTTCAAACGGGATGTGGACTATATCGTCAAGAACGGCGAGGTCGTCATTGTCGATGAGTTCACCGGACGCCTTATGCCGGGGCGACGCTACAGCGAAGGTCTTCACCAGGCGCTCGAAGCGAAGGAGAACGTGAAGATTGAAAACGAAAACCAAACGCTTGCGACCATTACCTTCCAGAATTACTTTAGAATGTATGACAAGCTGGCGGGCATGACCGGTACGGCGGACACCGAGGCGGCGGAATTCAAGAAGATCTATGATCTGGATGTTATGGTCATTCCGACACATATGCCCATGATTCGGAAGGATTATCCCGACGCCATATACAAAACGAGACGAGAGAAATTCGATGCGGTGATTCGAGAAATTCAGGAGCTCTACAAAAAAGGACAACCAGTGCTGGTGGGCACCATTTCCATCGATATTTCGGAGGAATTGAGCGAAAAACTTAAAAAGAAGGGTGTAAAACACACTGTTCTCAACGCCAAGCATCATGCCAAGGAGGCGGAAATTGTGGCCATGGCCGGACAGCCGGGTGCGGTGACCATTTCCACCAACATGGCCGGCCGAGGTACCGACATCGTGCTCGGAGAGGGCGTCAAGGCACTGGGAGGGCTTCACATCATTGGAACGGAACGCCATGAGAGCCGGCGGATCGACAATCAGCTCAGAGGACGTTCAGGTCGGCAGGGAGACCCCGGATCATCTCGCTTTTATCTGGCATTGGAGGACGACCTCCTCCGAATTTTCGGCGGAGATCGTATTACCGGCGTGATGGACAAGCTTGGAATGGAAGAGGGTGAGCCCATTGAGCATAACCTCATCAGCCGGGCCATTGAAAATGCTCAGGCCAAGGTGGAGGCCCATAATTTCGATATCCGTAAGCATCTCCTCGAATACGACGACGTCATGAACCAACAGCGCGAGGTGATCTATGAGCAACGACGGGAGGCCCTCCGGGGAGAGGACCTGCGAAGCTCCATCGAAGAGATGATTCTGGAGCGGGCCGATGAAATCGCAGCGGATTTCATCGATGAAAAGTCGTTGCCCGAGGATTGGGACCTCAAGGGGTTGAGCGATGCGGTTTTCAAACAGTACAATATCCGCATGGCGCTGGATGCGGCCGTTCTCGAAGGTCTCGACGCCGAAGGCGTCGCGCAGTTGATATCCGACAAGGCTCTGGCGGTTTACGGCCAGCGGGAACAGACGGTCGGCCCCGAACAATTTCGGATGATCGAGCGGTATGTTATGCTGCAAACCGTCGATAGCTTGTGGAAAGACCATCTGCTCAGCATGGATCACCTGAAAGAGGGGATCGGCCTGAGGGGATATGCCCAGCAGAACCCGCTGATCGTTTACAAGAGAGAGGGGTTCGAGATGTTCAACAGCATGATCCACCGAATCAAGGAAGAGATGGTGGAGATCATGTTCAAAATCCAGGTCGCCAAACCGGATGCCCTGGAGGATTTCACGGAGCCCAAGGATAAGGATCTGGTCTTTTCAGGCGGAGATACTGACGGCTCCCTCAAGAAAAAGCCCGTCAAACGGGAACGCAAAATCGGCAGAAATGACCCGTGCCCTTGCGGCAGCGGGAAAAAATACAAAAAATGTTGTGGCAAATAAGGTGAAGGCCCGAGGAATGATATGAGCCAAAACAATCCTGATATCCAGGAAAGTGTCTCAACCGATACGCTGGAAGACGTTCGCGAACCTTCCATGTACCGGGTTCTCCTCCACAACGATAATTACACGACCATGGAATTCGTGGTGGAGATCCTGATGTATGTATTCAACAAAACGGTTGAAGCGGCGACAAAGATCATGCTGAATGTCCATAGGAAAGGCGTCGGCGTCTGCGGCGTGTATACTTATGAAGTTGCGGAGACAAAGGTGGAAACCGTCTCGCGACTCGCCGAGGAAAACGGGTTTCCGCTGAAATGCACGATGGAGGAAGAATAGCCATGATCAGTAAAGAACTGAGTGCTACGCTCGGATTTGCAGTAAGGGAAGCCAAACGAAGACGCCATGATCATGTTTGCGTGGAGCACGTCCTTTACGCGATCCTGCACGATGATTTCGGGATAGAGATTATTCGGAACTGCGGCGGGAATATCGAGAATCTGAAAAACCAACTCACCCAATTTTTCGATGAGCGTCTTGAAAGCGTTCCGGAGGGTAAGGAATATGTCTTTCAGCAGACTGCCGGTTTCCAACGGGTAATTCAACGGGCTGTGAATCACGCACGTTCCGCGGAAAAGCCGGAGGTGGACGTGGGGGATATTCTGGCGTCCATCTTTCAGGAAAAGGAGTCCCATGCCGCTTATTTTATGAATGCCGAGGGCATCACGCGCCTGGATGTACTGAACTACATTTCCCACGAAACCCCCAGGGAGACCTACGAAGCATCGAATTCACCCGAGCAGGAAGATGAGACCCGGTCCAAAAGCCGACAGGGCGACATGCTTTCGGCCTTTACGACGGAACTGGTTCAAAAGGCCGCGGAGGGAAAGATCGATCCGCTTATCGGTCGTGAAGCGGAACTCGAACGTACGGTTCAGGTTCTCTGCCGCCGCCGGAAGAACAACCCGGTCTTTGTTGGGGAACCGGGGGTCGGGAAGACCGCGCTGGCTGAAGGCCTGGCCATCATGGTCCACGAGAAGCGAATCCCGGACCTGCTCAAGGACGTGAGGATTTATGCTTTGGACCTGGGAGCGATGCTCGCCGGAACAAAATTCCGGGGGGATTTCGAAAAACGACTCAAAGGGGTAATCACGGCGCTCAAGGATAAGAAGAACGCCATCCTCTTCATCGATGAAATTCACACGATTGTCGGCGCCGGGGCCACCTCCGGCGGCTCCATGGACGCCTCCAACATCATGAAGCCCTTTCTGGCCAGCGGAGAGATTCGGTGCATCGGCTCCACCACTTACGAGGAATACCAGAACCACCTGGAAAAGGACCGGGCCCTTTCACGCCGGTTTGAAAAAATCGAGGTGCCGGAGCCGTCAGCGGCCGAGACCTACAAAATCCTGAAGGGGTTGAAGAGCTATTACGAGGATCATCATGACATCGTTTACACCGATCCGGCCCTGAAGGCGGCCGCAGAACTTTCGGCCAAGTACATCAATGATCGTTTCCTGCCGGACAAGGCCATCGACGTCATCGATGAAACCGGGGCTTTCATCCGTCTGACCGGCGGTGCCAACCGGAAGAAGATCCATGCGTCCGATATCGAGAAGATCGTGGCTAAAATCGCCAGGATTCCCACCCAGAGCGTTTCGGTTACGGACAGGAGCCGGCTGGAACATCTGGCCGAAAGCCTGAAGGGTGTTGTATTCGGCCAGGATGACGCTATCGGATCCCTGGTCACCGCCATCAAGCGGTCCCGCGCCGGCTTGGGAAACCCCGACCACCCGGTCGGATCGTTCCTGTTTACCGGGCCTACCGGGGTCGGGAAGACCGAGGTGGCCCGTCAGGTATCGACCAGTCTGGGGGTCAAATTTCTCCGGTTCGACATGAGCGAGTACATGGAGAAGCACGCCGTGGCTCGCCTTATCGGCGCTCCTCCGGGATACATCGGTTTCGACCAGGGCGGACTCCTGACCGACGGGGTCCGGAAACATCCTCACAGCGTCCTGTTGTTCGACGAGATCGAAAAGGCACACCCCGACCTCTTCAACATTTTGCTGCAGGTTCTGGATTATGCTACACTTACCGACAACAGCGGCAAGAAGGCGGACTTCAGAAACGTCATCATCATTATGACCTCCAACGCCGGTGCAAGGGAGATGAGCACTCAAACCATCGGATTCGGGGATGCCCGGCAGGATGTAAAGCGCAAGGGGCAGAAAGCCATCGAGAGATATTTCAGCCCGGAATTTCGAAACCGACTCGACGGCATCATTAACTTTAATGCCCTCGATATCGGTATCATGGAGCGGATAGTGGATAAATTCATCCGGGAGTTGAATCTCCAGCTTTCGACCAAGAAGGTGGTGCTTTCCATTACGGATGAGGTCCGGACCTGGCTGGCGAAAAAGGGGTATGATCCACGATACGGCGCCAGACCCCTGGGCCGCGTTATCCAGACCGAAATCAAGGATCGGTTGTCGGATGAAATCCTGTTCGGGCAGCTGGAAAAAGGCGGCAGCGTGTCCGCTCAACTGGCGGACGGGCGTATCGCTTTCGTTATCAACGCGTCTTCGGACGCTCGTGGGGCCGATCTTCGGCAAAAGAGGGCGTGACGGACTGACGGACCATGCCGGTTTTTGAATTATCCGATAAACTGGGATTTCCCCCGCCGCATCTGGCGGAGCGGGAAGGTCTGTTGGCCGTGGGGGGAGATCTGAGTCTTCCACGGCTGATATTGGCCTACAAAAAGGGGATATTCCCCTGGTATTCCGAATATGATCCCATTATATGGTGGTCTCCGGATCCGAGACTGGTGCTCTATCCCGACCGGATGAACGTTTCAAAAAGTCTCAAAAAGATTCTGAAGCAGGGCCGCTTCCAGATCACCCTCGACCTGGCCTTTGACCGGGTCATCCGGGAGTGTGCAGTGGTGCGAACCGAGGCCGGACAGGGGACATGGCTGGTGGAAGAGATGATCCAGGCGTACATCCTGCTTCATCAGGCGGGATACGCCCATTCCGTGGAAGCCTGGTCCGATGGAAAGCTAGCCGGGGGACTTTACGGCGTTTCTTTAGGCGCCTGTTTTTTCGGTGAATCGATGTTCACCCGTGTCAGCAATGCATCCAAGGCGGCCTTTGTCACGCTGGTGCGTCAGCTCAAAAAATGGGAGTTCGATATGATTGACTGCCAGGTCCGTACCGACCATCTGGTTCGACTTGGGGCGGAGGAGATCCCGAGAAAAATATTTCTGAAAAGCCTCGAAAAATGCCTCGCGGTCAAAACCCGGCGGGGGAGGTGGCGTTTTGATGATGCAACACCTGCCTTCGACAATGAACATCGAAGCCAAGGAGTTGTGGAATTATGAATTAAGCATGCCTGTTTTGCAGGATTGCCGGCGGCGATACCGACACGGACTTTCTGTTTGAGAACGCATCGGTTGTGGTCTTCAGGGATATTCATCCCCATGCGCCGGTCCATCTGTTGATCGTGCCTAAAAAGCATATCCGCAGCATCAACGATGTGGTGGCCGAAGACCAATCGCTTTTGGGGGAAATGATCGCGGTGGCCCGTGATATGGCCGCCAGGGAGGGGCTATCCGCATCAGGTTACAAGCTTCTGTTCAATGTCGAACGCGGCGGGGGACAGGTCATTTTTCATCTTCATCTGCATCTTCTGGGCGGCTGGAATCGATAGGGGATCCAAATGAAAGGATATTGGTATTCGCGCCCGCGAATGACGGTACGGCTGAAAACCGTTCTTTGCGGCCTGCTGCTTGGCGTCTGTCTTTCCTGCGGTCAGGAAACCCGTCCGCCCGACAGTCCCGCAGTTCCGGAAAGTTTCACATTTTTCGAGGTCGGCGCCAACACACCGCTCACCGACGGTCTGCGGTCGGATCTCAGGGGCAAGCTCGGCAAAGAGAGCATTTCGGGCCGCAACGTGATGAATCTCGAGATCAACTACTCCGGCTTTCTTCGGGAGCATTTTCCCGATCTCGACATCCTCAACCGGGAGTTGAACGGCTCCGGCGGTATTCGTGTCGAGCACGATACAGTGACCCTCATGTATCGGCACATGTCAAAGCAGGTCACTCCCTTTGATTTCGTTGAGCTCATATTTGACGCCAATACCCGGAAACCTCTCGTTATCCGCATCCGGGCCGGCAGAGACGAAGTCGATATCCTGGATACCCTGAAGGACCGCTATGGGGAGCCGAAAGCCATTGCCTGGGGAGACGGCGGGGCCCGGGCCTACTCCTGGGATAAAAACGGAGATGTTCTGATTCTGTCGGCGGCGCTGAACCCGGTGGGTCGGCGGGAGTTCAGCATCAGTATGTATTACGTCAACAGTATCAAGGCGATGGCGAAGCGTGAAAAAGCAGCGCGTCGCCAGGAGCGGCAAGGGGAAGACAGCGTTGTAAAGGACGCATTTTCCAAGGTGTTTCAAGGGCTTCCACATGCCGTTTTGTCGCCTTCGGCCGGGCCGGCCGTTACAGGATCCCGCGGCGTGATCACAATATGATTCCACGGAGCCGCCGGAAGGCGGAATGACATGGCGATCCGTAGCATTGCTGCCGGCCTCCTGACGGCCCAGACCATTGCCGTCGTTCATGTTCGGATCTCCAACATCGATCATTACGAAAAGGTCAAATCCCTTCTGGATGCCGGCTTTGTGGCGGTGCCGTCGTCCGCCGTCGCCGAATCTCTGAAAGACTGGCATACCGCTTTTTACGGCGGGGTGTTCTTTACCTTAACCCTGGGCCTGGGGCTTACTTTTCTGTCCCTTCCCGCCGTTGGGTGGTGGCATCGGAACCGGAACCTTTCGGTCCGCTGGAGTCTCATCCTCTTGTGGACCGGTCTGATCGGGGTGATGAATTCCAACGGTGTCTCGGCGGCAGCCACCGCCTATGCCGTCTTGATTCCCGCAGCGGTCTTCGCCGCGTCGATCCGGGATAAACGGGGCCGGGGCAGCACTGTACGGGGCGTCGGAGCAATCCATCTCCTGGGAATCCTCGTTCTGGGCGGGATAATGCTGTTGAAGGCCGACACCGCCGTCTTCTCCGCCGTGCGGGATCGTCTTCTCCTCACCAATCCCATCGGTATCGGCGTCAATAATTTCTACTACCGGTATACCCTCTATCCTGCCCAGGCCTTCAAGTCCCTCAATCAGGAACTCATCCGAACCTGGCGTGCCACAGACCTTCGCGGTAACCCGACGATCGCTCGTCTGAGACCGACCCTCGCCCGACTGGACTGGCTGGAAATCGGTGAAGGGGGGCCTCATGACATGGTGGTGCGAATCGATGGGGAACGCCTGTCGTTGTATCGTCAGGGAAAAACGATCCTCGGGGTTCCCGCCGGGGAATTCCTTGCTCGCCCCGGATTGACGCTGAAGGATTTCTCAGCCGAGACGGACCGTGACGTCGGTTTGAGGCGGATCACTTTTGCGTCCCTCACGGCGATCTGTCTGCTCACCATTTATGGTGGTGTCTATTTCCCCGTTCACTGCCTCGCCGGAAGACGCTTGGGACCGATTGGAACGGCTGCGGCGAGTGTTTTTGTCGCCTTGGCCGCAGGCAGTCTTGTGCTGTCCTGGACCTCGGGGACGATCGAAAAGAAGGCGGCAGGCAAGGCGGCGTTGAAAGCATTCCTTCATGCCGATGACGCCGCGTTGCGGATCAAGGGCCTGATCCGTCTTTGCCGTGAAAAGCGGGATATACAAGGGCTTGCGGATCCTCGAGGGATGGCGCGTGGTGAGGACCCCATGGAACGTTACTGGCTGGCAAGGTCCCTCGCTTTCGCGCGGAGCCCCGACACCTTTACCGTTCTCGTGGATCTTCTGGACGATCCCCAGGTCAATGTCGCCTACCAGGCCTGCCGTTCATTAGGGCGGAGAGGCGATCGACGCGCCGTCGCCCCTCTCCTCTCGGTAATCCACCGCTCCCGTGAGTGGTATGTCCAGCTCCATGCCTACAGAGCCTTGAAGAGATTGGGATGGCATCAGAACGTATTCAACTGAGATCTTTGGGAGCGGCGGTTGCCGCCGTTGTCGGCATCGAAATTCTGATGTGGTGGTCCATTGAATCGGACCGTATCAACCCGATGGCGGCCCTCGGTTGGGGACGGATCGCCGAGATTGTCGCTTTCACGCTTGTCCTTCGGGTCTGGAGGGGCGGACTTGACGAGATCGGTATGCGGAAGGGTTCGATATTGCCGGGTCTTCTTCAGGGTCTGGTCTGGTCCGCCGTCGCCGGCGGGATGGCGGGGTGTGCTTTATTTGTCTTGCCGGGTCTGGGGATCGATCCCCTGGAATGGCTTCCCGTCCGGCTTCTCCGGGAAACGGACGACCGCATCACCCTTTTTGTGGTCGGTGGGCTCATCGGGCCTGTTGCCGAGGAAATCTTCTTTCGGGGAATCCTATATGGCTATCTGAGGCGTTGGGGGGTGGTTATGGCCACGGGTATCAGTACTGCCGCTTTTGTTCTCCTCCATTCCTCCCCGGGTGTTGTTCAGGCGGTCGGCGGCATCCTGTTTGCTGCGGCCTATGAGGCAAAAGGTCGTCTGACGGCCCCCATAACGCTCCACGTGTTGGGTAACACGGCGCTGTTTTTCTTGTCGCTTATGGTTTGCGGAGCCCGTCACCCGTAGCGAAAAGCTTCCACGGGATTGTACCGGGCTGCCCGGCGGGCGGGGTAGAGGGTCGACACGTAACAGACGGCCAGGGTCGACAAGACGATAACGATTACGTCCAGGAATTCGAGACTCACCGGAAGGGTCGTGAAAAAGTAGACATCCTTTGGCAACTCGATAAAATGATAGCGTTTCAGGACGCCCGAGAGAATGAATCCGCCGATGGTGCCCAAAAGGGTGCCCACCGTTCCGATGGCCATCCCCTTGTACACGAAAATCTTTCGAATGCTGCGATCTGTTGCCCCCATGGCCTTCAGTATGGCGATATCTCCAGTTTTTCCCATGACCATCATGATGAGTGTGCTTGCGATGTTAAAGGCCGCCACCAGAACGATCAGCGCGAGAATGATGAACATCACCGTCTTCTGAAGCTTCAGGGCCGAAAAGATGTTTCGGTTCATGCGCATCCAGTCCTGGCCCCAATATTCGTGACCGAGGCTTTCGGCCGCACGCTGCGATATCTCTCCGGCCCGATAGATGTCGTTGACCCGGATTTCAATGCCGGAGACGGCATCCTGCACCTGCAATATTCTCTGTACATCGGAGAGGGTCGCATAGGCCATGCCTTTGTCGAACTCGTAAAGTCCGGATTCGAAGGTGTCGACGACCTGAAATTGCCGAACGGTGGGTAGTTTTGCAATGCCGCCGCCGGGAATAATGAGTGAGACCCGTTTTCCCGGAGCCACGCCCAGAAGGTTCGCCAGTTCCTTGCCCAAAACGATTCCCGGAACGGCTTTTCCGGATTGGCCGGTATGGTTCAGGGCATCCAGCGCTTTTCGATCCAGGCTGCGGATTACCGTTCCGGCGGTAGCGGGATCGATTCCCCTGAGGACGACGCCGGTGACGGCCGAAGCCGATCGCAGCATGACCTGGGTAAAGATATAGGGGGTTGCCGCCGTGACGTCCGGTGTCTGCCGGAGCTTCTGCAATGTCTGGGAGTAGTTCGTAAACTCCCCGCCGTGCCGGAGGATGACGGCATGGGCGGTGATCCCCAACATGCGGGAGCGAAGCTCGGATTCGGCTCCCGACATGACGGCGATGACCACGATCATCACCATAACGCCCACGGCCACCCCTGCGGTGGAGAGGAAGGTGATCAGAGAGATGAATGTCTGCTTCTTCCGGGTTATCAGATATCGATTCCCGATGAAATATTCAAAAGCCATGAGGCGTCATACCCGATCGTCGTGGGTCATTGGCTATGCTTTGTCCCGGACAGCAGTTTTTCCAGACCGTCTCTGGCAAAGTCGATGGACGAATCAAGAGAAAGGGCCATCTGAAAATAGAAGATCGCCTGTTCCGTATTCCCCATATCCCGATAGTTGACGGCGATGTTGGCATAATCGATGGCGGAGCCGGGGTCGATACGCAAGACCGCCTTGAAGCTTTCGATGGCCTGTTCGTGCTGTTTCAGCTTGAAATGGCAGAAGCCCTTGAGATTGTAAAGGTCGGTGCGCGTCGGATCGCGTCGAATTCCCTTTTCCAGAACGGTCAGCGCGTCCTGATAACGTTCAAGATCTTTCAGACACACCCCCATGAAAGAGTAGATGCTGGGGACATCCTGTGGTTCGGGATTCAAGTCGAGAGACTTCTGAAAACAGGTCAGTGCGGTTTCGGTTTCACCCATCTCGAGATAGGCGGTTCCAAGATAGAACTGAATGTAGTATTTGTCCGGGAGCCGGTGTTCGACCTCCATGAGGGTCATGATCGCCACCGGCGCGGGGTTCTTTTCGGCGATGAGCTTCGCGCAGAACATTCCGACACTTCCCCCTTCGGCCCGCTCTCTGAAATGGGCGCCGGGGATAATGGTGTAGAAAGCCGGGATTCCCAGTTTTTCATGGGTGACGTCGACGGCGAGGACGTTCATATCGTGACGGGAAAGCGCTGAGAGAAGGTTCAGAATCTCGATTTTGAGGTTGTTGTGGGAGAGGTCGGGAAGTGCGTCGATGGTAAGCGTCGCCTCCGGTCGGGTAATGTACCGGGCCTCGTCGATGTCCGTGAACTTGGGCAGCCCGCTCGCCAGAAAATTGGATCCCGAATTGAAGTCTCCCCCCAGCTGAGCGGTTTCGCTCAGCGCCCGACACAGGGCCTTCTGGGGATTGGGCGTAGTCCCGGCGGTCCAGACGATCTCGCTTTTTTCCGGGAAGGTTTCGGGATCCCAGGCCAGGACTCCCACAGTGGGGATGCCCGTGTCGAGGCTGAAATCCGAAAGATGGATCCGAACTCCGGCTCGTTTGAACTTTTCGATCATCTCCCGGACGACCGGGTCGGATACGGAATCGGGCTGAATACCGGGGACGTTGAGACGACCCCGGCTCACCACCGATGAAACATGACGCTCCACCACCTCGCAGATCCCCTGGTTGAGGGCTTCCTCCACGCAGTTTCCCGCGCAGGCGCCGTTGAATTCGTTGATGGTGAAAAACCAGTCAAAGGGGATGAGGATCGGTTTGTCCTCGGTGAGGCTGTAACCCCGGGCCCACCGGAGGGGGAGCGACTCGAAGATTTTCCGGGCCTGGTCTCGATCCTCGGAGGTGTCGTGGACGGAGCGCGCCACCGCTTTGAATGAAAGGGCGCGATCCTTGAGATTCTCGCAGGTATCGATGATGAAATTCCCAGGGTTGTGATAGTAGCTGAAGAAGCTGAACCGCTCGCCAAGTTCCATCACCGCGCTGGCCTCGGCCTGCTCGGGCGTCGCCCCCTTTCCCATTTGTTTTCGAGTGCCGGTGACCGTTTCGGCGTCGGGACCGCAGTAGCTCATGTAGACCGGAATCCCCAGGCGGCCGTTGTCGATGCGAACGACCTCATCCAGGATGTGAAGATTCAGTTGTGCTATCCTGTCCTTGAACCGCCTTACGGTTTCTTCCGGCGGCAGCGTTTTATCCAGGTCATGGGTTGACTGCTTGAAGACGTCGTTTAATACAAGTTTATCGGTCATGCTTTTCTCCATTAGGATACTACGATTTCATAATCATTTATCATGCACATTTTTCAGGGAATAAAACAAGTATTTTTTAATTTGACACGCCCATCGGCTTCTGGTATAGACACCTACTCATGTTGTGGGGATGTAGCTCAGTTGGGAGAGCGCAGCGTTCGCAATGCTGAGGTCAGGGGTTCGATCCCCCTCATCTCCATTCCACGACTATAACGCCTTGATTTAATGATCAAAGGCGTTTTTTGTTTTGGTAAAACGTCCTGCCTTGCACCAATCGTCTACACTGGTGTTACATTATGTTTAGTCGTCTCAACGGATAGACAGACGTCAGAAGAGGTGGGTCGAAAGGGCGAACTCGAAACATGACCTTCCAATCTTTAGCCCCCAGATCAGCCTGTATTTTATGGTGTCAACTTTCAACTTCCGTTAGGCTCACCGGCCTTTTTAGGCTGAAGACTGAAGGGGCATAGACGCACTTTTCGTCACAAACTCAACCCTGTAGCCTTCATCCCTATAGTTTCAACGGTCCGGACTGCTTGAGCGTGGGCGTGTTTCCGGGCCGCCCGGAACACGCTTCAGCGGGACTTGACAAAAGTGCGCAGAGCGCGGGTTCTTTCCTGCCGGCATCGGCTCATGAACACCGAAAGTCGAATTGATAATATCTAACGACGCCGTGTTTACGGCTGCATGACCTGAAAGGAATGGATTTCCTTGAATACCTGTGCACCTGCGGTGATGGTGACGGAAAAGATATAGGCGCCGGGCGATGCATCGGGGGGGATCTGGATATAGGCGTTCACGCCCCATGTGCCCGGAACGAAATGATGAGAGGTGGTGTCCCTGAGTACAACCCTGCCGTTGTGGATCACCTGCCGGAGGATAGTGCCGCGGAGGTCTTCCGGAGTGCAGGAGGCATAGACAAAGCGGGTCAGGATCTGTTCCCCCGGGACCATCTTATAGGGTCTGAAAAAGGTTTCCTTCAAGTAAACCGAAGTCGTGTTTTTACAGGAATATTGCTTTCTTGTTTCTTCATAGGTGGCGACAAGGTGCTCCCCTGGTTTGTAGGTCCACTTGTAGGTCTCGATTTGCGCCTTGAGCAAGGCTCTCTGGCAGGCCGTCAGTGACAGCAGCGCCAGAAACAAGATTGCCCATCGGATTATTTGATGATGTGCCATCCGTCATTTACTCCTTCAGGGGGTTCAGCAGTTTCCTTGCCGGGTCTTCTATTTTCGGCTTGCCCGGTTCTTGCCTTCGAATCGACTTCGCTTGCCGACGACGTTTCTTCCAGGGGTCCGTCGGTCGTCTGGTGCGTGTTGCCGGGTCGTTTCAGCGCTTCGTTTGCCGGCGACTTTTTTTCCAGGGGTTCGTCGGTCGTGTGGTGCGTGTTGTCGGGTCGTTTCAGCGCTTCGCTTGCCGGCGACTTCTTTTCCAGGGGTCCATCGGCCGTGTGGTGCGTGTTGCCGGGTCGTTTCGACGTTTCGCTTTCGATGCTTTTCATCGGTGTCGTCTCCGAAGGGGCGTCCGGCTCTGAATTCAGTATGGGTGAAGCTGGAGATGGTGACCGACCCTCAGTTTCCTCGGGAACGAACGATTCCCGCGGGAGGGAGGATGTTGCCGTATGATCCCGGTTCTTTTCCGCTGGAGGACTTTCCGGGGCTGCCTTTTGAAGCGGCGATGCATCAGGCAGCTCTGTCTCGTCATCCATTGTCACGGGCAAAGGATCGGCGGTATGGATCCGGTCGGCAGGCGAGGAGATCTCTGGAGTGCTGTAGCCGCGCGAGTCTTGCTTCCGGGAATCCCCAAAGAAGAGAAGACGGAGTAGGATTCCGATCAGAACAATTCCCGTTCCCATGAGGAGGTAGAAACTTTTCCGCTCGAAACGCCCCAGGAAAAGACGGGCTTCCCTTCTTTGTTCGATGGAGACAACGTCATTTTCTCCGTCGATTGATTTCCGCTCTGAAAGTGGATCATCTTGATTCGAAAACGGCTTGCCGGAAAGCATGTCGACGCCACTCTCGCCGTCATCGCTGAACTCCAGCAAGGCGATCGAGAGTTCTTCCGCGGATTGAAATCTGTCCCCGGGATTTTTAGAGAGGGTTTTCATGATGAGGCGGCAGAGGCCCCTCGGGAGGGTTGGCGTAATGGCCCCAGGGTCGTGCGGGACCTCCTCCATATGCGCTTTGATGACCTCGAACCGCGATTTGCCGTGGAAGGGCACCTGTCCCGTGAGCATCTGATACAGCGTAATGCCTAAAGAATAGATGTCCGATGCAGCATCGACCGTTTCACCTCGGAGCTGCTCAGGAGACATGTACCACAGCGATTCCAGACGCATCCCCATCAGGGAGATTCCTTTTTCCCCGAAGACCTTGGTGATCCCGAAGTTCTTCACTTTGATGTTTCCGTCTCCGATGATCAGGATGTCGGCCGGCTTTAAATGTCGGTGATAGATGCCGCGCTTGTTCATGAAAGCCATGGCGTTCAAGATCTTCAACGTTATCCGGAGGGATTCCGACAGGTTCAGGGAGCCCGTCTGGTTGAGCCGTTTTTCCAGGCTCTCCCCCTGGATATATTCAGTGACCAGATAGATCCCCTGGTTGTCTTTCAGGTATTTCAGGACATTGACGACGTTGGGATGAAACAGGCCGGCTTGTCGATTGGCCTGGTGCAGAATCCGGTCCCGCATGGCCAGGTTCGCGCACAATTCGCGTGAGAGCACCTTGATGGCGACCAGTTGCTCGGTTTTGGAATGAACGGCTTGGTAAACCATTCCGATATCACCCTGACCAAGGAGACTGAGAATATTATAGGGGCCGATTTGTTGACCAATCATCGTTCATGCGTTCCGCGTTGGTGGAGTGACCGAACCTGCCTGAAAGCCGCTTTCTTTCCATAATGATAATTCACATTCTCAACTTTCATGGGCCGTATCCTCCCGGCACCGCTTTCCGGTCACCGTCATGAAAGTCGAAGGCTGCGTCACATTGTTTAACTTCCGGCATTCTCCATAGACCGGTGCGGCAGGGGACGGCCCGCACACCTGGTGGTTTCGTTCAAGTGCTGCTGAAGTCTGGTTCGGGCAGCCCGGAAACCGGCCCTGGCTCAAACCTTCCGGGCCGTTGAGACTAAGGGCTGAAGAGGTGCACCTGTGGCGAATGGCGTGTTTATGTCCCTTCAGCCTTCAGTCTCTATCCAGTCACCATAACGAAAGCCGAAAGTTTCGTTATCAATAATGATGCACTCGTAAAAAGCCGGATGCGGGAAATCGGCACGTCCGGTTTGACGAGGGGCAGGGGTGCACTCCCTGTTCCACATATTATTAATAATAGCACTGTTCCTCAAAAAAATCTCGACGAATTTCTTGCCGTGGGGTGGTCAAGTCAGTTTGATGATGGGGGTGATGTTACCGGAAAATCGAAGTTGGATGACTATGGTTCGGGGCTGGTCGAGGCAGGGGCTGGATATTTTTCGATAAACTTTTTTTCGGATTCGGCCAGACCAATCAACAGAAGTTCGTCGCCGGGCTCGAGAATGATGGTGGGGTCGGGGTTGATGATCAGATCTTCCCCTCGTTTCACGGCCACAACACTGCATTGGGTGTTCTCTCGGACCTGAATGTCCAAAAGAGCCTTGTTCTCCAGTTTCGGGTTCAGGGCGGTTCGAAATACGTTGAGGCCCTCGGACAGCATCAGAATCTTTTGCGGATGCAGCAGGTTCAGAATGGTGGCGGTGACCAGGGAACTGTAAGACATTACCAGGTTGGCGCCGGCCCGGTGAAGGGTGTTGATGTTCCGATCCAGGCTGGCGCGGCTGATGATCTGAACATCCGGGCGAAGCCGTCGGCAATAGATGGTCAGGTAGATGTTCAGGTTGTCGTCATGGGTGGTGATGATCACCGAAGGGGTTTCATGAATGCTTGCCTTGACCAGGGTTTCCAGGTCGGCGGCGCTTCCCTGGATGAAGTGGGGGTCCTGGGCGGCGATGCCGGTTTTCTTTTCTACGACCCGGTAGTCGATGTCCCTGGCTTTCAGCGTATTTGCCACTGCCATGCCGACACGTCCGCCGCCCAGCACCACTACAGGTCCCGAGTTGAGTTGTTTCTCCCGGCCGCCGCCGATGGATCTGTCAAACCGATCCAGTTGCGCTTCGGTCCCGGCCAGCACCAACACCGTCGATTCCCCGATGAGGGACTGAGGGCCCGGGATACGGAATTGCCCTTCTTCCCAGATGCCCACCACCGTCACCCCCGTCACCTCTCGAAGACGGCTTTCAGCCAGGCTTTTTCCCTGTAACCATGTTCGCATGACCGGCGCTTCCGCGATGAGCAGCTGATCGAATCTGCCGACGACATTGGCTTTCATGCTCACCCCGTGGACGCGACGAGCCAGGGCCTGCCCCAACATTTTGGTGAACTGAAGAACATGGGTGCTGCCGGCCATCTCCAGGATATCCAGGGAGTCGTCCGCGTCGGCGTTGGTCACGGTGACCACGTTGGCGTTCGCTTCCCGGATGGTGAAAATGATGTTGGTGCTGGCGACGTCGTCGTTCAGCACGATCACCATTGCGGCGCGGTCGATATTGAGACGGTGGTAAGTCTGAGGATCATCGAGGTCCCCCACCACCACCGCGTACCCTTGGTCGTGGAGATCGAGTGCTTTCTGAAGCTCGGCGGTCAGAATGACGTAGTTGATGCCGTATTGGCCGAGCTTCTGAATCAAGTTTACGGCGACGGCATCAAAATAAGTGAAGATTAAATGACCGGAAAGGCTCTCGGCCACCGCTCGCGGCGCGCGCGCTTTGTTTTGTTCATCCAGCCATGGGGCGTAAAAAAACTGGATGAAGGTAAAGGGCAGTATGATGAGAAGAAAAATAATCCCGCTCAGCAGCACCACGACAGAAAAGAATTTACCGATGTCACTGCTGAAGGTGATGTCGCCGAACCCCAGGGTCGACATGGTTGTCAGGGTCCAATACAGACCGGTTATCCAGGAATACCGACGTCCCTCGTAAAGCATGAGCACGTGGAACAGAACGGTGTAAAGAGCGAAAAAAAGAATCAGCACCATGGAGAACCGGATCAGTAGACGCATGTTGCTTTTTCGCCGGCTGAGCTGCATCAGTAAAGCCAGCTGAGTGGTCATGGTCTTCATCTTGTTCGCTCCAGACGTTCGGCTGGATGAATCCAATCCTTCCGACAATAGACGGCGACGACATCATGATGATGCGGTTACATGATGTAGGCCAGCGCGCTGCGGTAGCTCTGATCCAGGTTCTTGGCGGCGCCTTCGACGCTTTCCTTGAGTCGCAGCCAGTTGTCGTCGGATTTTTTGATTTCTTTCATTTGCATCTCGATAAAATTTCGGTTCTCGATAATGGCATCGATCAAGGTTTGAAGTGCCTGCCGGCGTTCGGGCTTGGCGGAATTCACCTCGGCAACCAATTCCTCCAGTCTGTCGGCCCACTTCTGGAGGGTTTGTTCTACTTCTCTGACATACTCTTTTTGGGAAATCGTCATGTCTTCTCTCCTTCATTTGAAGATATAAGATATACGGTTGGGTTCTGATAGCGCTGCCGCAACCCCCTTATGCAATTGAGAAGAAAATAATCACGACAAATGCCGATAACAACACAGGTGTCGATCAATTTCAAGAATATCTCATAATTACCATATCTCGAATTGTTCGGCAAGCGGATTTACATTGCGCGACGTGCCGGTCGGTGACGAATGTCTGCAGGAGACGATGGCGACCCGTCAATATCCCTGTTCAGTCGCATTCACCTGCTGATTCGAGTACGGAGTACATTATGGATGTGACGAGAAGGCATTCACAGGGACGCCTCGGAAAGCATGAAGCCGGATACCGGCAACAAATCAAAATTCTTGACATTTTATGTGAAAGAATGTATACTTTTTTGTGCTATTGTTTTATTAGCATAAATAAAATCAAACGGTTAGAGATTTTTGCAATCAGGGCTCGATTTGCGATGCCTCCAAAACGTATGAAAGCGGCGGCCGCTTCATATTTTTTTCGAATCTTTATGGAAAACAGCGGCCGCCATGAAGGCCGACAAGGACCCGATGGATGATGGAACGCACAGCTGAACTCCAACGCAAAACCTTGGAAACGGACGTGAAAGTCAAACTGAGTCTGGACGGTTCCGGACGTGCGGACGTGCGGACGGGAATCCCCTTTTTTGATCATATGCTGACCCTTTTCACCGTTCATGGCTTGTTCGATCTCTTCCTTAAGGCTGAGGGCGACATTGAGGTCGATTTTCACCATACGGTGGAGGACGTGGGGCTGGTGTTGGGTGATGCGTTTTCCCAAGCCCTGGGAGACCGGCGGGGAATTCGGCGTTACGGCCATGCCGTGACGCCCATGGACGAGACCCTTTCCACTGTGGCGATCGATCTCTCCAACCGTCCTTTTCTGGTGTATAATGTTTTTCAGACCGGGAAAGGTGTTTCCGGTTTTGACGTCTATCTGGCGAAGGAGTTCTTCAGGGCCTTTACCAACCGAAGCGGAATGAACCTCCATATCAATGTGGCCTATGGTGAAAACGAGCACCATATTCTCGAGTCCGTCTTCAAGGCCGCCGGCAGAGCTCTCGACGCGGCTGCCGCTTTAGACGACAGAATTTCGGGCGTCCCTTCGACCAAAGGCGTCCTGTAGCCCGAAACACGAACCCGAAGCGCAAATCAAGACGGATAAGTGTGGCAATGGTGAAAAAAATGAATCGATCTCTCGTGTGGTGTCTGGTTCTCTCCGGTCTTGCGGCCTTTACGCTTGTATGGGGATGTGCCGACAGAAAGGTTGTCCAGAAATCCATCGTCGTTCCGACCGATCTCCGGAAAATACTGGTAGTGGCTTTCAGGGACATGAACGCCCAAACGGACGAACGAACCAATGTCCGATGTCCCCTCAGCGGGAAGGTCTTTGTATCGGGCCCGGTGGACGCTTCGGCGCCCGCTTTTTTGACGGATCGTCTGTTGACGTCGCTCAGGGAAAAGGCTGAAAGGGACTTCAAACTCATCACGCCGCAGGACCTTTGGGAGATTCAATCCGGTCTGTCGGATTCGGCAGATAATATGTCCGAATTGAGACTGATGATGGCAGTCGGACGGGCTATGGATGCCGACGCTCTGTTGGTGGGGCACCTCTATCGCTATATCGAAAGGGTCGGTCGGAATCTTTCGGTGGAAACCCCTGCCTCCGTCGCCTTTGACGTTCACCTGGTCCGGACATCGGATGGACGCGTTCTTTGGACGGGATATTTCGATGAAACCCAGAAAACGCTGATGGAAGACATGTTTGATATCGGCAGGTTTTTTGCCCGTGAGGGGAAGTGGATCACGGCGGAGCAGATGGCGTCGGCCGGACTTGACAACTTATTGGAAACACTGAATATAAAATGATAATTATACCGGCGATAGATATCAAAAACGGCAAGTGTGTTCGCCTCCGGCAAGGTCGGATGGACAGCGAGACGGTCTTCGGAGAGGATCCTGCGGCCATGGCACTGAGATGGGAAGCCGACGGTGCTGAAATGATTCATGTCGTCGATCTGGACGGCGCGGTCGAAAAGAAGCCTCGAAATCTGGTCTCCATCAAGCGAATTTTAGACGCTGTAAAGATTCCGATACAGGTCGGCGGCGGTATTCGAGATATCGAAACCATCGAGATGTATCTGTCGGTGGGCATTCGGCGTATCATCATCGGCACTGAGGCTATTCGAAACCCGGCCCTCGTAGAGGAGGCGTGTCGAAACCATCCGGGCCGAATCGTGGTCGGCATCGATGCCAGAGAGGGCCTGGTGGCCATCGAGGGCTGGACCGAAACCACCCGGATCCGGGCGGTCGAGTTGGCTCGACGCTTTGAACAGAGCGGTGTTGCCGCCATCAATTTTACCGACATCCACCGGGACGGCATGCAGACCGGTCCCAACCTGGAGGCCACTCGGGAGCTGGCCGAATCGGTTTCCATACCGGTGGTGGCATCGGGCGGGGTTTCCACCCTCAGGGATATACGCAATCTGATGCCTCTCGAACCGTTCGGAGTGATCGGCGTGATCACGGGCAAGGCTCTCTATGCGGGAACCCTGAACTTGAAGGAAGCCATTGATCTCACCCGATGACATTTTGAATGTCAGACTTTTTTGATTCCTGTTGACACAGAGATTTTCCGCCTTATATTCAACGAGTTTGACCGCTGGATATTTTCCGCTGCAAAATACGGTGAGTCTTGCACACGGTATTTGCTTCATCCGGCAACAATGATTAGAAGTAATCTAGAGACGTCGTTTTCCGCTTCAGCTTCCTTCCAGTGTTCCGATGTCAGGAGGTCTTAACTGGTGGATCGTATTCCCGAGAAGACCATTTCAGAAATCAGGGCTGTTTCGGATATCGTTTCCGTGATATCGGAAGTGGTTCTGCTGAAAAGAGCCGGGAAGAACTATGTAGGGTTGTGCCCCTTCCATTCCGAGAAAACTCCTTCGTTTACCGTGAACTCCGACAAACAGATCTTCTACTGTTTCGGGTGTGGCGCCGGTGGAAGTGTCTTCACGTTTCTGATGAAACATGAGGGACTCTCTTTTCCCGAAGCGGTGCGGATGCTGGGGCGCCGACACGGCATCGCCGTGTCGGATAACGACCTCTCTCCGGAAGAGCAGCGGCGTATACGCGAACGCGAAGGGATCTTCGATATCAATGAACAGGCAACGGCATTTTTCAGGCGGATGCTTGTGGAAGATCCTGTGGGCTGTCGGGCCTTGGACTATCTGAGAAAACGGGGGATGAGCATGGAAACGATCGACCGGTTTTCATTGGGGTATGCCCCCGAGGGATGGGATGCCCTGACGCGGTTTTTCGCAGATCGGCGCATTTCGGACATGTTGCTGAAACAGTCCGGCCTGGTGATCGCCAAAAAAAACGGTCCCGGACATTACGACCGGTTCAGGAATCGCATCGTTTTTCCCATCGCGGGAACCGCTTCCCGGGTTGTTGGATTCGGTGCCCGGGTAATGGACGATTCCCTGCCGAAATACTTGAATTCTCCCGAAACAGCCGTCTTCAACAAACGACGAAGCCTTTACGGTCTGGAGGCGGCCAGATCCGGGTGCCGGGAAAAGGGCACCGTTTACGTCGTCGAAGGATATTTCGATGTTCTGGCGCTTTCGCAGGCGGGAGTTCCCAATGTCGTGGCGACACTGGGAACCGCCCTCTCGTCCGAGCACGTCAGAATTCTGAAGGGATATGTCCGCGAGATAATTCTGGTATACGATTCGGATCAGGCGGGAATGCGTGCGGCCTTCAAAAGCGTTGAAATATTTCGCCGGGAGAATATGGATGCACGGATTCTGGTTTTGCCGGAAGGCCACGATCCGGATTCATTCATCCGCAAATTCGGCAGGGACGCTTTCGAAGCGGCGGCCCAATCCGCACGAAACATGATGGACTTCATGATGGAAGAGACAATCCGTAAGCACGGCCTTTCAGTGGAAGGAAAAATTCGCGTTATCGAAGAGATGCGGCAGCCGTTTTCCGCTGTTTCGGATTCGATGGCCAGATCCCTTTACATTCGGAATCTGGCCGAGCGAGTCGGCGTTGACGAGGCCGTCGTGGCCGGCCGAATAGGCAGGCCGGCGTCCGGTCGAGATTCGCGGCGAGAGAACGACCCGAGGGGAGCGTATGTTGCCGAAGGCTCGGATTATCAGGATTCGATCGGGTTTGAGGGGCGGCATGCCAGGATCGAGAGAAAGATCGTTACCGTGATGCTCCAGTTTCCGGATCTTCTGGCGGAGATCGATCGTCGCCGCATTCTCGATGATTTCGAAGATGAACGACTGAAATCCATCGGCCGACATCTTCTCGCCAACTACAAATCGGGTGGAGAACATCACATCTCCAATTTTATCGAAAAATTGGATGAAGCGGAGAGGGCGATTGCAATCAACCTGGCGATGGAAGGGGATGTGTGGGATCGAGGCGGATGTCTTCGATTGCTGACGCAATTCGAATCCGGCCGAAAGCGGCAGACGGATAATTTATTACATAAAATAGAAGCCGCACGCCGAAACAACAACCAGGCCCTGCTCTTGGAGCTTCTGAAAGAAAAACAGAACCGAGCCAGGAAGCGGCAGACGATAAACTGAAATCTGCAGGAGGCGCAACTAGATGGCTATGAAATCCACTGTAAATGGGGAAAATGCGGAAGACAAAGCCGCATTGAAAGCTCTCATTGCAAAGGGAAAAGAGCAGGGATACCTGACTTATGACGAGATCAACGCCGTCCTTCCCGATGAGGCATTATCCCCGGATCAGCTCGATGAAACCATGGTCCTTTTCAACGACCTGGACATTGACATCCTCGGCGACAAAAAACAGCCGATGTCCAATGCGACCAAGGTGAAAAAGAATCGGGACAAGGCGAGCCTCGATACGGATACGTCTGTATCGGAATTCGGTACGGTGACCGATCCGGTCAAGATGTATCTTCGGGAGATGGGGATGGTTACGCTCCTCAGCCGAGAAGAAGAAGTCGAAATTGCCAAGAAAATCGAGACCGGAGAACAGGAGGTGCTGAGGGCCCTTTTGGATACGACCGTTGGGGTCGACTCTATTCTGGAGTTGGGAAACGAGATCGAATCCGGAACCCTTCGGCCCCGCCACGTCCTTCGGGATCTGGATGAAGGCGATACCTGTGTCGATGAAGAACTGCAGTGCAAAAACTTTCTGAGCACCATACAGTCCATTCGCGAGGTGGACAACGAGAACAGGGCTTATCGTGAGCAGCTTTTTTCCTCAGCACCGGACCCCGACGAACAGCGGCGCATCCGAAGGAATATTTCACGCAGAAACGGTAAGATCTTTGATTATCTCAAGGAATGGCGCTTGGAGAGCAGCGTGATCGACAACATCGAGACGGCAATCAAAGAGGATATCCGGTGGTTCACCTTTATGCAGGGGGAACTCGTGAAATGCGCCGAAAGCCTCGGTATCTCAGTGGCAGAGATCCGCAAGGGGCTTGAGGACAAGTCGGTGCTCGCCGAGGATGTTCGACGGAAAGGCGTGCCGGATGTCGCCGAGATCGACGTGCTGATAGACAAACTCCAAACGATCCAGGATAAGATCGATGCCCGGGAGTTTGAACTCAAAGCCAATTGCAAAGCCTTGAAGCGGACCATGTCCAATGTCGAGGAAGGGCGCCAGAGGGCCAAGGATGCCAAAGCCGAACTGATTCGTGCCAATCTACGGCTCGTGGTGAGCATCGCCAAAAAATATACGAATCGAGGACTGCAGTTCCTGGATCTGATTCAGGAGGGAAATATCGGCCTGATGAAGGCGGTGGATAAATTTGAATACCGGAGAGGGTACAAATTCAGCACCTATGCCACGTGGTGGATCCGCCAGGCCATTACGCGAGCCATCGCGGATCAGGCCCGGACCATACGGATACCGGTTCACATGATTGAAACCATCAACAAGCTCATCAGGACGTCCCGATATCTGGTCCAGGAACTGGGGCGGGAGCCGACGCCTGAAGAAATCGCCGAAAAGATGGAAATTTCACTCGAAAAGGTGCGTAAGGTTTTGAAGATCGCCCGGGAACCCATTTCTCTCGAGACACCCATCGGCGAGGAGGAAGACAGCCATCTGGGAGATTTCATCGAGGACAAGAAATTCATGCTGCCTTCGGACGCGGCGGTCAGCCTCAACCTTTCGGAGCAGACGCGGAAGGTGCTTGCCACACTGACGCCTCGAGAGGAAAAAGTCCTCCGGATGCGCTTTGGTATCGGGGAAAAGGCCGATCATACTCTGGAGGAGGTCGGACAGGATTTTGCCGTTACCCGCGAACGCATTCGGCAAATCGAAGCCAAGGCTCTCAGAAAATTGAGGCACCCGACCCGAAGCCGGAAGTTGAAGAGTTTTATCGATTATTGACAGGGTAATTCTTGACAAAAATTATTTACGGCGTTAGGAAAGGTGCTCGGTATCGATCTCCCATCGGGCCCATAGCTCAGCTGGCAGAGCCACCGGCTCATAACCGGTCGGTCCCTGGTTCGATCCCAGGTGGGCCCATCACGATATAGCCAATGAAAGGCGTGGCGGAAAAACGAGCCACGCCTTTTTTGGTCGTCCGGCACAGCGCCTGTTTGGACCACACCGGAGTGGTGGCGGTTCGTCACGGATGGAAAGACCCTTCCCGTGAACCCTATGGGAATCATTTGGATTTTTCACCCATAAATGATCAAAACCGGCGATCGCCGGACAGGCTTCCATGGAATGGAGGGCTTGTATGACCGTTACTGTAGCCGATCTGATCGATATCATGGATCAGATCGCACCGCCGGATCTGGCGGAGGAATGGGACAATGCCGGACTTCAGATCGGCCGAAAGGATTGGCCGGTAAAGCGCGTCTGGGTTTCACTGGATCCGATCCCATTGGTGGTATCCGCTGCCTGCGATGCCGGTATCGACCTTCTCATCACACATCATCCCCTGATTTTCAAAGCTCCAAAATCAATCGATTTCGCAACACCTTTAGGACGGATCATCCAGCAGTCGGCATGTTGCCGACTGAGTATCTATTCCGCCCACACCAATCTGGATGCCGCGGCCGACGGTATCAATGATATCCTTGCCGACCAGTTGAAAATGACGGATACGATCCCCCTTGTAGAGGGATCCGCGGGAACGGGTACCGGCATCGGTCGGGTGGGTACCCTTGCCCGGCCCACGACTCTCGGTGCGCTTGCCCGGGAAATCAAGGAGACGATCAAGGTGCCGGCGTTGAAATATACCGGGTCCAAAGACTTGCCTGTTCGTCGGGCGGCGGTATGTTCCGGAAGCGGATCGAGCCTTATGGGGGCGTTTTTTGCTTCGGGAGCCGATGTCTATGTGAGTGGAGATCTGAAATATCACGATGCCCGGGATGTCGAAGCCGCCGGATTGGGCTTGATTGACGTGGGGCACTTCGCTTCGGAGCACCTCATCGTGGATATCCTCGTGGAACGGTTGACGGCGGAGGCGAAAAAACGATCGATGCCCCTTTCGATCGAGGCATGTCCTCTGGAAACGGATCCCTTTGTCTCTATCTGAGGGGAATGATGCGGGAGCTGTTGAGGGTGACAACCCCGGATGCGCCGCGTCCAGGGCACGCGTGGTTTTGGTTCTATGGACGGAGAGAAACGATGGACGTAAAAGAACAGATTGATATTCTGGTGGCGCTCCAAAAGAACGATACGGACGCCGATCAGGTTCGAAAGCTGCTTTCGGGAATTGCCGAAAAACAGCGGCATCTGGAAAAGGAGCTCACCGCCGCTGTTTCGGCCAAGGATGCCGCAGCCGCTGATCTGGAAGGATTTCGCAAATCTTATCGACTACTTGAATCCGACGCCAAGGTTAATCTCGAACTGATTCGGAAAAGCAAGAGCCGATTGCCGGGCGTCAAAAGCAACAAAGAGTATCAGGCGTTGCTCAGACAGGTTGAGGAGACGGAGAAAAAAAACAGCCGCATAGAAGATGAAATGCTCGCCATCCTCGATCGGATCGAGGCGGGGGAACAGGTGCTTGAGGAGCGGAAACAAGACTGTCTGCGTGCTGAGAATGCCTTTGAAACGGAAAAGCTTCGGCTGGTAGTGGAGACCGAAAAGGAGGAAACGCATCTGGCCGAACTTGCGGAGAAACGGAACCAAATCGCCGCTGCCGCACCCCCGGATCTGATGAAGATATTTATGAGCACCCGGAAGATGGTGGATGGCCCCATGATTGTTCCGGTGAGAGGCAATACCTGCGAGGGCTGCAATATCAATATTCCTCCGCAGATGGCCAATGACCTCAGACGATTCGAAAGCTTGAATTTCTGCCCTTTTTGTAATAGAATTATATATTGGGAAGGACCTCGGGATTAAACCTTCAGGAAATGGTCGGAGTCGCCTGGGCAATCGCCGGACCCAAAGTCCGGAGGAAAGTCCGAACACCAGAGGGCAGGGTGCTCCATAACGTGGAGTCGCGGCGACGCGAAGGAAAGTGCAACAGAGAGCAGACCGCCGTTTTTCAAGGGTCGAGGTTGGTTCCGGCATTTGTCGGAGGCCGACGCCGTCTCTGGAAACGGTAAGGGTGAAACGGTGCGGTAAGAGCGCACCAGTTCTCCGGGCGACCGGAGAAGCTTGGTAAACCCCACCCGGTGCAAGACCAAATAGGGGAGTGATTGAGGACGGCCCGTCCGAGCTCCCGGGTAGGTTGCAGGAGGTGCCGGGCAACCGGCATCCATAGAGGAATGATTGCCGCCGTCCCGCGGCAGAAATGCCTCGGGATGGAACAGAATTCGGCTTACGGGCGACTCCGACCATTTTTTCCTATTATCCCAAAGAAACTCGGCAGAAAGAAAGCGAACGAGACCTTTATGCTGTTGATTGAAGATTTGCGGGTTGAAATCGGTGGGAAACCGATTTCGAAAAATACAAACGAAAATTTTTCAGGGTTTGTCCCGGGAGTCGGGATGCCCCATGAATTCGCCGCGGACAAGATCGATCAGCGAGAGATCGCGTATCTGATGGCCCGGGGTGTCGATGAGGAGGAGGCTGTTTCGACGATCGCCAGAGGGTTTTTAAATGTTGACATCGAAGGGCTTCCCGCAGGATTGCGGGAAAAACCGGACAAGGCCGTTTCGGAAACCCTGAAGGATCTGATGTAGATGACCGGCGCAGAAAAGAATACCGGGAGTCATTCCTTTACCGAAAAGGTTCACCTTTTTTCACGCGACTACCTCAAATGCTGTCTGTTCATTTTGGGACCGGGATCTCCGAACAAAGGATACGTGTTCACCAAGAAACTGTTTTCCAAACTCATCGGTACCTCGCAGGTGTTGGAGGATTTTCTCGATTTTCACGGTGCCAAAAACAACAAGGATTGGTATCTCTACCGTGAACTCTCCGCCGCCGTGAGGCACCTCAGTCTGGGCGGGTATTCTCAGAAGCACATTCTGAACCGGCTCGTCTGCTACGACCTGCCGGAGGACGATGCTTTTGAAAGGGATGGACGGGTGACGCTCGATTTTTTGACTCGATCCCTCATCAAGATCGCGCCGATCATCCTGGACGAAGCCAGGCGTCTGGGTATCCCCATACCTGAGGATGAGTTCGACGGATCCGAGTTCCCGGGGATCGTCACTGGAACGGGTTTGGAATACAATATCGACGACGAAAAAAAAAAACAGCCCAAAAATTATATCGTCAAGATTTCGAGCGAATTTCTCAACATCAGCAAACACTTTGACCAGTATACCTTTTTCGAGCCGTTCGATGTGCATCGTATACGCAGCCTGGTACCTGAAGTGATCAACGAGGTGGAGGTGAGACGTTACGAGATGCTTGTGCACAACCTTCAATCCTCCTTTGACACCTACGTCATTCACGGGGGCTATGTCCACGGTAGGCGGCAGCTCAAAACGCTCCGCAGTCATTTCTCCGTGGTGTTCCACCTGCTTCAGAGTATGGGGCGGTTTCTGCACTTTTACGAACGGCATCTTCACGAAGCGGGATACCGGGACATTTACAAGAAGGTTCGCAATCAACTCTCCTTTCTGGTGGATCCCGATATCTTGTTGGACCGAACCATCAACTACGGCCTTTTTTGGGTGTGCCATTTTCTCTCCAACGGGAAGGAAATCGCGCAGGCGGTGCTGAACGAGAATATCGATCGGGACGTCATTCAGGTGGGCGTTCCGGTGCCCAGAGGCTTTCATAGTCGTCCGAGCCTTCTGGTGGCTAAAATTGTTCAGCATTACGGGGGCAAGGTGGAACTTTGCGCCGGGGAGGGCCGCTTTGATGCCAGCAGTGTTCTGGATATCCAGTGGGCGGGCGGCAAAATTCAGAACGAGAACATCACGCATGTCAAGTTCGAAGGGGACGCCCGATCGCTCAGGGACCTCAAGGTCCTCGCAAACTCCAACTACGGCGAGGACACCATGGGCAACGGGATTCCTCTGCCGCGGGAACTTGGGTATCTCCATGAATAGGCGATGATGCGAACGGCGGCAATTATTGTCGCCGGTGGGCGAGGACTGCGCATGAAGAGCGATTTGCGAAAGCAGTATCTCGTCTTTGGCGGCCGGTCGATTCTGAGTCATACACTGGCGGCTTTTCTGACATGTCCAGACGTCCATCGTATTTTTCTCGTGATCCCGGAAGCCGATGAGGCCTACTGTCGAGACCATATTCTGGCGGATTTTCCCGATGACTGTGCGATCGTCGACCTGGTATCGGGCGGTGTCGAACGTCAGGAATCGGTTTACAACGGGCTCGAAGCCGCGATGGGGTTGGCCGATATCGTCGCCATCCATGACGGGGTCCGGCCTTTCGTTCAACCGGATCTCATCACCCGGTGTCTCGCGGGGGCCAAGGCTTATGGCGCCTGTGTTCCGGGCGTTCCGGCGGTGGATACCCTCAAAACGGTGGACAACGACATCACCATCGAGAAAACCCTGGATCGGAGAAAGGTCTGGTGTGCCCAAACACCCCAGGCCTTTCGATACGACCTCATTTGGGCGGCTCATGAATCGGCCCGATCCGCGGGAGTGGTGGAAACCGATGACGCCGCACTTCTGGAGCGTTTGGGACGGCCGGTTCGGATGATCCCGGGGTCTCGCTATAACCTGAAGATTACCACGCCCGAGGATCTGGCACTGGCCTCCGCCGTCCTCGCCTTGGCCGCTTCCCGAAAAAATCGCACGAAATCATGATACTTCGGATCTGATGATTTCGATGACCGCTCTGGGGGTTTTGGCTTGTCGGAGTCGGCCTTCCTGTTCAGCACGTTCAAAAATTCCCCGAAGTTCAAAATCCAGTAGAATGACGCAGCGCCCGGCCTTCAGCGCCAGGGCGATCTCCGAAATCGTCCCGGGGCCGCCCGGGCAAGCGACGACAACATGGCTCGAAAGCGCGTTGACGGCGTTCCGGGCGCTTCCCATGCCGGTGACGATGGGAATGGTGACGTAGGGAGACATCTGTCTGCAGTGATTGTCGGGGAGGATGCCGACAACGATCCCTCCGGCCTCCCGTGCGCCTTGAGCCGAAGCGTTCATGACCCCTGCGTTCCTGCCCCCGTTCAAGAGCACCCAACCTTCACGGGCGATCCGCATGCCCAGTTCATGCGCGTTTTTCAGGACCGTCGGGTCGACGTCGGCACCCCCCATGACACCGACGATCATCGGGTTTCCGAGGGGTTTCTCGGGAGAGATGTTCATGCTGCCTCCTTCGACTTGATGTTCAGGATGCGGTAGGCTTTAATGGGGGAAAGTTTCCCTTTGATCTTCCGAGGCTTGAGAAGAACCACGTCCAAAGTGTCCTTCATATGTGCGTATACGGCCTTGCTGATGACGATCTCCCCCGGGCCCGAGAGCCCATTCAATCGGGATGCCATGTTGACGGTGTCGCCGATTACCGTGTACTCCATTTTGACATGGGAGCCGATGTTTCCCGACAGCACCACGCCGGTATCGATACTGATGCCGATCTTATTCAGAAGGGTGTCTTCATGGGATCGGTTTTTTTCAAGAAATATCCGTTGCATGTCAAGGGCCGCCTGCACCGCACGGACGATGTGATCCTTTTGGGAAACCGGAACGCCGAAGATCCCCATGACGGCGTCACCGATGAACTTGTCGACATACCCGCCGTGCTGGTTGATGATTTTTGTGGCGATTTCGAAGTACGTGTTGAGGTGATCAACGATTTCCTCGGGCTCACGAACCTTCGAGTAGGACGTAAATCCCCGGACATCCGTGAAAAGCACCGTCGCTTTCCGCCGTCTGCCCTTTAGCCAGTCACTTTCCGGATTGTCCAGGATCAGCTCCAGAACCTCGTTCCCGACATATTTACCGAAGGATCGTTGCATGACCGATTTCAGCCACAGCTCCCGGCTCATGGCATTGAACGACATTGCGATATTTCCGAATTCATCGTTTCGGATGGTCTTGATCTTGTGCTGGTAATTGCCGACGCTGATTTCATTGAAGGCTTGGACCAGCTTTACCAGGGGGCGTGAAAAACGGATGCTGTAGTAGACCGCCGTAATGATGCCGAGCCCGATGATCACCAAACTGATAAGGAGGATGTCACGGGTTTTTTCACGGATGGTCAGGTCGATGAAATCCAGTGATATGCCGACGTGGACCTCTCCCAGTGCCTCGTCTTTCATGATGACGGTGCGGCTCAGGTTGAGGATGTGCTCCTCTGCTTCCGAATAATAGTCGAAATAGGTCACATCCCCTTCCTGGATGCCGCTGCTGAGAAATGGCGCCATCTTTAAGGTTTCGCCGATCCGGGTATGATCGGTGTGGGCCTTGATGATCTTGTCCCGGTCGAGGATAATGGCGTAGACAATGCCTTCCACTGCGGACGCTTCGGTGATCAGCGTGTTCAGTCGAAGATCGTTGTTATCCTCGAGGAGAAGTATTCTCGCGTTGTTGACAAAATAGTTGAGGCTCACTCTGCCGATGAGAAGGGCTTGCCGAAAAAGTTGTCGGTTCTGAAGGTCTACAGTAAAGAGGTAAAGGGTGAATATGGCGACGGATATGAGTACCGTCGTGATGATGGAGAGCTGAAGCCATATGGGAATTTTGAGACTCCGGAAACGCTTTCCGGACGTTCGGGGGTGGTGTTCGATCTGACTCTGGGCGTTTTCGGAAAAGGATTTGATGGAATGGTTCTGTTGTTCGTTGACGACGCTTACGACATCCTTTTCTGTGGCATAGCCCAGACGAACAAGGATTTGTCCGAGATATGTCGAATCGTTCAACGTTGCGCCGTCGTTTTTCTGAATATCAAGGGCTTCTTGGAGCTGCGTCTCGGTGATGATGTTTTTTTCCATGAGCAGTTGGCCGAAAAGCAGCTGCTGTTCCTGGTTTTTTTTCATGCCTTGCCTTCTGTACGGCGTTGTCATGAGGTCATGTCCGAATTGTCATCGAGGCATTCCGGTATGTTAAAGTATTATTTGATATCCAGGCATTTCTTCGTTGGTTTTGTATAAAATACGGTTCTGTCATCGTACCGGTCCGTGATGTGAACGCCCATTGAAATGCTGATCGGGGTTGGTGGTGGATTCTGCCTGGTGGCGGACTGCATGGGCGGCGCTGCAGGCGGGAGCGTTGGCCGGCTGATATGTTGTCGATATCCGTCTCAAAGCGTTCTCACAGTCCACGGTGGATTCGCTGTCGGTGCTGTTGCTGCACAGGTTCAGAAAACCTTCCAGACGGCCAACAACATCAGTGTGGCTCATATGGGGAAGGATCTCGGCCTTGTTTCAGGATACTTTTTTCAAATTCCTCAATTTTTTCAGCAGAAATTGGGCTTGGTCGATGTTTTCGGTGACGTCCTTGTACCCGGGATCGATAAATCGAACCTTTTCCCATTCCTCGACCGCCTTGTCCATACCTTCTCCATTATCTCCAGTGAAATATTTTATCCCGTTGTTGTAATGCGTTTTCTTGAAAATTTCTTCATAATCATTGCATCCGGTGCAGGACGCCTGATAGGCTCGCGCCCGATTCAGACTGTTCTGCGCCTGGTCGAAATCCCTTTTGTTTCCTGTGCGCCTGTAACGCAGGAATTTTTTCATTGCAATCTCGAAATGGGATTTAAAGAGGTATTCGGTTGTCTGAACCTCCAACGGCGGAATACATGCTTTCTCGATTTCCGCAATAGCGCCGACATAATTTCTTTTTCTGTAAAAACTCAGCCCATTTTCAAAGTGATGATTTGCAATTGCCTCGATTTCTTTGAGATATTTCGAGCATCGGCTGTCTTTCCGATGGCCTTCGGCAGCGGCCGAGAAGGCCCTGTGGGCTGTGCGATAGTCCCTTTTTTTTAGAGCAACAAGACCTTTCGCCATCTGATCGTTGAATGGATCAGGAGCCTCTTCCCCGTTTTCACGGGCCATTCCGCTCCGTTTGTCTACGGCAGTAGCGTCTTTTCCCGGACTGTCTGTGGATTGCCCTGATTTGGGTGAACCGTTGGCGCATGTGGCGGAAGTTGTCGTCAGGACCGGGGGGATACCTCCGTCGACAGCCGGCAGCGGAAGGATGAGCTGCCGGCCGGCTTGCAGGGAATCCGTTTCATGGATTTCATTGATACTTTTTAAAAGATGGAGCAGTTCGTCCTTGCAGCTACCGTAATAGTGTACCGCAATCTGTGATAGCGTCTCCCCTGGCTCGACCGTATGAATAATGTTGCTTTTGTTGGTGTCTGTTTTTACATGATGCGCATCGAGCGAGGGAATGCGTTGAGGCTTTGCCTCGCTCGCCGGCTCTGTATCGGATTCGGTTTCAGGCAGGGCGAGGCTGCCGGGACCGCTCCCGCCGGCGATTGTTCCGCTACTGTCACTCCCCGTCGGGTGGGGGCTTTCGGGATGTGGTCGCGCAGCTTTTGCCGGGAAGGATTGATGTTCGATCGCACATCCCGTCACTCCTGCAAAAATCAGCACGGATACAAATATAATTATATTTCTCATTATACCTTGTGGTTCCTCAATATTGACTACACGTGTCGGACACGTTGTTGATCATTCAGGCCAAACCAAGGCGTGGTGCCGTCCACTGGATTGCTTTTGACCTCCGTCATCGACCCGGTTCCGGCAGAACCGGCTTTTATTCATATCAAAGAACCGAAGCATTGTCATCAATATGCGTGCGACGGGTTGTTTTAGGGATTGCTGAATTTCGAGGCCAGATTGTTGTCGATCACATACATACAGACCTCCTTGGCGCCTTGCTCGGTATATCTGGATTTTTTAGAGAGATTGTTCATCAGAAACGTCACGTCCTCTCGGATACGCTTGTCGTAGGTTTTGAACGCATCCTTGCCGTAATCCTTGATGGCCTGGCGGAAGTTTTCATTTTTGAGGAACGGGTCGAGGACCTTCTCTTTCAGGGTATAGACATATCGCTCGTAAAGGTCCTGGTAAAGTTGAGTATCAACGATGGGGGTGCCTTCCAGAAGAATTTCCTGTGTCAGGGTTTTTGCCGCATAGATCTTTTGAGTCTCGGAGCGGAATTCCTTCCGCCTGGCGTCGGAGACGTTTCCGCCGAGCAGACGGTTTTCAATTCCCCAGAGAAACTCGTCCGTGATTTCGAGATGTTCGCCCGTGTAAGGGCAGGTTTCTTTGACGCCGAGTTCAAAATTGACGGCGAACAGATAATTCTGAATATCCCTGGAGATCTGGGCTTCATTATAGTTGTAGAGGGACTCTTTGACCTCATGAAGGACGGTATAGTCATACATCCTGAGAAGGGATTCGAGAAACCCCGGGGGGATGGATTCGCTCAGATCAGCGCGGATCTTTGTAAAATAATTGCACAGGGTCGACATATTGATCAGTTTGTCTGTACGGGCACTGGAGGAATAGAATTCATTGAATATTTTTATGGAATCGCGACCTGAGAAGCCTTTTTTACCTTCGGTTTCCGATTCGGCAAGTATTTTGCGGCGGACCTTGGCGGTGAAGCTCTTGCGGTCCTCATCCGACAGCCATTTGGGGATGTACCCGGTATAGATTTCCATCTTGAGAAGGTGGAGGTTCGGGTCGCAGTAGAGACGGTATTTGCTCGGATCGCCGATCCATTCCAGGAGAGCCTCTGATTTTTGATTGAGGCGCGACGAGATGATCACCCGTGCAAAATTATGGAGCACTCTGGGTAGAAAGCTGTCGACGATTTGCTTTCCGAAGATATTTTTATATATTTCAACCTCGGTGTTCAGGTCCAGAACGTACAGGATCTGGATATACTCGATACGGTCGGAAAACGACTGCAGCCCGTGGATGTTCTTTTTGTCCTCGGGATTCATGAGGGCGAAGAAGAGAGAGTTGACGTTCTCCTCGATATCCTCGACCTTGTGGATTCCCTCGCTGATAATGTTGTGGAGTTCCATCAGTCGTTCGACGTTGTGAGACTTGATGTCCATCAGGGCATAGATGCCGTTGTTGGTTTTGGCATATCGTGAAAAAATGTAGTTCACCTGGTTGCTGTCTCTGAGAATTTCGTTGATGCGCCGCTGAAGCATGGGGTTGGTCATGGTGGACTGTCGCATGGGCTTGTCCCCCGGGTTGAACACGCTGATGCCTTGCCCGAGCCGCCGGTTGAAATGATAGGGTCGGACATACACCATTTTGAAGACCTCCTCCGGGCTTTGGAGCTTGCCGAGAAGGGCCTGATAAAGAGAGCTGCAAATGGTGCAGGGCTTATCCCTGAAGACCCATTCATAGGCCTTGTCCGTGAAAAGCCTCCATTTGAATTCATCGTTTTCGAACAGATCGTCAAAAAGTTGGCGCCGATATCTCTTGGGGATGATAAGGAGCGGATGTTCGTGGCTGGGACAAGGGACATCGATGTAGTCCTCCTGGAGATCATGGGCGTAAAGATCTTCCTCGTAAGCCTCTTCCTGCTCATTCGGTCTTTCCTCGTTGTTGACGTCAAGCGTTTCCTTAGCCGGGGACGTCACCGAAAGGATGCGATAGAGGTTGTCCAGCATGGGATTGTTGTTGTGGTTGTGATAGCTGCCGAGTGCCTTGCGGCTCAGGCGCCAAACGGTTTCATAGCGCATCCCTTCCGGAGTGTTGGCATAGGTCTCATATTTTTTGAGAAGATTGTTCAGAAAGGTGCTCTTGCCGCATCCGGGAGGGCCGTCGAAGATGTAAATTTTGTTCTGTTGGGCGCCTCTTCTTAATGCTTCGATATGATTGATAAAGCGATTTGCAAACAGTCGATCTGCGAAAAACGGGTGATCCGCGTCCTCGACAAAGAGGCGGTTGCAGTCATAGTAGACATAATGGATCGATTCCGGGTCGCCGGGATATTCGTCAACCCCTTCTTCGATATAATAACGGATCATGTCGTAGAACACCTGGAAGATATTGCGGATTACCTGGTGAGGCTTCTCGTTCATGATTTTCAGAAAGTCCTCGAAAGGAATCAACTCGTTCGGATGCGTGTCGCTCATGGTGCGATTGAGATTGTCCAAGGCTTTTCGGATCTTGTTCATAGGTTTAATTCATCCCCTCATGCCGTTTTCTGGATGGATGCTCAAACGTCTTCCATATTGTACAGAATTCTTCGGGTCAGCCGTCGCTTCTCCATGGTGTAAAGAACCCGCTGCCATTTAATGTCGAAGGTGTCGGACGTCTCCTGGGCCGATGTGCCGCCCACGTTGAAAACGGCATAGGGGGAGGAAGACGTTTTGGCCACTTCGCTTGTCTCCAGTTTGACGGGTCCGCCCCAGAGATATTCGATCCCCAGCATGGTATTGGCGATGTAATCTTTCACCAGGGGCTTTCCCTCGAAGCGGTGCACCAGGTAGAGGGTCTTGTTTTCGGTCTTTTTCGGATCGATCTCGATGTGGGGCGGATGGTAGAGTCCCTCGATCAGCATTTGCCGGTAATCCTCGGCCTTTCGGGACTTGACGTAATATTCCCAGGCGGTTTTGGCCGGATTCATCCGCTTTCCGACGACGAAAAGTTTGTGAGCATCGATAAAATCCTGATCGACAAAGGTCTTGACGAAAAGAAAGTCGTCCATGTTTTCCCGAACATCAAAAATAAACCGACGGCCGGCCCCTGTTTTTGCGTCGTAGACCTCCCGCAGATGCGCGTCTTTCATTTGATGAAATGTCATGGTGTGCCGCCCCTTGTCCGCCATCTCCTTGATATAATAAAAGAGACGCATCCCCAGGGCGTAGGGGTTCAACCCCACCCGGGGAAGCGCCGTTACGCCGGCGTTGATGCGGGCAAAATCAACCTCGTGACCCTGGATGCGGTCGTCCGCCATGAACAAGACCTCGTGCCAGTAGCTGGCCCAGCCTTCGTTCATGATTTTGGTCCGGATCTGGGGCTGAAAAAAAAGGGACGTCTTCCGGATGACCTGCAGGACCGATTTCATCCAATCGTTCTCTTCCTTGTTCAGGAATTCCGAGTGAACCATCAGAAAACGCAGCAGGTCCATACGGGTTTCGGGCTTTTTTTGAAGGCTTTTCTGGTAGACTGCCTTGAATTCGGGGTGTTTCAACTCGGTATCCGCCAGAAAAGTTTCCTCACCGTGCTGTCCATAATCCCGTATGCATTGGTTGTACCGCTCGATTTCCTTGATGTAGTCGGTGATGTTGACCTTCTTGAGGGACTGAAGAAAGACATCGAAATAAAAATTGATCGGGCCTGAGCCGGAGGCCGCTGACGGCGGTTGAACCCGCGACAGTTCACCGTGAAAGGAGACCAGGTTGTCGATGCCTCTGGCGAATTCGATGACATAATCGACCCATCGGCCTTTTTCCGACCGCAACCGGGCGATCAGTCGTTTGTCCGACAGGGCCTCTCCGGTGAAGTCATAATCGTGGGTATGCTGAAAAAGCAGGTTGTTCTGAAAAAAGTCGATGTGCCCGATGACGTGATAGAAGATCATCACATTGAGCCAGTCGGGGTTGTTGTCATTGTAAAAGGAGATGGGCGGCCGCGTGTTGATCACGGTCTCATAAGGGTTTCCAGGATAAAGTTCGTATTTTCCCTTTCCCTTGAGGACTTCGACATCGTGAACCCAATAATCGTACAGGGTGGGGATCATGATCTTGGGTGACAGTTCCAGGAGATCCCGGTTGGTCACGATATACTCGAGGGTGTCGTCCTGAAAGCGCAGCCCGGCGTCCCTCGCCCGCTGTTTGCACCCTTCCATAATTTTTTTTGCATGCTGGCCGATGAGTTCCATGGATCATCCTTCTCCCGGGTAGAGGTCGTTGTCAGCAGGAGGCGATCATACCGCCGCCATGGAGATCAATGTCTTGATGCCTTCAATGATCCGGGCTTCGTCGGCATCCTGCTTCATGACATCCATTCGGATCAGACCGGGTTTGTCCTTCAGCAATCCCGATCGGTTGAGATATTTTTCCACTTCGCTTTCGTCGCTGCTCATGCCGTGCCGGGCGACAGTGACGCCTACACGGTTGGCGTAACGCAGCATGCGTTCGATTTCCGGAAGGGTTTCCCTGCCGTCCGTATCCCAATCGTCTCCGTCCGTTCCATGGAAGACATAGATATTATAGTCCTTCACCAGATTCTCCTTATCGACGATCTCATTGACGAGGCGATAGGCGGCGGCGACTTTTGTGCCGCCGGCGACCCGGGTGTTGTAGTAGGTATAGAAATCGGACACCTCGACGGCATCGGTGTCGTGAAGGATAAATCGCGATTCCACCTGTTTTTCATACTGGTAGAGGAGCCAGCTGTAGATCAGAACGTGCTGGGAGACGATCAGCTCAGTGGGTTTTCCGGTCATGGATCCCGAGTAGTCTCTCAGGAAAAAGACCATGGCCTGGGATTCGTAGTCCTTTTCCCGGGAGAGAATTCGATAGATCCGGTCGGTGGGCGAGATCAGAAACCGGGTGGGGTCGATATCGGACACGTCCGGCAGATTCCCGAGATGGATATTGGTTTCCAGAATTTGCCGAAGCGTGGCCTTTTTGTCCAGATGCTGTCCAAACCCCCTGTTTCGATCGGTCATGTCGTAGGTGTATCGGGTGAGGGACCGCTTTTTACCTTTATCCTTGAGGTTGGGCAGCTCGAATTTCTCCGTCAGGATCCTGCCGAGGTCGTAGGCGCTCGATTCCATTTCGTGGGGGCCGCCGGCGCCTTCGCCGGGTCCGGCGCCGGCGCCTTCGGGCGAGCGAACGGGCTGTTCACCGATGACCTCACCTTCTTCCCCCTCTCCGGACCCGCCAGACTGCTCCTCCTCGTTGGGGACGCGAATAATGTCGTGGATGAATTTTTCCTCGACGGTGGTGGGGACGACGACAATCTTGTCCTTGCCGCCCTTGCCGGGTTTCACCAACCGTCCGATCCGGATCTTCCTCGGAAATCCGTCTTTTTCTCGAAGCTTGTCCCGTTCCAGGAGCTCGTCAAGGGATCTCAGACAGGTCGTGGCGCTTACATGGGGGGGCGTCATGTCCTGGAGTTCGAAGAGATCGGCATATTCATAAAGGGTGTCCCGACCGGGGGGAAATCCCCTGTTCGTTCGGGCCGGGGGATCGGAGGGCGTTTCGTGGGAAAGATCGCCGTTCAGTTCCCGGAGAATCCCATCCTCGCGATGGGGGGAGAGCCCCTTGGCTTTGAGCCGCTCGTAGTATGCCTTCAGTCGTTGTTCCATGATGGTTGTCCTGTCGTTGTTCCCTGCCGCCGCCTGTCGCGGATAAAGATTTGGTTAACAGCGAACTACTTTTCATCTTCCTGGGTGCAGAAGTATTCAATGGTTTTCTGGGCGCAGGTCATGCAGTAACCGAGCTTGTTCAGCATGGTGTCGACCATACGGTCGTATAGCTTCTGGTTCTCTTCATTGGTGCGGTTCGCGAGGGCCCCGATGAGACTGCCCGCACCGGCAATGTCGGATTTGAGTCGGACGTCGGTCACTGCCTTCACGAGTTCCAGGTTATCCATGAAGTCATAGTTGGGGTCGACGGTAATCTTCTGGCCGTAGATCTTGCGGATGGACGTCCTGAAACTCTCGCGGTGCTCCTCGGTTTTCAGTCCCAGGCGATCTTCCACGCTCTGGATGTAGCGTTCGTCGATCTTGAGCGCTTTGAGTTCCCTGGATTGGGGATCCTTGTATTTCCACATCTTGTCGGGGCCCAGATTTTCCGCATCGATGCCGATGATCATGTTGACGTAGTTCATGACGTCCTTTCGGATGGCCATGGGTTCGTCCATATAGGCATTGAACATCTCCGTCATGATCCGCTCGCGGTAAAGCCCTTTGGCAATCTTGAGGTCCTCCAGAAACTTGCTCCGGTCGTTGGCGTCCGATACGTAATCGAGGACGATACGCTCGAGGCACTTGAAGATATCATAAGCGAACATGCATTGGCCTTCGTTGGTCTCCGAACTCTCGATGAGGAGTTGAAGCGCCCGGCCGAGGTTTCGCTGACCGAGGCCTTTCTGACCGAACCGCTTGATGATGTCCGGATCCTGATTGAGGGTGTCGATGACCTCGGCAAGTGCCTTGATGCTTTTTTCGCCGGCCACCTCTCCCGCCGCCAGCTTCATCGTCTCGATGGGCGTCAGCTTTTCGGACCGGGGCAGCCGGGTGAGAACAACGCCCACCGATGTGGCATAGTTGAGGTTGGGGTCCTGATGAAGACTTTCGCGGCTCAAGGTGGTTTTGGCTTCGCTGCCGATGGAATAGGCGGTCAGTTCGCTCTGGAGTTTGTAGTTGGTGTTGTGGGAGACATAGCAGATGCGGCACCGATCGACGATGGGAGCTTCCTCCTTTTCCGCCAGAAACCGATTGAACTCGGAGTTGTTGCTGGTGGCGATGATAAGCGTATCGATGGGCCATTTGTAGCCGTCGATCTCGATGTTGCGGTTTTGGATGACCCCCAGATAGACCTGGACCAGGTCCTTCTTGTTCTTGTAGATCTCATCGCTGAAATGAATTCCGCCCCCCGCAACCCGAGCCAGTGCTCCCCTCCGCAGATCGAATCGGTAGGGATTGTTGGTGTCGGTGATGTGCAGGAGGCGCTGGATCGACTCCTCCCCTAAAAGATCCACCGCTGAAGAGGTGATTTTATCCTTGGCGGGATATTTGCCGGTGATGGTGCCGAGACTCTCCACCAGGGGGACGGGAATGATCTGAACGAAATCGAGCATTCGGTCCAGGTCGCCGTCGCAATAATTGCGGATGTCGTTCCAGATGTATCCGCTGCAGGCCCCCATGGGGCGGTAATTGTCATACAGCGTTTCGATCTCGTCATCCGAGAAACCGATTTCGCGCGATAGAAAGGCCCGGTTTTCATCCGGATCGTCAAAGAGGTTCATCCCCAGAATGACGGGATCCTCGTATGTCTGGGATTCAATGACGCTGATCCGACCGTAGCTTCCCAGCTGATCTATGTTCATGAAACGGAAGGTGTACTTTCGGTTTTCGGGTTTGGAAAGGAATTCACGGTATTTTGCACAGACAAAATCGACCAGGAAGGTCTTCCCGTTGCCCGGCTCCCCCACCAGGACATACGCCATCTCCTTGGAAGATCCGCCTTCAGCGGCATCTTTGACATAGGAGACAAAACTGTTGATTTCATCGTACATGCCGATAACATGCTTCTTCCCTGTCCTGAAGATATTGAAATCATATGTAGTTTTACCGTTGACCACGACTTTCTTGATTTCGTTGTCCAATATCATTCGGGCGACGCCCTGGAAGGCATTTTCGAAACGGCGGCTTCCCTCTTTGACCGCTGTAAGATGATGTCGGAGCGTGTTCTTGTCTGTACTCGCCATGATGTCCTCCTGTGTCTGGCGGATGGGGAGAGGGGCGACCAGAGATTCCCTTATCCGGATGGTTTTTTAAGGATCACTCTGCCGTCACCGAACCGGCAGATGCATGCAATCTAAGGAAAATAAAAGGAAAATAAGTTCTTATATTAATAGTATAATGGCAGGGAGATGGAATGCAACACAAAACTTCGGAAAGGAAAACCGTCGGATATTTTTTGACAAAAAACAGCAGCAGAAGTAGTATACTGAATATTTATACATGACCGAATCACGATGGTTCGGCGGTTTTGCCCGGACCATTTCCCCACACTCAGGACCGGTTCGAGATCGAGCCATTTTTGTTCTACCTCAATATGCATGGAAAGGTTGGCCGCAGGAATTCTCGGCGCATTTTGACGGGAAAATCGGGCAAAAGGGGCACGCCTCAGACAGGTCTTACAAAAGAGAGAGGCCCTTTTGGACGCTAACGACAAACGATACATCATCGGCATAGACCTGGGAACCACCAATTCCGCCGTCTCCTATGTGGACTTGGCGGCGGAGAACGGCGATTCGTCGCGAATCCGACTCTTCCAGATCCCCCAGTTGACCGGTGCGGGAGAATTTTCACGGCTGCCGGTGCTCCCCTCCTTTTTGTATATCCCCGGTGACTACGACATTTCCAAATCGGCCATCACTATCCCCTGGAAAACCGAGGACGACAATTTCGTAGGGGCCTTTTCCCGGGATCACGGTGCTTCGGTGCCGGCCCGATTGGTCTCCTCCGCGAAAAGCTGGCTCTGCCACGACAAGGCGGATCGGCACGCCAGGATTCTGCCCTGGGGCGCCGAAGCGGATGTAAACAAGGTATCTCCGGTGACGGCTACGGCCTATTTTTTGAAACACATCCGAAACGCCTGGAATCACGCCATGGGGGATGAGGTTGAACTGTACATGGAGAATCAGTTCGTCACCCTCACCGTTCCCGCTTCCTTTGACGAAGTGGCGCGGGATATGACCCTGGAGGCTTCGGCCCTGGCGGGCTTCGGCCCGGTAACGCTTCTGGAAGAGCCGTTGGCGGCCTTTTACAGTTGGTTGACGCGGCACGAAAAGGACTGGGACGATCATGTCAAACCGGATGAACTGATCCTGGTTTGCGATGTCGGCGGCGGAACGACGGACTTCACCCTCATCACCCTGAGAGAGGTGGACGGAAGTCCCCGTTTTGAAAGGATTGCCGTAGGGGATCATCTGATCCTTGGCGGCGACAACATCGATCTTGCCCTGGCACGGCACGCGGAGGCCGTGCTCTTCCGTAGGAAAACCAGGGGATCGCTCACAGGCGATCGATGGAAGATGCTGTGTCATCAATGCCGTCAGGCCAAGGAAATGCTTCTGGACGGTTTTGGGGAATCGCGGAAAATCACGCTCATGGGGAAGGGGCGGAAAGTCATCGGTGACGTCCTTACAACCGAGCTTGGGCGGAAGGAGGTCGAACACATTGTTCTGGAAGGGTTTTTCCCTGTCGTGGATCGAACGGACGAACGAAAGGCGATGTCGCGGAAAGGTATCACCGAGTTCGGCCTGCCCTATGAGCCGGAACCGGCGATCACCCGTCACATGGGCTGGTTTCTGGAGCATCACGGTGAGGATGTTATGAAGGCTCTCGGCCGAAACAGCCCTGCCCCGGACCTGATCCTGTTCAACGGCGGATCACTCAAGTCCCGGGTGATTCAGGATCGCATTCGGGAAGCGCTCCGACACTGGTTCGGGATATCCGACACAGCGCTGCCCCGGGTACTCGCGAATCCCAACCCCGACACGGCCGTCGCCCTGGGAGCGGCCTATTACGGACTGGTCAGGGCCGGTCGCGGGGTTCGGGTGGGGAGCGGCAGTGCGCGTGCGTATTACATGGGGGTACGAACGGATTCCCCTCGGCAGGAAGCGGTCTGCATTGTCGAGCGGGGGATGGACGAAGGGAGCCGCATCATTCTGGAGGACCGAACCTTTGAGGTGCTGACCAATCAGCCGGTCGGTTTCGAAGTGTTCAGCTCGAGCTTTCGTTCCGGAGACAAGGCGGGAGACCTTGTCGTGGTGGACGACACATTGACCCCCCTTCCACCGCTTCGGACTGTCATCCAGTTCGGCAAAAAGGGTGCGGAAAAATTGATTCCAGTCGATATCGAAGCGGAATATACCGAGGTTGGGACCTTGGGGATCTGGTGCCGATCCCGAATCAGTGATCACCGCTGGCAGCTTCGATTTCAGTTGCGGGATGCGGGGGCCGCCGCCGACGTTTCAGAGACGGAGGTTTTCGACGAATCGGTCGTGGATGCGGTGTGCCGAAAGATTGAAAATGCATTTTCAAGCGACGCCGACCCCAAGGCATTGACCGCTCTGGTGAAGGATATCGGCGGCATGATCGATCGGCCCCGGGATCAATGGCCCCTGACTCTCATCCGAAAGATGGCAGATGCACTGCTTGGCCGAGTTTCCGCAAGGGGCGCCAGACATCTGGCGGAGAGCCGTTGGCTCAATCTTCTGGGATACTGCCTGCGGCCGGGTATGGGGGACGGTTTCGACGAACATCGCATCAGGAAGCTCTGGAAAATTTACAAGGGCGGTCCCATTCATGGAAACAACCCTCAGGTCAGGTCCGAGTGGTGGATCATGTGGCGGCGGGTGGCCGGCGGACTCAAGCCTGGCCAACAGCGACAGTTCATTCAGGATTTGACGCCGGTAATGTTTCCGAAAAAGGAGGCCCGGGTCAGGGTGGCCCCTCAGGAGTATCTGGAGATATGGATGGCCGTTGCAAACATGGAACTCCTGCTTGTCAAGGATAAAATTAAATGGGGTCGTAAATTGCTTTCCGAGTTGAACGACCGAAAGGCGATGCCCCAGCATTTCTGGTCCCTTTCCCGCATGGGGGCCCGAGATCTCCTTTACGGCCCCGTCGATCGCGTCATCCCTCCCGACGAGGCTGCCCGCTGGATTGCCGCGGTTTTGGATCGGGACTGGCCGGATCCACGGTCTGCGCTCCTTGCAGCGGCCCAGATGTCTCGGAAAACCGGGGACCGTATACGGGACGTGGATGACGGAACGACTCGGCGAGTGATCGATGCCCTTGCTCGGAACGGGGCTTCGGCGGACGATCTCCGGCCCCTCAGGGAAGTCGTTCCCATGAAGCAGCAGGAAATCAACACGGTTTTCGGGGAAGCGCTGCCGTCGGGCATCGTTCTTCGTGCCGAAGGCTCGAAATGAACGGTTCGGATCGGAAAGCCTTTATGCCGTGAGGTCTGCGATGAAGTCTCCGATGACCCGGTGAACCCGGTGGGCGCCGTCGCCGGCGAGGATGACGTGTCGGTCGAAGTTGAACAGGATATACGTCTTGTTTTCGGAGCCGATGAGATCGAAGATTCGTTTCGATTCACCGGGGAAGGCAATAGGGTCCCGGTGGGAGTGGATCAGGAGGGCCGGAATATCGATACCCGGCAGCTTCTGATCCAGCCGCTCCATGAGTCGTTCGATTTCACGGATTCCCGATACCGGATTCCGGCTGTAGTTTGTAAGGGGGTTTTCCGGCAGGTTCTCGATGAATTCCTTTTCCCGATCCGCATTGCCCCGCACCCTTTTCACAAGCAGGTTCCAGAAGTCCAATGCCATATTTTTCATCAAGTAGGGATCATGCAGCCTTCGGGGAGGACAGACGGCAAAAACCCCCTGAACGCCTTCGTTCCGCGACACCAGATCCAGAGCCAGCGCCGCGCCGGTGGAAAATCCACCGACAACCACCCGTTTGCACAGGCTGCGGACAACGGCAAAGCCCGCATCGACGGCGTTGAGCCAGTCCGAGTAGGTACGCGTGGCCAGATCATCGGGTGAAGTGCCGTGTCCTCTGAGGCGTGCGACATAAACTGTTATGCCCTTGCTGCCGAGATACCCGGCGAGCTCCGCCATTTCAATGGGAGCCGACATGTATCCGTGGATCAGAAGAACGCCGATCCCGCTGCCTTTTCCTCTGACCAGATAGGGCATGCCGACCTCTTTAGGACGCGACTCGCCGTCCACGAAAAAGGTTTCATACTCCTGCTCGTAGAGCGACTCGGCCTGTCTGATCAGATAGGCTGCCGTGCGGCGCCTGATCCAGAATTCCGGTAAAAAGGCGATGGGTCGGATTTTACGCTGAAGTCGTTCCAACGGTTCCACCTCGTTGGCCATCACGGCAATCGGGTTGTCGACCCGAATCTGATGGAAGTTGAATATAGGGGTTGAAAAGGGTTTCTTTTTGACGAGATAGGGACCTTGACGAGCGAGAACACCCTTCGCGACGGCGATGGTGATAAAGTCGCCGAACTTGCCGTAACGGTCGTCGGTAAGAAGATGGACCTGATCAGTCTCAAAGCTGTGGTGGAAGAAGATCTCGAGGCCTTTCAGATTGAGCTGCGTCGCGAGAAACAGGCGGCGTTTCAGATCGTCGATGCGGATTCGTCGGAAAGGCATGTGGCGGATGATGGAGGCCGCCAGATGATCGTGATTCACGGTGGTCATCCGGTAAATGCTTCTCATGTAGCGTTCCATGATTTTCGCGGCCGATTTCCTGAGAATCTTTGCGGAAGGGATGGGATTGTCGAAGCTGATGTAACCCGGTGTTTCGATATCCCGTTGAACGGTGGGATGGTCGAGATAGATGCCGACATCGATGGGCGCACCGAACCGGATGTCGACGTCCACACCGGAAAGGAGCATGGACCCTTCGGTCATCAGCTCTTCCACGGCCCGTTCGTCCAGGTCCTCCACAAAGGTGACGGCTAGTCTGCTGAGCAGGTTTTCATGGGCGCGCAAGGGGTAATAGGTGATGTTGACGGGGACGATATAGGTCCGTCGTTCCATCATCGGCGCAAGGGCGTCGATTTCGAAGAGCGACATCAGGCGCCGGGCTTCTTCGGGCGATGTCGCGCCGATTTTCCCCATGCGCCGCCGGTAGAATTCGGTTCTGAGCGCCAGGCTGGCGGCACCGGTATGGGGCCGGTGTTTGCCTGTCTCGCTCAGGATCATGTAGCGGCCCCGGTGGACGATCTTCTTGTTTTTGACCATCCGACCTTCGGGGAAGATGATCCAGGCGGCGTCTCCCTTGAGCAGGGTTTTGAGGATCAGGCAGTCCCGATCCGGATCACGGGTGGAAATGGCGCCCACATAGTCCAGGTAGGTCTTGAGCCCTCCCTTGAAAAGAGCGGCGTCCGCCAGCGACCATACGGGAACGCCTCCCGTGAGTTTGTAGATATAGCTGGGGAGGATCATGGTTTCGATGCGTGTGAAGTGATTCACTGTAAAGATGATCGACCCTCTGGGAATGTTTTCCGTTCCGTGAACATGGATATTGGCCCTGGAGAGGCTGGAAAGGGTCTTGATGGCAAGGCCCGTTGTCAGGTATGCGAATCGATTCATGGGTTCATTGACATGTCGTGGCGATGGTAATCTATCAGGTTTCGATTGACATGGGCTTACGTTGGGATTATCGTATAACGCTTTGAATTAAAAATAAAGTACTTTCGGAGGTCATCCATGTATTCTAAGATATTGATTCTTCGCTTTCCACGCGAGGTCGCCCATAAGCCCATCGTTTGTCACCTGGTCAAGGATTACGATCTCATGTTCAATATCCTGAACGCTCAGGTCCTTCCCCGCAAGGAAGGCATTCTGGTGCTTGAGCTCTATGGCGAGAAAAAGAATTTCAAGTCCGGTGTGAGCTTTTTGAAAGATCAGGGCGTCAAGGTGACCAACGCCGATCAGGAGGTCAAACGGCTGGAGGAGCGATGCACCCATTGCGGCGCCTGTACGGCGGTTTGCCCCACCGGCGCCCTCCATATCCGGCGTCCGGAGATGCGTGTTGAATTTGAAGAACAAAAGTGCAGCGTCTGCGAGTTGTGCATCACCGCCTGTCCCACCCGTGCCATGAGGATCCGTCCCACCAATAAGATGTTTTTTGAATGAAACCCAGAACAGCCATCGCCATAAGCGGTGGGATCGACTCACTTGTGGCGGCAAGTCTTCTCCAGGAGCGTGGTCACCGCCTTATGGGTATCCATTTTTTTACCGGATATCAGGATCTCTCCATGGAACAGGTGCAGGGGGCGGCCCGACAGCTGAATATCCCTCTGGAAATCGTGGACGTCGGCGACCTGTTTCATCGGAGGGTGGTCGACTATTTCGTCACGACCTACCAAAAGGGGCTGACCCCCAATCCATGCCTCGTCTGCAACCCCGATGTCAAGTTTGGCGCCGTCATGACGATCGCCCGGCAGATGGGCGCCGATTGGATGGCTACGGGTCATTACGCCCGAATCCGGCGGTATCCGGACGGGACATGCCGTTTGTTCAAAGGCAGGGACAGCCGAAAGGACCAATCCTATTTCCTGGCGTTTCTGTCCCAGGTTCAGCTGTCGCGCGCCCTTTTCCCCCTGGGGAGCATGACCAAGACGGCGGTGCGGCGGTTGGGGGCTGAAAGAGGGCTTTCGCCGATCGAAGGCCGCGAGAGCCAGGATGTCTGTTTCATCAAGGGATCCTGCCGGAAATTTCTGGTGGAGCGGGGTGGGATCGAGCCTCGCCCGGGGCCGATTTCGGATGTGCACGGCCGGATCATCGGTACCCATTCGGGGCTTCATCAGTTCACTGTGGGGCAGCGCAAAGGCATCAACTGTCCGGCTTCGGAGCCTTATTACGTGATCGATACAGTTCCCGGGGAGAACCGTCTGGTGGTGGGGTTCAGGACCGAGATGGGCGTCTCCCGATGCCGTCTTTCCAGCATCCGATGGATTGGGCGTCCCCCTTCGGGGAGAATCCGTTTGAGGGCTCGAATCCGATATCGGCACCAGGCGGTGCCGGCAACGTTCGAACCGGATGACAGGGGTGGCGGAACGCTTCTTTTCGACGCGCCTGAACCGGCCGTAACCCCCGGTCAGGGTGCTGTTTTCTACAGAGAAAGCGAGGTGTTGGGGGGCGGTTGGATTGAGAGGTACCGTTGAAATCGTTTAAAATCATTACCCTGGGCTGCAAGGTCAATCAATGCGAATCCGAATCCCTGGGGGTTGCCCTCAGGGAGGCAGACTGGTGGCCGGCCCCTGAAGACTGGCCGGCAGGGCTTTGTATCATCAATACCTGCACTGTGACGGGAAAAGCTTCCATGCAGTCGCGCCAGGCCGTTCGCCAGGCCGTTCGAGCCAATCCCGGCGCTTTTATCGTCGTGACGGGCTGCTATGCCCAGACGGAAGCCGAAGCACTCAAGAAAATCGAAGGGGTCGATTTCATCGTGGGCCACGGCGACAAGCACCGCATCGCTGAGATTGTGGACGTTTATCTCAAGGACGCTTCGACGCCCCGGCGTTTCGAAACGGATGTGGATCCGGCGCCTGAATTTCAGGCGATGAAAACCCTCTCGCCCATGGTTCTCAGGCGTGATGTCGCGGACGCACGGGGATTCGATCCGATGCCTGCCGTTCCCAACGGCAACCGCACCCGGCCTTCGCTGAAGATCCAGGACGGCTGTGATGCCTTTTGCACCTACTGTATCGTGCCCTATGCCCGGGGCCGCAGTCGAAGCATGCCGCTTTCGGAGGTGATGGAGAGCATCGCAAGGCTTTCGGCGGCAGGGTACCGTGAGGTCGTCCTTTCCGGCATCCACCTGGGATGTTACGGACGGGATCTTGAGCCGTCTGCGGATCTTCCGACACTGCTCCGACGGATCGACGATGAAGCCGTCATCGATCGGGTCCGGTTGAGCTCCATCGAGCCCCTTGAGCTGTCCGCGGATATCGTGGACCGGGTGGCCGCTTCGGAGCGATTCTGCCCCCATTTTCATGTTCCGCTCCAGAGCGGGGATAACGGTGTCTTGCGTCGCATGCATCGGCCCTATACGCGAGACGTCTTCGAGAAGATAGTTGTGAGAATAGACGATGAAATCCCTCACGCCGCTATCGGCGCGGATGTGCTTATCGGGTTCCCCGGCGAGAGTGAGGCGGCTTTCAGAAATACCTATGAAACCGTGAAAAACCTGCCCATCAGCTATCTCCACGTCTTCCCTTTCTCGGCGAGAAAAGGCACTCCCGCCGCCCGTTATCCGGATCCGGTCCCGATCGATGCGATCAAGGACCGGTGTCGTCGCATGCGGGATCTGGGGAGTATTAAGCGCAAGGCGTTTTATCGGCGTTTTCTGGGACGGACCGTCACTGTTCTCGTGGAAAATGAGCGGGATGCTGAAACAGGGTTGTTGAAAGGGATGAGTTCAAATTATCTGAAGGTGATGCTGGAAGGGGGCGACGGTCTGAAAAACTGTATCGTACCCGTTGTTGTCGAACGGGTATGGCCGGGCAAGCTGGTATTCGGTCGTCTGATGAATGACCTGCCCCCTCGATAAACGCGTTTGTCTCAGGAATCTATTTTTCCTTCTCCTCGTCGTATCCCATTGGAACCGAATCAGCCGGCTGTTCCGGCGCCTTGCCCTCCGGCGCATCGCCCTGGGAAGCGCCGGGCTCGGTATCGGCCGCCGGCTTTGAAGGGCCTTTCGGGCCAAACATATTCGTTTCCGGGGTCTCGACCCTGAGATCCACCTCGTCCGCAGGTTCTATTTCCTGAGGGACGGGACCGAAGGGGTAGGGCTTCTGGGTTTCGCAAAGTGCGATGAAGCGCAACATCCTGTAGATGTATACCGTCAAGCGATGATTCAGGCTTTTGATGGCGCCGTTGGGCTGGGTCAGGATGATGAGCACGATGCCTTGAAGGAGCGTGAGAACGAGAAACGCAAAGGCGACCATGCCGGTAAGGATGGCGTAGAGGGCGGCGAAACAGAAATAGATCCCGATTTTTTTCCGGGCCAGGATGAAATTCAAGCATGCGTTCAACACGGCAAAAAGAACCGCTTTGACCTGATCCATGAGGATGCCTCCTTTTGTAGGTGTGATCGGTAAGAATGTGCATGGGAAATAACAGATTATCCCCAGAGGGTCAACATGTCAAAATCGATTCCGCATATTCCTTCATTTCCCGGTTCCGATCTTCGTCGGGAAGTTGTTCCGTCAAAGCCGACGGAGGAAAAGGGAGCCGCCGGAAGAGCTTCTCTTCCAGGCTCACGGTTTCTTCCCAGATGATATTCAAACGGTCCCGTAACTCGGGCGTTTTGCCGTAACGCTCCAGGATGTAGGCCATTCGCTCGTCCAAGGGCGCGATCCGGTCATGGATGACCCGCTTGTCCGCATAGTTGACAATCTCGGCTTCGGAGACAGGTCCGGTCGGGTGGAAAGTGTCCAGACGAACGTGTTGGCGGACGACGGCCGCCACTTCGGGGAACCCCTTTCCCGAAAGATATACGCCGCCGCTTTCCGCATGGCGCTCGCCGGTGGTGAGACTTCGGGTCTTGGTGATGTCGTGGAGCAGGGCGCCGGCAAGAACGATGCTCCGGTTGAGACAGCCGGCCTGACCCTGGAGACTGTCGGCGATCAGGAGGGCCACCCGGCAGACCTGGATGGAGTGGGCAACGATGTGGTCAAGTGTTCCGGCTGAATGAATCAATCCGAAACATTCATGTTTGGATGGAACGATCATTATCGGCTCCAATGCTGCTGCCGGGAGGCGTTTTTCGCTGAACTTCAATTGGTCAGACTCTGAATCGGTGCGGGGATGCGGCCGCCGTGGCGGATAAAGCGGTTGGGCCCGGGGATGTTTTGCACCGGCATGATGATCGACTCCCCCAGCAGTCCACCGAAACAGGCCCGCTCCCCGGCCTTTTTTCCCGGCACCGGGATCAGGCGGGTGGCCGTGGTTTTTTTGTTGATGACCCCGATGGCCATCTCGTCGGCCATGATGGCGGCGATGGTATCTTCGCTGGTATCCCCGGGAATGGCAACCATGTCCAGCCCGACGGAACAGACGCTGGTGATGGCCTCCAGTTTTTCGATGGTGAGGTGACCTTCCTCGGCCGCCTTGGAAATGTTGAGATCCTCACTGACCGGCACGAAGGCCCCGCTCATGCCGCCGACGTAAGAACTGGCGAAAGCCCCGCCTTTCTTAACCGCGTCGTTCAGGAGGGCCAGGGCCGCCGTAGTGCCGGGCACACCGATGCTGAGCAAGCCCAGACTCTGGAAAATTTCTCCCACGCTGTCCCCCACGTTGGGTGTCGGTGCCAGAGAAAGGTCGACCACACCGAATTGAGTGCCCAACTGTTCGGCCACCTCCCGGCCGATCAGTTCGCCGATGCGCGTGACCTTGTAGGCGGTTCGCTTAATCTCTTCGGAGATCAGGCCAAGGGGCATGTCCGGACGGGTTGAGAGTGCACGATCAACAGCTTTTTTGACGACACCGGGTCCGCTGACCCCTACGTTGATGACGGCGTCCGGTTCACCGATGCCCAGATAGGCACCCGCCATAAAAGGCATGTCCTGGGGAATGTTGGCGAAGACACAGAGTTTGGCGCAGGCGATCCCGTCCCGATCCGCGGTCATTTCCGCGGCCTTTTTGATGATCTGTCCCATGAGCAGGACGGCGTCCATATTGATGCCGGCCTTGGATGATGCGACATTGACGGACGCACAGACGCGGTCGGTCTCGGTCAGGGCCTGGGGAACGGCGGCGATGAGGGCACGATCGCCTTTGGCCATACCTTTTTCGACCAGCGCGGAGAACCCGCCGATAAAGTCGACGTTGACTTTCCCGGCAATCTGGTCGAGGGTGTGGGCGATCTCCACCATCTCCCCGGCGGAAAAAGCCGCACCGACCGCCGCCATCGGGCTGATGGCGATCCGTTTGTTGACTACGGGGATGCCGTATTTGTCGCCGACCTCGTTGCACGTCTCCACCAGGTTCTCCGCAAGCCCGAGAATGCGGTCCTGAATTTTCCGTTTGAATTCAGCGAGATTGTGACCCGCGCAGTCAAAGAGGTTGATGCCCAGGGTCACGGTACGAACATCCAGATGCTCGTTTCGGAGCATTTCAATTGTGGAAAGAATCTCTCTTTGGGTTAACATCAGATTGACCTTGATTTAAGATTGTTTCGGGAGGGCAGGCCGCACCTTGAGGATGATTTCTTTCCGTATCTGGACGGTCCCCGGTTTGGCACCTCTCGGTTTGGAGACATACCGGGCCTGAGTGCAGGCGACGGGTACAATGCCGCCGTTTCGAGCCTTGCTGTGGTAGGCGGCGACGGCGGCAGCCCGGCGAAGGGTTTCGCGGTTCGGTTCACGATTGTCCGTGACCCGTAACACTACATGACTGCCGGGAACCCCCCGCACATGAAACCACCAGTCGTTCGGTGCGGCCAGCTTGATGCTGAGCGTGTCATTGTCTGTATCCGATCGACCGGCCAGAACAACCCAGTCACCGGCCAGCCGGTACTCGTAAAGTCGGGGTGCAATTTTTTGAAAGGAAGCCTCGAATTTCATGATAGGGGCTCGGGTGCCTCGGTCAACAATCCGATGATGTATCGAAAGAGCTGTTTCGATGCCCGTGTCCTCACTGCAGGGCGTCCCGTTGTCTGGGCGTTTCGTAACAGTTGCCGGACTCGTCGACGGTCCATCGCTGGGAATGCTGTTGCCATGGCTGTTACTGCGGCGTCGCCCTCAGCCAGGAGCCGTTCCCGCCAGGATTCGGCGTTTTTGAACCGAAGGATTTCATCGTAACAGCGTTGATCCAGCCGGTCCAAGCCTTCCCGAATGGGATCGGAATCCACCTCCCGCATCAGCGCTCCGATCCGTTGAATCTGTCGTCGTCGTGCGCCGTGTCGGGTCAGCGTACCGGCAAAAATCACCGCCTCACGAAGCTCCGGCGGCAGCGACAATCGATCGATTTGTTGGCGCGATAACGCCACGAGGCGTTCACCAAGGTTCTGAAGCTCGATCATTTCCCGTTTTCGCCTGGACTTGCTCGGCGGCGTCTCTTTGTGAAGAAAACGGTCGCCGTTTTCAAGAGGGGTGTTATCGGTCACGCGACCAACCATACCGCCCGCCGGGTTGTCTTGGACAGAACCTGGTTGGAGACCCTTCCCAGATAGAAGGCGCGCTCGGTGCCGCGCCGTCCGATAACCACGGTACCGTAGTCTCCCTTTTGAATTTCCTCCAAAATGGCGTCGCCGATGCTGAAACGGGGTTTGGTCTGCCGGACGATGACCTGCTCCCTGGCGATGCCGGCATCGATGAACTTCTTCTCGACGACGGATAGAAATTGATCGATACATTTTTTGTCGCTCTGGAGAATCGCGGATTCCAGATCCTCTTCATCGGTAATGTAATCGAGCCGGCAGTAATCCTTGAGTCTCGGTGTGACATGGAAAAGGGTGATGGTCGCATGGGGATTGTTGCGGAAGATGAAGCTTACATGATCCACCGCCCGGAACGCGCTCTCGGAGCCGTCGACCGCCACAAGGACGCGACGGGAGGTCACCTTGCCGTCCACGATCCAGAGGGGAATGACCTGTGAGTGCTCGACGAGTTTGGTGGTCAGGCTGCCCATGAAGACCTCCTGCATTTTGGTGAGACCGCGCCGTCCTACGACCACGGCGTCATAATGCTTTTTCTGGGCAAACTCGATAATGTCCTTGGCAAGCCCGAGGTTACGGGGAGCGGTTTTGCTCTCGATATGGGTTTCATCGATGCCTTCATCCACCATGAAATTCTTATATTTTTCCAGCAGAGCATGCGCGTTCTGGGCGTTTTTCTTTTTGATTTTTTCAATGGCCGATTGGGCTCTTACGTTGATTCTGGCCTCGTCGTGAAGAAATTGGGAAATCTGGGGCTGAACATGGAAAAGGGTATAGGTGAGTTGGTTGACCCGAGGTGCGATATTGATGACATATTGAATCGCATTTTTGGCATGTTTGGATTCATCCACGGCCAGTAGTATTTTTTTTTCCATAGCTCCCTCAATCCTTGTCTGACGGCTCCACAAAAAGCCCGGTTGTTGTCTTACGCATATCCCTCGTCATTGGAATGGACTGAAACTATCTCGCATTTTTTGGGGGATTGTAAACCTATATTCAACTCTTTCAAAACGTCTGGAAATTGACTTTTTATGAACACGTCAGGTCCGTCTCGAGAAACGTGCCGAAGCGGCCGGATGCCTGGCGGTCGTCAATCATCGGGGGTTATCCAGACGATATGACTCTTGTTGAGGATAAAAAAGGAATTTCTACCCTGTGCACTCACATCGAAAAGAATAATAAACGGACTGACCCCCTTCAGAAAAAAGTCGCTCATCCGATCCGCGGGAACAGCCTCGCTGTTCAGATTGATCTTGCCGCGAAAAATCGTTCCATCGGCCAGCTTGACCCGGACCCGTTGGGCTTTGATCTCCTGCCATTTTTCGTTACTGTGGATACCGTCGGCTTCACTCATACCACTGCTCCAGATAAGGATCGGCTTGCGTCCGTGCTGTGTTGAAACAGCCCGCCTCGAAAAGGCAACCGCAAATTCGGGTCTCTCGTCGCTTTTGTCTGACAGTCTGGACCTGAATTCCAGCTATCCATTATCATACCAGAAATAGACCGGGATTCAAACCGGAACCCTCAAATTCGGTTGATGGTCTCGAAGATACGCCGGTGCTGAATGCTGAGGTGAAGACCCAGTTCGGCTGCTTTACGGGTCAGCTGCTCCGTCATTTTCGCCCGATCCGTTTCCAAGGGGATGCATACTTCATAGATCATGATGTTTCGGGTCGGATCATTGCCGCCTTTAAACACGGCCTGAAGGTTGGTCACATTGACGCCGTGCTCGGCGATAATCGCTGTGACGGCGGCGACAAGACCCTTTCGATCCGGACCCTGGGTGGTGATAACGAACGGATCGCCGGCCGGCGAAGCCGGGGGTGCCGGCTTCAGATCCTTGATGTAGACATGCAGGCCGAGATCCTCCGTCTGGTCGATCAGGCGACTGTAAAGCGCGTCTATGGCCAGGGTTTCGGGTATCGACACGATGAAGATGCCCGAGAATTCAGACTGAAGGATCGTCTGGCTCACATTTTCCACATTGCAGTCCTGTTCGAACAGAACCCGGGTTATTCGGGCAATGATGCCGGGTCGATCCTGACCCAGAATGGTAATCACGATTTTCGGGTCCATGATGTCGGCAGCCCCTTTCAGGAAAAATCGTACAAAATTGTCGGGTCGACCGCGGCCGCCGAGGCCGTCCCGGTCAAAATCATGGCCGAGACGAGTTCCGAATGAATCTGATCGATGAATGCCTCGACACCGGACTTGAGACCGCCGACCGCGGCGATGGAAAAGGGGCGACCGATCATGACGGCATCGGCGCCCAAGGCCAGCATTTTCAGAACATCGCCGCCCGTGCGCACCCCCCCGTCGGCAATTACGGTAATATTCCCCTTGACGGCTTCGACGACGCCGGGGAGCACCTCCGCTGCGCCGGGAGTGTGATCCAGCACCCTTCCGCCGTGGTTGGACACCACGATGCCGTCGGCACCGATATCGACGGCGAGGCGAGCTTCATCCGGTGTCATGATCCCCTTGAGGATAAACTTCATAGGCGTTTTATCGATGATCGCCCTGAGTTTTTTCGGCGACTTCGGCGTGACGGGGCGCCCCATGAGTTTCAACGTGACAAGACCGGCTGCATCGATGTCCATCCCAACGATATCGACGCCGGTGTCAGCGGCTTTTTCGAGCTTCTCGAACAGCTCTGTCTCCTCCCACGGTTTGATAAAGGGAATCCCGGCGCCGTTTAACTCACGGATCGCAGCATATCCCGCTTCGTGGATAAATGCCGGGACGCCGTCGCCAACGCAGCCGAGGGTGTCTTTTTCAACACAACCCTCCAATATCGCACGGATGTAATCCTCTTCGGAGATCTTCCCTCCCATGTTGAATGAGACGCCCCCGATGGGCGCCGCCAGGACCGGAACGGCCAATCGTTTACCGAAAAGCTCGATGCCGGTATCCGGTTCTGCGACGTCGTGGAGAGTTTTCATGTTCAGTCTGAAGGCGGCAAGCGCACTCAGATTATTCATGAAAGCGCTTCCCGTACCGATGCCGCCCATGCCGGGTACCTCACCGGCGCAGGCACGCCCGTCGCATACCGGACAAACCCGACAATAGCCCTTCATTCTTTCCTTTGCCGTTTGGCGAACTTCTTTCATCTGGATTCTTTACTCCTTGGTTTTACGCCTTGAATTTCGATGAGTCTCTGTGTTAATGAGGCTGTATCCGTTTTGACGCCGTCATCGCGGAGGACCTTGGCCGGTGGGCGACTTGTCCCCGACGGTCTATCGGTCAGGCAGTTCTCAGGATGTCTTGTGCCGGGGGTGTTTCGGTTACAGGAAAGCAGGCACTCAAGTCCTTTTATGAAAGTGTGCGAACGTCAAAATCGTTATTATGTTTCTGTTTGTGAGCCCGAAAGGGAAACGCAGGCACAGGCCTGAACATCCGGTTCGAGGGGACACAACCGGGAAATACAGCCAGGAAAAACAAATGATCAACCAAAAAAAAAGTATCGCATCTTTGCTGAAAGAACACAAGACCGTTTTTGTTATCATCGCCGTGGTGCTCTTCCTTATCGAGCTTGAGATTTTTGCCGTCGCCGCCATGAACTCCGGACGGAAGGCATGGCTCCAGATCATCGACGGCAACGGCAATGTCATTCATGAGACCGACGGCAAAAGTCTGAGCGACTTTAACAAGTACTATTTCGAAAAGACGTTCGGACCGCTCGACCAGTATGAAAAAAAACTGGAGGTACGAGATCAGCCCTTTCCGTTCCGCGCATGGTTTACGGCTGCGGTCGGTATTCCCATTGGCGTAATCCTGCTCTTCGCTTTTGTCGTCAAGGCTTATGTATCGCTTTTCTACGGAGAGGAGGCGGCGCGGTCGAAATCTGCAAACGATAAAATCGGCCGGTATGAAACTGAATTCGAGAAGATCGTGGCCACTATCAGCAGTTTCAACATCTTCACCATCGGGTTTCTTCTGCTTCTCGCGGTGTTCATGTACTGGGTGCTCCCCAACATGGTCACCTATATCGGCCGGGTCAGCGTCGACACCCTCGTCAGGTTCAAATGGGTCTTCATCGCAGCGGGAACGGTGGTTGTCGGTTTGTTTGTCTGGATCATCTATCTTCGGTATCTTCTGGCCAAACGGAGCATCGACAACCAGGCCGAACTCGAAAAGGCACGGCTTCAACTCGAATACCGCGGCGGGTCGGCGCCGCAAGCGCGTCTGGTCTACGAGGCCCAGCCAGTTGAGGATCCACAACCGGCGGTTCGTAAGGAGTCTTTCGAGGAGGATTCAAAGCAGACGACGGCGTCCCCCAAACCCGGGGATCCCCCCGAGGATCAGCGGGAAGCCGTTGTGGATTCTACCGGTATGACTTCAGCGTGACCCCATGCGCATCGTCACGAGCCACAAAAATACGGATTTCGACGGCTTCGCTTCGATCATCGCCGGAACGGTTCTCTATCCGGGTGCCGTTCCGGTGATCCCCCGGAACATCAATCCCAATGTCCGGTCATTCCTTGCCATCCACAAAGATCTTTTCGATGTCCGGACGGTGGATGAAATCGATCTGGACAAGGTGCGGTCTCTTGTCGTGGTGGACGTCAACCAATGGCATCGGCTGGACGGTCTTCGCAAACTCAAAGCCAGGGTGGACGACCTGGAAGTGATTGTCTGGGACCATCATCCGGACAAGGGCGACATCAACGCCAACTGGATCCGACACGAAACCATGGGGGCCAACATTACGCTGATGGTGCGTCAGATGCGATTGGAAAGCAAACCGCTCACGCCGATACAGGCAACCCTTTTCCTGACGGGCCTCCATGAGGATACGGGAAGCTTCATGTTCCCGGCCACCTGCCCCGAGGACGTCATGGCCGCCGCTTACCTGATGGAAATGGGGGCCGATGTCAACGTGGTCGCATCCCTCCTTCGGCCCGCCTACGGGGAGAAACAGAAGAACGTCCTTTTTGAGATGCTCAAATCCGAGGAGAGGGAAAGCATCAACGGGTACAAGGTCTCTTTCCACAAGATCGACATCGATGGCCATGTGGGCAGCCTTTCGGTGGTGGCTCAGATGTGCCGGGAGATCCTGAATGTCGATGCGGTCTTCGGCATATTTACCGGACAGAGAAAAGGCAAGTCCATCGTCATCGGGCGCAGCAACGCCGACGGCCTCAATATCGGCGCCATCATGCGAAGTCTCGGCGGCGGAGGACATCCGGGGGCGGGGTCGGCTATGGTCGATTTTGTCAATCCCGATACGATCCAGGAGATGATCACCGAACTTATCCAAGGCAATCAGCAGGCTTCGGTCCAGATCAGTGATCTCATGTCTTTCCCGGTGATGACCATATCCGCCGACGCGTCCATGTCCGATCTCCGCAAGATTCTCACGGAAAAGAGCTGTACCGGGCTGCCGGTGGTGGAAGACGGTCGCCTGGTAGGGGTCATTTCCCGTCGAGATTTCAGGAAGGTTCGAAAAAGTAAGGACATGAAAGCACCTGTCAGGGCTTTCATGAGCAAGGATATCCGAACCATTGAACCGGGAAAGAGCCCTATGCAGGCAGCCCGGCTGATGGTGAAGCACGACATCGGCAGGCTTCCGGTGGTTGAAAATGATGAGATCATCGGCATCGTCACGCGTTCGGACGTGATGCTCTACTTTTATGACATGCTCCCGGATTGATCCGTGGAAACGGCATTGCCTGAAGGGGACGCTGTTGTTTCCCTTGTGGATATCGCGGTCCGCAGGGGAACGCGGCTGCTTCTGGAGGGCACTTCGTGGCGGATCCGGCGGGGCGAGCACTGGGTGGTCACGGGTCCCAACGGGACGGGAAAGTCGACCCTTGTCCAGGCGTTGGCCGGAGAACTCCCGGTCGTACGGGGGCGAGTCATCCCCGGGAAAGCCTGGAAAATCGAAAACACAGGATATGTTTCCTTTGAATCCCACCGCCGACTGATCGCCCGAGAGGAGCGCCTCGACATATCCCGGCAATTCAGCTGCAACGCAGAAAACCTGACAACAGTACGGGACCTTTTCGAGGGAAACCTCGAAACCCTCGACAATGACGTCCTGACATCTCTGAATTCAGGTGTGTCCCTGTTGATGGATCGTCCCGTTCAGGCCCTTTCCACGGGAGAGATGCGCAAGGTCCTGATCGCAAAGACGCTGGCACGGTTCCCGAAGCTGCCAACTCTGCTGATTCTTGACGAACCCTTTGAAGGCCTGGACGAGTCCTCCCGAAGGGACCTCATGCTTCTTGTCCGAAAATTGATGGCGGAAGGCGCTCAAATCGTTCTGGTCACCCATCGCTTTTCCGAAATCCCTCCGGAAATAACCCATGTTCTTGTATTAGGGAAAAAGGGCGTTGTGGGGAAGGGGCCTCGAAAAGCCTTTCTTGATGCGAACCGTGAAACTCCGGTGTTTGAAGACATCCGGACGAAGCTGTCGGCCATCCCGCCGTTTCGCGGCATTCGGAAGGCGTCGCCGCCGGTTCTGGTGGCCATGCGGGGGGTGTGTGTCTCTTACGGCTCGACCGCCGTCATCGACGGTCTCGACTGGACCTTCCGACGGGGCGAAAACTGGACGATTCTCGGTCCCAACGGTGCCGGGAAATCAACCCTTCTCCAAATGATCGCCGGAGACCACCCTCAGGCGTATGCCAACGATATCCGTCTTTTCGGCAGACGGCGGGGCACCGGAGAAAGCATCTGGGAGATCAAAGCGTCCATCGGCATGATTTCTCCGGAGTTTCAGATCCGCTACCGTAAAAACATCATCGGTCTGGAGGTCGTTCTGTCGGGATTTTATGATTCCATAGGTCTTTTTCGGCGGTCCACTCCGGAGGAGGAGAAAATCGCCGGACAATGGATGCGGCACATGGGGATTGCGAATCTGGCACAGCGCCCCTTTCCCCAGCTCTCTCAAGGAGAGCAGCGGATGGTTCTTCTGGCCCGGGCCATGGTAAAATCGCCGATCCTGCTCATCCTGGACGAACCGTGTCAAGGCCTCGACCGGAAAAATCGACAACGGGTCCTTGCACTCATCGATGCCGTCGGCCGGCACACCCCTACCCACATTCTCTGCGTGGTCCATCATATTGAAGAGATTCCCGCATGCACCACTCACGTGCTGCGATTGTTCAAGACCGCGGACGGCCGTCGGGCCGCGGGAATCATTGAAAAGCAGGGGGGTATTTCCGGGAAGGTTCCGAGGCGATCTCTGTCTGGTCAACGCTGATACCCCGGGCCTCGAGGCGTTCCTTGAAGCCTCCCCGTATGCGGATGGGATCGAGAAGCCGCTTGAATTATCGCGTCTACACCTGCGATCGGTTTTCGCCGCGTCACCAGCGGACCGGGATCCGAACGATGTTGAGGGCTTTGTTCCGAAAAAGCAGGTAGCCCTTTTCCCTACCGTAAAGATAAAGATCACGGGTGACCGCTACATCCATTCGGCAGTAGTCAATGATGTCCTGGATGCGGCCCTCTTTCCACCACCGCAGGGCTTGAAGGCCGTCGGCCGTTTTTTCCGTTTCCAGGGTCACGCTCGCCAGATGGTTCAACGACAGTCGATATCCAAGGTACCGCTTGACCTCCTCAAGTATGTCGAGGGTGGGCAGTGTTTTGAAATCAAAATCGATCTGGCCGGTCAGCACACGGTAGTCGAAACGATTGACGTTGAAGCCGATCACGAGATCCAACGTTTTCATGCGTGCCGTCAAAGCCGGTATCTGGTCCTGCAGATAATCAAAAAAACGATCCGCCCCTGAATCGTAAAGTACGGCGCAGCTGACACCCATCCGATCGGCTCGGTGCCATCCCCCCACCTCATCGGCTGACAACCGGGTTTCGATGTCCAACACACCGAAACGTTTCGGGGCCGGAGAACGACCTTGAAACGAAGGGTGTATTGAGGCCGGCATGGGCAGTGTCGGCCTTGCAGGCCTGGACGGTTCCGGTGTTGGAAGGGACTCGGCGGCGGTCTGAAGGGTTTCCAGAATGAATCGTGCGGCTGCTTTGTCGATGGGGCGATTGCCGGAGCCGCATTTGGGGGAATGGACGCATGAAGGACAACCGGATTCGCAGGCGCAGGCCGTAATGGATTTGAGGGTCGCTTCCAGCAGCGTCTCCGTTTTCCGGAAAGCCTGCCGGCTCAGTCCGGCTCCTCCCGGTATGCCGTCGTAGACAAAGACGGCCGCGCATCCGACCTGGGGGTGCAGCGGAGTCGAAATGCCCCCCAGATCGTTTCGGTCGGTCATGACCAGGAGTGGGAAAATGCCGATGGCCGCATGTTCGACGGCGTGGATGCCGCCCATGAAATGCAGTCGTTCCGTCTCCGTTTTTCGCTGTACCCAGTCCGGAATAGTGATCCACAGGCCTTCGGTTTCAAAGATCTGGGGCGGCAGATTCAGGGGGATGACGGCGCGCTTTCCGCGGCCGTGGATCGGGTGCTTTTCATATCCGGACACCTGGTCCGTGACCTTCAAGCGGCCGGTGAAGACCCGGGTTCCCCACGCGGTGCATTCCTCGTAAATCTCGAGAATTTCGGTCGTCTTGTTGGCCCGCACCCGGGTATAATAGTTCACCTTGGCCGGGGCGATTTTGACGATGCCGGCGTCGATGTCGAGGGTTTCCACCAGGAAAGTATCGCCGTTGTGGATATAGACGGCACCGGGGTGGGTCTCTCGAAAGGCGCGGAAAGCGTCGATTTCACCCTTGTTGGATCCGGTTTGAGCGCAGACGATGGCAAATCGACTGCCGGTTCCCCTCAAGTCCACCAGACGGTGGGGTGCCTTGAGACGGCTGAAAAGCCGTTTTCCGTCACCGCTTCTGAGAAGGTCTCCGGCAGCCTCAAGGGCATCCGCGGCCTGCTTGACGGCATTCTCGTTTATGATCTCTTCGTCGCGGTCAAGGGGCAACTCAGCGGCGGCACAAAGCAGGTGGCGTTTGAGAATTTCCGGATTTCGAGGGTTGATCACAGCGGCCTCGGCTTCCCGGGTGACCAATTCCAGGGGATTCCGCATGAAATACTGGTCCAGGGCATCCTCTCCGCCGACAAGGATGATCGCCGCATCCTGGCCGCTCCGCCCCACCCGACCGCCGCGTTGCCATGTAGCGACAATGGTGCCGGGGTAACCTACCAGGAGGCAGAGGTCCAGATCGCCGATGTCGATGCCCAGCTCCAGGGCGCTGGTGGAGATGACCGCCAGAAGCTCTCCATCGGAAAGGCGCCCTTCGATCTCGCGTCGCTCCTCAGGGAGAAATCCGGCCCTGTACGGGCTGATTCGGTCGGCAAAAGCCCCCGCGCGACTTCCGGCCCAAAGCGCGATCAGTTCGGTGAGTTTTCGGGATTGCGCGTAGACGATGGTTCTGAGCTCTCGGTAAAGTGCAGCTTTGAGCAGAAGAATGGCGGTCTGGGCGGGCCCCTGAAACGGGTCCACGAAGACCAGGTGCTTTTTCCCCTGAGGCGCACCGCTTTCGGTGACGGGCGTCACGATGAGTCCGGTAAGCGCTTCGGCCAGTTCCGCCGGGTTGGCGACGGTGGCTGAGCTGAAGACGAATACAGGTGATGCGCCGTAATGGGTGCAGATCCGTCTGAAACGCCTGAACACCTGGGCCATGTGAGATCCCATAATACCACGATAGGTGTGGACCTCATCGATGACCACGATCTTGATGTTCGATAAAAAACCGGCCCATTTTTCATGATAAGGCAACAGCGAGAGATGAAGCATTTCCGGGTTGGTAAAAATCACGTTGGGCGGTTTTTCACGGATGCGGCGGCGGTGCCAGGCGCTGGTGTCGCCGTCATAGATGGCTCCCGTCGCTTTTTTGAGGACGTCGCTCTTCCCGAGCATCGCCGAAAACGTGCGCAGCTGGTCCTGAGCGAGGGCTTTCAGCGGGAAAAGGTAGAGAGCCCTCGAATCGGGATTCTCCAGAATACGCTCCAGAACCGGCAGGTTGTAAACCAGACTTTTCCCGCTCGCTGTCGGGGTGGCGACCACCACGTGACGGCCGGTCCGGATCATGTCCACGGCTGCAGCCTGATGCCGGTAAAGCCGGTTGATGCCGGCGGCCGTCAGAATTTTACGGAGAGGATCGGCAAGAGGGCGCTCGAGCGCGGCGAAGTCTGCCGGGCGCTCCGGAAGCGTCATGTGATAAACCACCTGATCGCCCATCCGGGGGGAGGCTTTCAGGGAACGGATATACTCGTTGATGTCGGAGCCGAATTTCATTTCGCCGAGCGGTACTTTCCTGCAAAGGGCTTAAAACTGAAGATTATCAGAATCAAAGCGGCCGGACAAGCAAAAACAGGGTCGGGAGGATCTCGAAAATCCCGTCCGATGAGGCGTCGAATCACGACATCGCACACCCCGTCGATGATAATGGCATGGGAGGATTACGGTACGGAACGACGTGCTGAATAAATTTCTATTTTCTTGATAAAAAAACAAAATGTGTATATAACAAATACCATATATATCAACTTTTTGGCTTTCGTTATGGTGGCCGGGTAGCGGTTGAAGGCTGAGGACAGAGGTCAGAGGACAGAGGTCAGAAAAGAAAAGAGGGATAAGTGCTCCGTTCACCACAGGCACACCCCTTCAGCCTTCAGTCTTTTCCAGCCCAAGACGGTTTTTCCGTTCCGGATCTTGATCGGCACTGATTACGCGTTAGATTGTGGATGAAATTTTCGGGTGGGCACCTCAGGAGGCAACTATGAACAAGTTTGATCTGGTGAAGGCATATCTGATCGATATGGGAATGGCCATCGCCTACGGCGACCTCGCAACCCCGGAAAAGACCGTCGACGACGAGATTACGACGGCGTTGGAAAGCGGCAAGAGCTCTACCGCGGCAGCGGATCTGCTGGAACTGAAAAAGAAGATGGGCATTCTTCAATAGCAGGAGCGACGATGGGCTGGAGAGAATTTTTCGGCATTCGTAAAAAGGATCGGAGACAGGATGTCGGCACCCCGGCGAAAGGTCCGGCTGCTCAGGTGACGGATCTTACGCTTTCCGATATCAAAGTGGGATATCTTCTCGATCACGACATGAAAACATGGGAGGTGACGGCCTATCATTACTATGACTGGGGAGACGGCGGAAACCTCACCCATGAGTGGCAGCTGAACAGCGCTGACGATACCCTTTATCTCGAGAAGACTTCCGACGATGAAACCGAGTGGAGCGTCAGCCGCCCCATCCCTTTCAAGCGCCTTGGCGCGGGCGTTCGGAATCATATTCTGGAGAAGGAGGATCCACCGGATGAAATCGAGTTCGAGGACAGGATCTATCACCTGAATGAATTCGGCGGCGGAAAATTTTTCAAGGACGGCAAGGGTCCCGGCCGTGAATTTCTGGTGTGGGATTACGAGGATGAAAGCGGGGAGTGTTTCCTGTCCATCCAACAATGGGATGAGGAGGATTTCGAGGCATCCGTGGGCCACTGGGTCGAAGCGTATCAGTTTACCAATATTCTACCGCGGATGTAACGCACTTCCCCAGGGCAAGCAAGGAGTGCCGAAAAACCCGGCGGTCGGCCGCCGGGTTTTCAAGCGTTTCTCCAGGGGCCAGGATTACATCTTTGGATTCCCGGCGCTTGCAATGCGAAAACGGCTGACGGCATCCCGATCGTCCGACGGCGGTCATTCGTTGGGTTCATTGCGTTTGAGGGTTTCTATGATGGAACCGAGACATGCGTCCGCCGCTTCGGCGGATACGGTGCAGGATCCCGCACCACGGTGTCCGCCTCCCCCGAAGCGTGCCAGCAACAGGCCGACGTTAACCCTGCAGTGACGATTGAAGATGCTGTGCCCCACACCGATGATTACCCGCTTTTTCTTCCGACCGTCATATCGAATCCGCACGCTGACCACGGCATCGGGATAGAGGGAGTATACCAGGAAGCGATTCCCGTTGGGGACCTCGTCTATCGCCCGGAAATCGGTTATCGATACGTGGCCTTCCAGAGTGGTATGTTTTTGCAGAACAGGGGTGTATTGCGCGTTGATGTCTACAACGCGATCACATCGCCGTTTCACCTCCGGATCCGCGAGGACGGCATGGATGTCGTTGCGGCGGATCAGCCCGACGAGGCGGTTCCAGTAGCTTTCCTCCGACGTATCCCGTCCCGACACGGTCATGGAGAGAAGGATGTAAGGGTGGTTTTCGGGGTGGAGCACCTCCTCGAGGCTCAGATCGGCGGAATCGATCCGATCGGTCTGACGAATGAGTTCGTCGTAATCTCTTGGGAACCGCTTTCCATAATATTCGTGGATCAAGCCGGCCGCCGACGGCGCCACTCGGTAAAGGCCTTTGAAAGGGGTGCCGGGGTTGTTGGTGTAATGGTGATCGAACCACATGGCGCAGTTGGGATGGTAGGGCAGGTTGGCGATGATGTCGCCTTTCCGGATGGTTACACGACCCTGTTGCAGATCATTGGGCTCGACCCACCGGATGGGCTGATCGATCGATTCCATATCATAGAGAAGGACGGCACAGACGATGCCGTCAAAATCAGGACGCGTCACGATTCTCATGGGGTTTCCTTTTGATGTTGAGGTTTGCCGCAAAGTGTCATACTATCAAAATTTATGGTTCTTTATGGCTCGGTGTAGGTGCACCCTCGCGTAAGGCGCGGGTCCGAAGGTGAAATCAAACAGAAAAATATAACGGCAATCGCCACAAATTACAAGAGAGGGATGACCATGCCCCTTTATCTCGTTCAGCATGGAAAAAGTCTGCCCAGGACGATAGATCCCGAACAGCCCCTGTCGCCGGAAGGTGAGGCTGATGTGCGGCGCATCGCCGGGGTCGCTCAAGGGTACGGTGTGACGGTTTCCCGAATCCTTCACAGTGGAAAGCGACGCGCATTGGAGACGGCTGAAATTATCGCCGAATACCTGAACCCCCGAAAAGGGGTGAGTCCGGCACCCGGACTGGGGCCTCTGGACGAACCCGAGGGGTGGATGGCTCAGGCGGACCCGGCCGACAGCGTGATGCTGGTGGGACACCTGCCGTTTATGGAAAAGCTCGCAGCCGGCCTGGTCACCGGCAACACGGCGCGTCCCATCTTCCGTTTTCAAAACGGCGGTATCGTCTGTCTTGACACCCATCCGGACACGCCCGGCGACTGGGTCATCAAATGGGCGTTGATGCCCCAGGTGGGATGACCGGATGATCACCACCGGCCTCCTTCATACCCCCGGCGTTCGCCGACGCAGCCATTTTCGGGGGATTGCCCCAGGCATCCCTGCGGCCCGAGGGATTGCCTGTTTCCGGTGGGCCCGGAGGGCGCGAAAGGCTTGACCACCGAAGGGCACATGCCGCCGCTGTCGTCGACAGAGCGACGCTGGATTATCTTCGCCACGCTCCTCTCCCTTTTTCTGAGCGCCCTCGACACCCTGGTTATGGGCGCGGCCATGCCCACCATTGTCGCCGAGTTGGGGGGGCTGCACCTCTACAGCTGGGTTTTTTCGTCCTACATGCTGAGCCGCGCCGTGGCGCTTCCGGTCTTCGGGAAGCTGGCCGACCTGTATCCCAATCGGATTCTGTATGGAATTTCAGTCATTGTTTTCCTTGTGGGTTCCATCCTCGCCGGCATCTCCCGGAGCATGGCCCAGCTCACCGTTTTTCGGGTTGTTCAGGGCATCGGAGCCGGGGGAATATTCGCGCTGGTTTATATCGTCCTCGCAGACATCTCCCGACCGGAAGACCGGGGAAAGATGATGTCCCAGGCCAGTCTGGTCTGGGGGATCGCCAGTGTTCTGGGCCCGACCTGCGGCGGTTTCATCGTCGCTTATTTCTCCTGGCGATGGATCTTTTTCATCAACATTCCCCTGGGCCTTGTCTCCCTGTGGGGCATCGTCGCATTTCTGAAGGAGACCCGGGACAAACGATCGAAGGTCGTCATCGACTATGCGGGCATCTGCCTCATGACGACCGCTATCCTCTCTCTTCTCACCATGTTTCTGGTTGCCGGAAAGGACTATCCCTGGGATTCCCCTCACGTCATCGGCCTTTTCATGCTTGCCGCGGTATCGGGATGCGGATTCTATGCTGTTGAAAAACGGGCCGTCGAACCCCTGTTGCCCATTGAATTTTTCAAGGTGCCGGCCTTCAGTGCGGGCAACGCCGCCGTTCTGATGAGTAGCTTCTCGGTGTTTTCCCTCTCGGCTTTCACCCCTCTCTTCGTTCAGAGCGCCATGGGACGCACGCCGGTGGCATTGGGGGTGGCCATGCTGTTTCTGAGCCTGGGATGGTCTGTCGGGGCCTTGATCTGCGGCCGGACGGTTCGGCAGGGAGGGGAGAAGCAGTTTGCCCTGGCAGGGTCGCTTCTCCTGATTCTGGGGTGTATTCTGATGGTACGGTTTTCATCGGCAACAACCCTGGCGGCCTGTTCCACGGCCCTTGCCCTTGCAGGTGCCGGGATGGGATTCGTGTCCATTTCGACGCTTTTGATCGTCCAGAACAGTATCGGCCCCGCCCATCTGGGCGTGGCGACCTCGTCCCACCAGTTTACCCGGACCCTGGGCGGGACCGTCGGGGTCGGTGTCTGCGGCAGTCTCATGACCGCCGATTTTTCCAGCAGACTCGACGTGTTGGCTGAATCCTTCGGCCATGCCGGATTGACTGCGGCGGTGTCGGCGCAGATACGCCGGAACTATGAGAATTTTTTCAAGCCGGACGTGCAGGCCCTCTTGTCTCCGGAACTCCGGTATCTTCTGTACGAGTCCCTGGGGCAGGGCGTCATTACGGTTTTCTGGATTGCCCTGGCGGCGGCAGGGGCCTGCCTGATGTTGAGTTTCCTTTTGCCGGGTAACAGTTGCGTGAACTCCGGAAATTGAGGAACGGAATGAATCGCAAAGTGACGACCATCATCGATCGGAAGAAGTGTATCGGCTGCGGGGCGTGCGTTTCGGTTTGCCCATCGGGGACCTTGTCTCTGGAAGAAAAAAAGGCCAAAGTCACCGGGGACACCTCCCTTGGCTGTGGGCACTGCGAGGCGGCCTGTCCGACGGGAGCCGTCCGGGTGACGGCCATGGATGCCGGCGCAACCCGTTTTCGAACCATCGTGCCCGACGCATCCTGGCTGCCGCACGGCCGTTACGACGCGGCCGGATTGATCCGGCTTATGGGATCCCGTCGTTCATGCCGGAATTATACAAAGCGTCGGGTGGATCCGGCTGTGTTGGCGGACCTGGTCCGGGCGGGCGTGCTTGCGCCGTCCGGCACCAACAGCCAGAAATGGACCTTTACCGTTCTTCCCGGACCGACGGCGGTCCGGACCTTTGGCGAGCGGGTGGGGCAATTCTTTGAGCGGCTTAACCATACGGCGGAAAAAGGATGGCTTCGAGGCCTGCTGAAACTTGTCGGACGACCGGAACTTCATCGATATTATCGCGACTATTACCCCACGGTCCGGGAGGCCTTGCGCGAATACCGCAACCTTGGCGTCGACCGTCTCTTTCACGGCGCTGCCGCCGCCATCGTGGTGGGATCAAAACCAGGAGCCGCCTGTCCCGTGGAGGACGCGCTTCTGGCCACCCAGAACATTCTCCTGGCGGCCCATGCCATGGGGCTGGGCACCTGCCTAATCGGTTTTGCCGTCGTCGCCATGAAAAAGGATCCCGCCATCGGGCGCTTTCTGGGAATTCCACCGGAGGAGGATGTTCATGCGGTTATCGCCCTGGGACATCCGAACGAAACCTATCGGCGAACGGCCGGGAGAAAAGCCTTTGAATTAAGAATTTATCAGGCGGACGGCCGGTGAGCGGCGTCTTGGGACGTATCACTGCCGACAACACGAGGAGGCACGACCCATGGAACAGTCATCGGAAAGGACTGAACGTAATTTTCTGACAACGCCCCTGTCCCAGCGAGGCGTTCCGGTTTTGGTGGTGTATCTGCTGGCGTTGCTGGGCGGCATATACATGCTCAATCCCGGATCGGGGATTATCGAGCTGATTCCGGACAATATCCCGATCATCGGCAACCTGGATGAAGGCGGGGCCATGTTGGCGGTCTGGTACGGGTTTATCGAGTTTCTCGAGCGGCGAAGGAAACGGAAAGAATAGTCCTCATAGGTATAAATCCCCATCCGGGATAGGCATTATCCTCACACATTTGAGTTATTATCCCTATTTGCAAAAGAGACTTTTTTCTTTATTAAAATAACATCAGACTCAAGCGCAATGTTCAACGGGCTTCACCGTCCCCCGACAACACCTTTTTTCAGTCAACATCATGGATCGGGTTGAGAGTTGAAAAGATAACCAGCCGGCAGAGCAGAACCTTTATCCGTCATTGGAGGAGGTGTAAACTTGTTTTGGACCGCAATCCATAAACATCCTGAAACATATAAGAAAACGCCAAACCTTCTGGACTACTCCCAGACGTGCGCCGCTTTTTCCTGGGATACCATCCGCGACGAGTTACAGGGGCTTCCGGATGGAAGAGGACTCAACATCGCTCATGAAGCGATCGATCGCCATGCCGAAAGTCGCCTTCGCGATCACGTGGCATTGCGATGGCTCGGGTGTGACGGGGCGAAGCGTGACTTCACCTATGGCGAATTGAAAGCCTTGAGCAACCGTTTTGCCAACATTTTGAAAGGGCTTGGCATTGGAAAGGGGGATACGGTCTTCGTTTTGGCCGACCGTATTCCCGAGCTGTACATCGCGGCCCTGGGGACCCTCAAGAACGCCGGCGTTTTCTGCCCGCTGTTTTCCGCGTTCGGTCCCGAACCCGTCTATCAACGGCTGAAGCGCGGAGACGCCAAAGTTCTGATGACCACCGGTCATCAGTACCGACAGAAGGTGAGCCGCATCAGGGACACATTGCCCAAATTGAAGTATGTTCTCCTGGTTGATACGCAAGACCATCTGGAAAACGGTCTTCTGTCGATGCCCAGGCTTATGGCGGAATCCTCCAGCCTCTTTTCAATCCCGCCAACCGATCCGGAAGACATAGCGGTTCTGCACTTTACAAGCGGTACCACGGGGATGCCCAAGGGGGCTCTCCATGTCCATAATGCCGTGCTTATCCACTATATGACCGGCAAATACGTCATGGATTTTCACCCGGACGATATCTTCTGGTGCACGGCGGACCCCGGATGGGTCACTGGAACATCCTACGGCATCATTGCGCCTTGGGTTCACGGCATCACCAACATCGTCGATGAAGCCGATTTTGACGCGAAGCGTTGGTGTCATATCCTGGAATCCCAAAAGGTGAGTGTCTGGTATACGGCTCCCACCGCCATTCGCAGATTCATGCGGTTGGATTTCGAACCGGCCCGAAGCTATGATCTCCATGATCTGCGCGTCATTCACAGCGTCGGGGAGCCGCTCAATCCGGAGGGGGTCGTCTGGGGCCGGAAGGCCATGGGACTCCCTATTCACGACAACTGGTGGCAGACGGAAACAGGCGGTATCATGATCGCCAACTTCCCCGCAATGGAGATCCGACCCGGCTCCATGGGACGCCCTCTCCCCGGAATCGAGGCTGCCATTGTCCGTCGTACCGACAAGGATACCGTCGAGGTCGTCGACGAGCCCGACACTCAGGGTGATCTGGCACTCCGACCGGGGTGGCCGTCCATGTTTCGGGGATATCTGCACGACGAAGCGCGCTACCGGAAGTGTTTTGTCGGAGGCTGGTATCTGACGGGAGACCTGGCGAAGCGCGATGCCGACGGCTATTTCTGGTTTGTGGGTCGTGCCGACGACATCATCAAGACATCCGGCCATATGGTGGGCCCCTTTGAAGTCGAGAGCACCCTCATGGAGCACCCCGCCGTGGCAGAAGCGGGCGTCATCGGAAAGCCGGACCCCCTTATCGGGGAAATCGTGAAAGCGTTCGTGGCCCTCAAAACCGGAATAAATCCCAGCGAGGAGCTTCGCCTGGAGATTATCGGATTTGCCCGCAAAAAGCTGGGGGCGGCCGTGGCGCCGAAGGAGATCGATTTCCAGCCCAATCTGCCGAAAAACAAGGCCGGCAAGATTATGCGGCGGTTGCTCAAGGCCCGTGAGCTGGGTCTGCCCGAAGGCGACCTGTCGACACTGGAGAAGACCGAATGAAAACCCAACGCATGACCAAAACAAAGGCTGAATCCCTGGATCGTGATCACGCCCTCCACCTGCTGGGTTCCATGATTCGCATCCGGCGTATGGAGGAAAAATGCGCCGAGCTTTATACCGCTATGAAGATTCGGGGCTTTATGCATCTGTATGACGGCGAGGAGGCGGTCGCCGTCGGTGTCATGGAGGCGTTGACGCAAGACGACGCTGTTGTGGCCACCTATCGGGAACACGGGCATGCGTTGATCCGGGGCCTTTCCGCAGGTTGTATTCTGGCGGAGATGTACGGAAAACAGGAAGGTTGCAGCCGCGGCAGAGGCGGCTCCATGCATCTGTTCGACGACAAGACGCGGTTTTATGGGGGTAATGCGATTGTTGGCGGCGGCCTTCCCATCGCCGTTGGCCTGGCTCTGGCCGACAAGATGCGGCAGAAGCCGCGCGTGACATGCTGTTTTTTCGGGGACGGCGCCGTCGCCGAAGGGGAATTCCACGAAAGCATGAACCTGGCGTCGCTCTGGAGATTACCGCTGCTGTTCGTGTGTGAAAACAACCTGTATGCCATGGGAACGGCGCTGAAATACACGCAGGCCGTCATGGATCTCGCTCGCAAGGCATCAAGCTACGACATGCCTTCCTCCGCCGTTGACGGAATGGATGTCCTGGCGGTGGAGGCGGCTGCGAGAGAAGCGGTGCAAGCCGTTCGCTCGGGCGATGGACCTTGTTTTCTGGAATGCCGTACCTATCGCTTTCGAGCCCATTCCATGTTCGACGCCGAGCTTTACCGGACCAAGGCGGAAGTCGAGGAATGGAAAAAGCGTTGCCCCATTGAGACATTTTCCCGGAAGCTCAAGCGTGAAGGACTTCTGACTGATGCGGATCTGGAGGAGATGGAGCGCGATGTCGCTCGGGAGATCAAGGAAGCTGTCGCTTTTGCCGAGGCCTGCACGTGGGAGCCTCTCGAAGACTTGACCCGTTTTGTTTATTCGGAACGGAGGACGCCATGACCAACGGTGTTGATACCATGCGAACGCTCACGTACCGTGAAGCAGTGCGTGAAGCTATACGGGAGGCCATGCAAAAAGACGACAGGGTCTTCCTCATGGGAGAGGACGTCGGCCGATACGGGGGCTGTTTTGCCGTGAGCAAGGGGCTGCTCGAGGAATTCGGCCCTGAAAGGATCCGCGATACCCCTCTGTCGGAATCCGGGTTCACTGGAGCGGGCATCGGCGCGGCTCTGGGGGGAATGCGTCCTATCGTGGAGATCATGACGGTCAACTTCAGCCTGCTGGCTGCCGACCAGATCATCAATAACGCCGCCGTCTATCTTCACATGTCCGGCGGACTTTTCAATGTCCCCATCGTCATCCGGTTGGCAACGGGCGGCGGGCGGCAGCTGGCGGCACAGCATTCCCGTTCCCTCGAGGGGTGGTACGCTCACATTCCCGGAATAAAGGTGCTCAGCCCGGCAACCCTCGAGGACGCTCGCGGCATGCTCTGGACCGCTCTCCAGGATCCGGACCCCGTGCTCATCTTTGAAAACAGCGGACTTTACAACATGAAGGGAATGCTTTCCGTCGATGCCGGACCGGTGGATATCGACCGGGCTCGTGTGCGGCGTGAGGGACGGCATGTCTCCATCATCAGCTATTCGGCGAGCCTCTTCAAATCGTTGGATGCGGCGGAAATTCTGTCGAAGGAAGGGATTGAAACCGAGGTGATCGATCTGCGTACGCTGCGTCCCCTGGATGAAAAAACCTTTCTGGATTCCGTGGCCAAAACCCATCGGGCGCTTATCGTGGATGAAGGATGGCGTACCGGGAGTCTTGCTGCCGAGATCAGCGCACGCATCATGGAAGGCGCATTTTATGAGCTGGATGCGCCGGTCGAGCGTCTCTGCAGTGCGGAAGTGCCCTTACCGTATGCGAAGCATCTTGAAGAAGCGGCTTTGCCGCAGGTGGACAAAATCGTGGACCGCGTGAGGAAAATGGTGGGAGGCGATGGCTGAATTTCGCATGCCCAGTCTGGGATCGGACATGGAGGAGGGCATCCTCGTCGAATGGCTGGTGAAGCCCGGGGACCGCGTCAAGCGTAGAGATGTTATCGCCGTCGTGGAAACCGATAAAGCCGCCATCGAAATCGAGGTGTTCGAAGATGGCGTCATCGATGAAATTCTCGTTCCGCCGGGCCGGAAGGTTCCTGTGGGGACCGTCCTGGCCATGATTCGAACGGAAGCAGGTCAGGGCGCCGTGTTCCCAAAGGAAAAAAAGTTCCTTGTGGAGGATGCTCCCCCGACAGGGGCGGAGATAGAAGGGAAAGCACCGCCGGCATCGGACGTTCCCCTTGTGCCGGCTTCGACAACTTCGCTCAAGCGCATCAAAGCCTCTCCGTATGCACGCCGGTTGGCTGCAGAACAGGCCATTGATTTGCGCCGTCTGAAGGGGACGGGGCCGGGAGGGATCATCAATGCGGCGGATGTCGAGGCGGTCGTCCCAACGGCGAAAGCCGTGCCACCCACACAACCGCCAACAGTCTCTGCAGTTGAAAAATCGGTCGTCAAGGATTATGCGGCAGCGATGCGTCGTGCCATCGCAAAAGCCATGGTGCGCTCCAACCGCGAAATTCCCCACTATTATCTCCAAACGCGTATTGACATGAGCCGTACCTTGCGCCGGCTGGAATCGGACAACCTGAAACGCTCCATCAAGGAGCGTATCCTGCCGGTGGTACCGCTCATCAAAGCGGTCGCCCTGGCCCTGGGGGATGTTCCGGAGCTCAACGGCTACTGGATAGAGGATCGCCATCAGCCTCAGGAGGCCATAAACATCGGCTTTGCGATTGCGCTGCGGCAGGGGGGACTGATCACGCCGGCCATTCTGAATGCGGACTTGAAAAACCTGGACGAGCTCATGGCATCGCTGAGAGATCTTATTACGCGAGCGCGATCCGGTGGATTGCGCAGTTCGGAGATGACGGAGGCTACCGTTACCGTCACCAGTTTAGGCGATCTCGGCGTCGAGGCATTGTACGGGGTAATTTACCCGCCCCAGGTGGCGCTGATCGGATTCGGGAAGATCATGGAACAGCCCTGGGCCGAAAGCGGTATGCTCACCGTCCGGCCGATACTCACGGCTACCCTGGCGGCGGACCACCGCGCCACGGACGGCCGTCGTGGTGCCCAGTTCCTCGACGCTTTGAACCGTTATCTTCAGGAGCCTTTGACGCTATGAAAAACGATAAAATTGAAGAGATCGTCTTCCGGATACTCAAACAGATCGCTCCCGAGTCAGACCCAGGCACTTTGGCACCGGACGAACACATCCGAAAAGCGCTTGACATCGACTCGTTTGATGCCTTGAATTTTTTCATTCATCTTCATGAGGAACTGGGCGTGGACATCCCTGAATCGGACTACGGTGAACTCGATACCTTATCGAAGATCATTCAGTATCTCTCATCCCGCTTGAGTTGATCCGTTCTTTTCGTCAATTATCAGCCTCCAATGGGCTTTTCGAAGATATTATGGCAACGATTGAGCGATCCTTACGCAAAGGGAGATGCATGACATGAAGGATGATTATATTCTAGTTTATGAGCATCTGCAAAAATTGTCCGCCAAATTGGCAAGAGATCTGCGGGGCCCCATGTCCGCGTTTGCGCAACTCAACGGCACGACAACCCTCCCGGGAGCCTTGGATGCCAAAACAAAACAACTCATCGCTTTGGGCATCGGGATCGCAGCCCGGTGTGAGGGATGTATTGCCTTCCATGTGCATGACGTCCTTCGTACAGGCGCCACGAGACAGGAGATTCTGGAAACCCTGGGGATTGCTATTATGATGGGCGGCGGCCCGGCGGTTGTCTATGCATGCAAAGCCATGGAGGCGCTGGAACAGTTTTCATCGTCAGAGCAGGCCTCAACCCCTTCGAAAAACCGGGAAAAATGAGCCGGCAGCCGGAAGCTTTTCATTTGAATGCCCGGGCATCCGGCCTTCCCTGCAGGCGAACATCATTTGAATGCGCCATGGAGATAGCGGGTCGCCTGGGCATTGGACCTGGATGTCGCCGTTGCGCATTGGGAGGTCAGTCATGCATATAGCCAGATTTTTTCATAAACTGGAGGATGACAAGGTTCAATGTCATCTCTGCGCACACGAGTGCATCATCGATCCGGGCAAAAGGGGAATTTGCGCGGTCCGTGAAAACCGTGCCGGCACCCTTTATTCCCTCGTCTACGGCCGATTGATCTCAGGAAACGCAGACCCTATCGAAAAAAAACCGCTGTTTCATTTTTTGCCCGGCACAAGATCCTATTCGATCGCCACCGTGGGCTGCAACTTCCGGTGCCTACACTGCCAGAACTATACGATTTCCCAATGGCCGCGCTTTCACGACGGCGACATCCCCGGCGAGAACCAGACCCCGGCTCAAGTTGTCGATCAGGCTTTGGCCACTCGTTCGGCTTCCATCGCTTATACCTATACCGAGCCGACGATTTTCTCGGAGTTCGCTTATGACACCGCTCTTCTGGCCCGTGAAAAAGGACTGCGCAACATCTTCGTTTCAAACGGTTATATGACAGAGGCCTCTGCGACCGCCATGGCCGCCGTCATCGATGGAGACAACATCGACCTCAAAAGCTTTTCGGACGGATTTTACCGCAAGGTCTGCAAGGCGAAGCTCCAGCCGGTGTTGGATACCATTGTGCGCATGAAGACGCTGGGGGTTTGGGTCGAAGTGACGACATTGCTCATTCCCGGGCTGAATGATTCCGACGCGGAATTGCATGATATCGCCCGGTTCCTGCATTCAACAGGAGCGGATATCCCATGGCATGTGACCGCCTTCTACCCCACCTACAAGATGCTCGATCGGCCGGCCACACCGGTGGAGACCCTCCGCCGCGCCAGGGATATCGGGTTCGCGGCGGGGCTGCGCTATGTTTACACCGGCAACCTTCCCGGCGATTCGGGGGAAAATACCTTTTGTCCGGTCTGCAATCAACTGCTTATCGAGCGAAGGGGGTTTATCGTCCGGCGAAACCGTATGGTCGCAGGCGCTTGTCCTGACTGCGGCGCCATGGTTGACGGCTTCTGGCAGTAAGATCGTCCGGTGTGTCGCATCGGAATGACTGCGTTGTTCCCGGCGGGGTTTGAATTGTGGATTCCCACCCCGACCTCGATTTTCGCGATGTTGATCGGAAAGCCGATATCGGCTGACTGAAGGCTGAAGACGAAGTTTAGATGCCGCCGGTGTGGAACGAGAGTCCTTATCCGGCGGAACCGGTCCTCAACGTCGAAATCACAATTTAAAAGGAGATGATGTCATGACGGAGAAATCGGAAAACAGCGGAATGGAAGAGCTCCAGAACGCCTCTGCCGACACGGCGGCAAGCCCGTCCATGTCAGCGGAAGAGCGGCTGCAGAAAATCGCTTTGGCGGCGTACTATCTGGCGGAGCAGCGTGGATTTTCTCCCGGCGGCGAATTGACGGACTGGTTGGAAGCGGAGAAGCAGTTCGATGCATCCCTCGCTTCCGAAAGTCAGGGTGACTGAGGGGCGTGGGCCGTATCCTCCCGGCACCGGCCTGTGAAAGTCGAAAGTTGAATTTATTTCATTTAAACCGCCTGGGAGGTCGAAACGGATCTTCCAGGCGGATACGTGTCGCGTCTGTCTATATGGTCTGCTGGGAGGCCTGCACCGGGTTGGCTTTCAGGTATTCCAGGCGGTTGAGTCCGTTGATATAGGCTTTGGCACTGGCGGTGATGATGTCGGGATCCGAGCCCCGGCCCAAGGCCACCAGACCGTTTTCCCGAAGGCGAACCGTCACCTCGCCCTGGGCGTCGGTGCCGCCGCTCAGCGCCGACACCGTAAACCGCAGCAACTCCGAATGGGTCCCGGTCAGCTTGGCGATGGTGTTGTATGCCGAGTCGATGGGGCCGTTGCCCCAGTCCGCCCCCCGAACCCTCCTGCCGTTGATGGAAAGCTCCACGCTGGCCATCGGCATGACCGACGTGCCGGCGGAGACATGCAGATATTCGAGTTTGAAGTACTCGGTGGTCCTCAGAATGCCCTCGGTCACCACAACTTCCAGATCCTCGTCGACGATATGTTTTTTCTTGTCGGCGAGTTCCTTGAATTTGGTGAAGACGATGTTCAACTCCTCGTCGGACAGGTCATAGCCCATGTCGCGCAGCCGATCCCTTAGGGCGTGCCGCCCGGAATGCTTGCCCAGCACCAGTTTGTTGGCGTTGAGGCCGATGGCCTCGGGCTGCATGATTTCGTAGGTCATGGGGTTTTTCAGCATGCCGTCCTGATGAATACCGGCTTCGTGGGCAAACGCATTGGCACCGACGATAGCCTTGTTGGGCTGAACGATAATGCCCGTGATCATACTGACCAGCCGGCTGGTGGGATAGATCTGTTCAGTGTGAATCCCCGTCGTCACGGGCAGGTAGTTGTTACGGGTCTTGAGGGCCATGACCACCTCTTCCAGGGAGGTGTTGCCGGCCCGCTCGCCGATGCCGTTGACGGTCACCTCCGCCTGGCGGGCGCCAACCCCGATGGCCGCCAGGGTGTTGGCCGTTGCCAACCCCAGATCGTTGTGGCAGTGAACGCTTAAAATGGCCCGGTGCATGTCGGGGGTATGGTCCAGGACGTAGCGGGCCAGTTCGGCGAATTCGCTGGGAATGGCATAGCCTACGGTGTCCGGCAGGTTGACGACGGTGGCCCCGGCAGCTATGGCGGCGCCGAAGACCTTGCAGAGGTAATCCCGGTCGCTTCGAGAGGCGTCCTCTGCGGAAAATTCCACCTGATCGGTCAGAGATTTTGCGTATTTCACCGCATCCACGACGGCGGCGATCACCTGGTCCCGGTCCATTTTCAACTTGTACTTGAGATGGATGTCCGAGGTCGCGATAAAGGTGTGGATTTTGGGATTCCCGGCATGCTTCACCGCTTGCCACGCCCGGTCGATGTCGGCCTTGTGGGTTCGGCACAAGCCGGCTACCTGTGTACGCTCGAGCTTGGCGGCGATCTTTGAGACCGCATCGAAATCACCTTCCGAGGCGGCGGGGAAACCGGCCTCCAGGACGTCCACGCCCAGTTTCTCCAGCTGGGTCGCCAGTCGCAGCTTTTCGGCGGTGTTCATGCTGGCCCCGGGGGACTGTTCGCCGTCCCTCAGCGTCGTATCAAAGATATATACGCGTTCGGTCATGATATGCTCCTTTTCGAGTGGAAGCCGGCCTCATCCGGGTGGTATGATCCCCCATCGGATTTCCGGCGGAAAAATTCAAGATCGTGTTTGTCGGCAGGTCAAAAAATGCCTGCTGGATTGCCCACCGTTCAATGGAGCATGGGCCGCGGGACAAGGATGAGTCCCGCGGCGTTGTTGCCTCTCGGAATGGGTTGCGTGGTTTTCATAGGGGTCCGTTTATTCGACACATTGTAAATTCTGTTGCTTGGCCAGTTTATACTGGAAGCTGTCGGCCAGGGCCTGCCAGCTTGCCTCGATGATGTCCTCTGAAACGCCGATGGTGCTCCAGAGGTTGTCCCGATCCCGCGACTCGATCAAAACCCGAACCTTGGCCGCCGTACCGGCGTTACCGTCGATAACCCTTACCTTGAAGTCGACCAGGTGCATGGTGTCCACATCGGGGAAGAACTGGTGAAGCGCCCGTCTGAGGGCATTGTCGAGGGCACTGACGGGACCGTTGCCTTCGGCCGCGGTAATCTCGTCCCTGCAGCCGACGGAGATCTTGACGATGGCATGGGAATTGCATGGACGATCTTTCTCCTTCTCGATGACAACCCGGAAGGATTCGAGCTCGAAAGCGGGTCTGTGCTGCTCGGTCAATTTCTCCAGAAGGATCTTGAAGGAACCTTCGGCGGCATCGAATTGGAAGCCTTCCTGCTCGCGCTTCTTGATTTCCTGAACGATCTTTCGGCTGTCGCAACCGTTTCCGCCGATGTCCATACCCATCTCCCGGGCCTTGTATTCGATGTTGCTCTTTCCCGACAGGTCCGAGATCAGGACCGTTCGGCTGTTGCCCACCAAGGCCGGGTCGACATGTTCGTAGGCGGTGGGATCCTTCATTACCGCGCTGACATGGATGCCGCCTTTGTGGGCGAAAGCGCTTTTGCCCACGAAAGGTCGGGAGTTGAGAGGGACGATGTTGGCCGTCTCGCTGACGAACCGCGACAATCCCCGCAACTTTTTAAGATTTTCCGGGGTGATGCAGGGTCGCTCCATTTTGAGGGTCAGGATCGGGATGAGGGTGATCAGGTCGGCGTTGCCGCACCGTTCACCATAACCGTTGATGGTTCCCTGGACCACTACGGCGCCCTGGTTGACGGCCTCGATGCTGTTGGCCACGGCCAGGCCGGCGTCGTTGTGGGTATGGATGCCCAGACGGATGCCGGATTGCCCGACAGCCGATCTGACCGCGCGAAAGGCATCGGCGATAAATGAGGGCAGATTGCCGCCGTTGGTGTCGCACAGAATCAGCGCATCGGCGCCCCCCCGAATCGCCGCGTTCAGGGTCAGCATGGCATACTCGGGGTTGGCTCGATACCCATCGAAAAAATGCTCGGCATCGTAGAACACCTCGCGACCTTTTTGTTTGAGCCAGATCACGGTTTCTTCGATCATGGAAAGGTTTTCTTCCAGGGTGTTGCTCATGAGCTTCACATGGTGGTCCCAGGTCTTTCCGAAGATGGTGACCACCGGTGTTTCGCTCTCGACGAGGGCCGCCAGGTTATGGTCGTCCCCCGGCAGAATTCCCGGGCGTCGGGTGGAGCCGAACGCGGCCAGGCGGGCGGTGTTGAACCGAACTGTTTTGGCCAGGTTGAAAAACTGGCGATCCCTGGGGTTGGAGCCCGGCCAGCCACCCTCGATGTAGTGGATCCCGATATCATCCAATCTCTGGGCGATCTTGATCTTTTCCTCGGCCGAGAAATTGATGTTTTCTCCCTGGGTTCCATCTCTCAGTGTGGTGTCGTACAACAGGACCGGATCCATCTCGGTTCTCCTTTCAGAGGCGTCTATGCGCCGTTTCGGTACGGTAGGTTGCCGAGCCGAAAAGTGTCAACATTACTGCTTTCGATTTTCCGGCCGGAGGGCCCGGACGGCACTTCCCGCCCGCCACATCTCCGATTTCCTGATCGCGTCGAGCTCGGCGTTCAGCTTTTCGCGATAATCCGGGGCACTGTTGACATCCAGTACCCGCCGGGTTTCATCGCCGTTTTTGACGCTTTCATATAGTCGGTCGAAAACGGGGATGACGGCGTCGCGAAATCGGGGCGCCCAGTCCAAGGCCCCTCGTTGGGCCGTGGTGCTGGTATTGGCGAACATCCAGTCCATGCCGTTTTCCGCCACGAGTCGGATCAGGCTCTGGGTCAATTCCTCCACGGTTTCATTGAATGCCTCGCTGGGGCTGTGGCCGTGCCGCCGGAGGAGATCGTACTGGGCTTCCATAACGCCCGCAAGGCAGCCCATCAGGACGCCCCGTTCCCCGGTGAGATCGCTGTAGACCTCTCTCTCGAAGGTGGTCTCGAACAGGTAGCCCGATCCGATGGCAATACCCATGGCCAGGCATCGTTCCCGGGCCCTTCCCGTGAAATCCTGGAAAACGGCGAAACTGGAGTTGATCCCGCTGCCGTCGAGGAAATTGGTGCGAACCGTCCTGCCGGATCCCTTGGGCGCGGCCAGAATGACATCCACGTTTTCAGGAGGTACGATCCCGGTCTGGTCTTTGTAGACCACCCCGAACCCATGGGAGAAATAGAGGGCGTCCCCTTCGTTGAGGCAGGCCTTGATTTTGGGCCACATGGCCACCTGACCGGCGTCCGAGAGGAGATACTGAATGATGGTCGCTTTTCGAGCGGCCTCCTCGATGGGGAAAAGGGTTTTTCCAGGCACGAAGCCGTCGGCTACGGCGCGATCCCATGACGCCCCGCCTTCACGCTGTCCGACGATGACCCGAACACCGTTGTCCCGCAGGTTGAGGGCCTGACCCGGCCCCTGGACCCCGTATCCGATCACCGCTACGACTTCGTTTTCGAGAATGGTCCTGGCCTTTTCCAGGGGAAATTCTTCCGATGTGACCACCTCTTCCATAACACCGCCAAAATCGATCTTTGCCATATGAATGCTTCTCCTTTATGATGCTTAACGCATATGTTGAAATGCAGAGTTATTTGGGTTCCCGGAACAGTGCGATGGCCCCTGTCCGGGCAACCTCCTTGATGCCGATGGGCTTCAGAAGACTCAGGATCGCCTCGAGCTTCCCTTCGTCGCCGGTGACCTCGATGGTGTAATGATCCGGTCCGACATCCACGATCTTTCCCCTGAAAATATCCACGATTCTCAGGATTTCGGCTCGATTTTCGGCCTTGGCACTCATTTTGATGAGGGCCAGCTCCCGATGAACATATCTTGAACCCGTCAGCTCATGGACCTTGATCACGTTGATCAGTTTGTTGAGCTGCTTCTTGACCTGTTCGACGACCGGCTGATTTCCCTTGGTGACGATGGTCAGGCGGGATACGTTTTCATCGGTGGTTTCGGCCACGCAGAGGCTTTCGATATTGTACCCCCTGCCTGAAAACAAACCGGATATTCGCGAGAGCACTCCCGGCTGGTTATCGACCAGGATGGACAAAACGTGTTTTTCCTCTGAAAGCATATAAGCACTCCTCTTCCTGGGATCGATGCCCAGGGATCCGTCGCTTCAATCAGACCAGAAGCATCTCCGTGATGGGTTTGCCGGCCGGGACCATCGGGTAGACGCTTTCTTCCTTTTCTACGACAAAGTCCATAATCACCGGTTTTTTGACCGACAGCCCTTGAAAGAGCACCTTTTCCACCTCATCGGGCCGGGTAGCCCTTAACCCCACGGCGCCATAAGCCTCGGCCAATTTGACGAAATCGGGCGCGTGTTCCATGCAGGTGCAGGCGTAACACTTATTGTAGAACAACTCTTGCCACTGCCGCACCATCCCCAGGTATCCATTGTTCAGGATGACTATTTTGACGGGGAGTCCGTATTGAACCGCCGTGGCCATTTCCTGGATGTTCATTTGTATGCTGCCGTCGCCGGCCACGTCCACAACCAGTTCGTCCGGACAGGCCACCTGAGCGCCGATGGCCGCAGGCAAGCCGAACCCCATGACGCCCAATCCGCCCGAGGTGATGAAATGGCCCGGTTCGTTAAAATGGTAATACTGGGCGGCCCACATCTGGTTCTGGCCGACCTCGGTGGTGACAATGGCTTTGCCTTCGGTTAACCGGTAAAGCTCTTCGATCACGAACTGAGGCTTGATGATGTCCGGTCCCTGCTCGTAGGCCAACTGTGTTTTGGCCTTCCAACCGGCGATCTGGGCAAACCACCCGCTACGCTTTTCCGAAAGATTACCCAGCTCCTCGTCGTTGAGGAGATGGTTGATGTGGCCGAGGGTGATCTTGCAGTCTCCCACCACCGGGATCGACACCGGTATGTTCTTGCGGATGGAGGTGGGGTCGATATCGATGTGGACAATCTGGGCCTGGGCGGCAAAAGTATCCGTCTTGCCGGTCACCCGGTCGTCGAACCTGACGCCGACGGCGATGAGCAGATCGCAGGCGGCGGTGCACTTGTTGGACCGGTACGTGCCGTGCATACCGATCATCCCCAACCACAGGGGGTCCGTGGCCGGGAAGGCCCCCAAACCCATAAGGGACGTGGTGACGGGAATCTGTGCCCTGCGGGCGAATTCGGTGAGTTCCTTGTGGGCCTTGGCCAGGATGACACCCCCTCCGGCGAAGATCATGGGGCGTCGCGCCATTTTGACCAGTTCGATCACCTTATGGAGCTGCTTCATGTTGGGGTTGTAGGTGGGGTTGTAGGATCTCAGCTTCACTTTTTTTGGGGCGTGATACTGGGTAACGCTGTTGATGACATCCTTTGGCAGGTCCACGAGGACCGGCCCGGGTCGGCCGGATCGGGCGATGTAGAATGCCTCTTTGATGACCTGGGCCAGTTCCTCGACGCTTTGCACCAGGTAATTGTGCTTTGTGCACGGTCGGGTGATGCCGACGATGTCCACCTCCTGAAAGGCATCATTGCCGATCAGGTGGGACGGTACCTGACCCGTGATGACCACCAGGGGGATGGAATCCATGTAGGCCGAGGCGATGCCGGTTACCGTGTTGGTCGCCCCAGGGCCCGAGGTTACCAGACAGACCCCCACCTTGCCGCTCGCCCGGGCGTATCCGTCGGCGGCATGCACCGCGCCCTGCTCATGGCGGACGAGGATGTGGCGGATATCGGTTTTGACGAGTTCGTCGTAGATATCGATGACCGCGCCGCCCGGATACCCGAATATCGTATCCGCGCCTTCTTCTTTGAGCACCTTCATCAGGATCTGCGCGCCGGTTAACTTCATAGCAACCTCCTTGATGGGTTAAAACGCATCGGTTCACACCCGCCGCGGGTTTTCGACCACGGCGCCGCGGCTGGCCGAAGAGACCATCTGCGCGTACCGGGCCATGTATCCGCGGGTGATCCTGGGATCGGGGGCGCGCCACTCCGCCTTTCTTGCGGCGAGGACTTTATCGGATACCTTCAGAGTGAGGGTTTTTTCCGGGATGTCGACGGCGATGACATCTCCCTCCCGTACCAGAGCGATGGGACCGCCGGCCATGGCCTCCGGCGAAACGTGCCCGATGGACGCACCGCGGGTGCCGCCGGAAAATCGCCCGTCGGTCAGCAGGGCGACATGGGCGTCCAGGCCCATGCCGGCGATGGTGGACGTTGGGGTCAGCATCTCACGCATGCCCGGACCCCCCATGGGGCCCTCGTATCGAATAACGACGACGTCCCCCTTTTGGATCTTTCCGGCCATGATGGCGCCGGACGCCGCTTCTTCAGAATCGAACACGCGTGCCGGTCCCTCGTGGCGCATCATCTCTTCCCGCACCGCGGACTGCTTGACGACGCATCCTTCGGGGGCCAGATTTCCAAAAAGAACCGCCAATCCGCCCTCGGCGTGGTAAGGATCATCCACCGGACGGATGACCTCACGGTCCAACACCGCGGCATCGGCGATGTTGGTGCCGACCGTTTCGCCCGTGACGGTGAGGACGTCCAGGTGGATTCGTCCGACCTTTGACAATTCCTTCATGACGGCGGGAATACCGCCGGCGCGGTTAAGGTCTTCGATATGATCCTTTCCGCCGGGGCTGAGGGAACAGAGATGGGGGGTCTTTCGACTCACTGTGTTGATGAGATTCAGATCCATATCCACCCCCGCCTCCCGGGCGATGGCTGCCAGGTGGAGGACGGTGTTGGTCGAGCACCCCAGGGCCATGTCGACGGCCAGGGCATTTTGAAAGGCGCTTTCCGTCAGGATTTTTCGCGGCGTGATCTCCCGTTCGAGGAGCGTCATCACCCGCATGCCCGCCTGTTTGGCCAGGCGGATCCTGGCGGCCATGACAGACGGGATGGTGCCGTTGCCGGGCAGACCCAGGCCAATGGCTTCCGTAAGGCAGTTCATGGAGTTGGCCGTGAACATGCCGGAGCAGGAGCCGCAGGTGGGGCAGGCTGCCTCCTCGATCTCCAGAAGCTCGGATTCGGTCATACGGCCGGATTTGACGGCGCCGACCGATTCGAAAACGGTGATCAGATCCACTTTTTCACCGGTTCTGGGATGACGGCCGGCCAGCATGGCACCGCCGCTGACCACCACCGCAGGAAGATCGAGACGCGCGGCCGCCATGAGCATTCCCGGAACGATTTTGTCGCAGTTAGGCACCAGCACCAATGCATCGAGGGCATGGGCCGTGGCCATGACCTCGATGGAATCGGCGATGAGTTCCCGGCTTCCCAACGAGTATTTCATGCCGATGTGGTTCATGGCGATGCCGTCGCATACGCCGATGACGCCGAATTCCACGGGCGTCCCGCCGGCCATGTAGATCCCGGCCTTGACCGCTTCAACGATCTTATCGAGATGGATGTGGCCGGGAACGATGCTGTTCACTGAATTGGCGATGCCGACAAGGGGTCTTTCGATCTCGACATCGGTATAGCCCATGGCTTTGAAGAGCGCCCGATGGGGCGCCCTTTCCAGGCCCTTTTTCGCATTGTCGCTTTTCATGGGTTGCCGTCTTTCTTCCAAAAAAAATCCGTTATCGGCACTGGGCTGATAACGGATTCTGAAGTGTTCTGTTGTGTTTTCGTCAGGCCATTATCAACCCTTTTCTGCCTCGATGGGAAGGAGTACCCCAAGAAGGAGAACGAGAATAATAATGCTGATAATGACGATGTTGGACACTGAACGAAATTCCTTTTGTATAGATTATATAGCTCGTAACAGGCTTTGAAGTCCCTGTCAACTTTTTTGTTCGATTCGGGTGAATTGCGGTCTTTTCACGATGCCTCGTCATCGCCGCCAGTGTTTCTGAAGCCGCAGGCGGGGTTGAGACACATCAGAAACGTACCGTCTTTCTTTGTAGTTTTTTCGACCATGAATTGCGCACCGCACTGAGGGCAGGAACGATTGACGGGTTTATCCCAGATGGCATATTTGCAATCCGGGAAGCGGCTGCACCCATAGAAAACCTTTCCCCGCTTGGACCGCCGTTCGACCAGTTCACCGGTACACCCTTCTTCCGGGCATTTGACGCCGGTGGACTGTCCCCCGACGTCCGTGCTGGCGGACTGGGTATACTTGCACTCGGGGTAGCCGCTGCAGGCCAGGAAGGTGCCGTAACGCCCGCGCTTGATGACCATGGGTTTTCCGCATTTCTCGCAAGCCTTGTCGACGGCATCCTCGGAGACGGGTTCGATGATCTGGATGTTGCCCTTTTCGTCGCGGGTGTAATCCCGACTGAAATTGCACTCGGGATAGCTGCTGCAGGCAAGGAATGGACCGTTTTTACCGACTTTGATATGGAGTTCGCTGCCGCACTGGGGACATTTGATGCCGGTGGAGGCACCTACGCCTTTCATGCTGAGCATGCTCTGGTCGGCGGCTTCCAACTCGGAGGAGAAGGGCGCGTAGAAATCATGAAGAATCATTTTGGCATCGATTTCAGCTGCTTCAACACGATCCAGATCATCCTCCATCTTTGCGGTGAACTCCACATTAAAAATATCCGGGAAGCTCTTGACCACGAGATCGTTGACGATGAGACCCAGTTCGCTGGGACGAAAATATCCTTTCTGTTTCTCCACATACCCCTTCTCCTGGATGGTTGAGAGAATGGCGGCATAGGTGCTGGGCCGACCGATGCCGTTTTCTTCCAGTTCCTTGACCAGGGAGGCTTCGGAGAACCTTGGCGGCGGTTGGGTAAAATGTTGTTTGGGATCGTATCCGTCGAGATTGAGCACTGTCCCTTCGGGAAGGTCCGGCAGGATTGTCTTGTCCGGCTCGGGACGGTCATTGTCCTCGGCCGCCTGGTAAAGCACCATGAATCCCGGAAATTTCACGGTTGAGCCGCTGGCTTTGAACTGGTAAGCGCCGATACGGATGGTCAGTGAGGTGTTGTCGATGAGGGCGGGCTGCATCTGGGAGGCCACGAATCGTTTCCAGATCAGCGTATAAAGCGCAAGTTGGTCTTGATTCAGGTAAGATTTGACGCTGTCAGGCGTATGATGTACCGAGGTGGGACGGATTGCCTCGTGGGCATCCTGGACCTTTTTGCGATTTTTGAAGAATCGGGGCCGCTGGATGGCGTAAGCCTCGCCGAATTGTTCCCGTATCAGCTTCAGCGCTTCTTCCGCGGCTTCAGCGGCGATCCGTGTGGAATCGGTCCTCATGTAGGTGATGACGCCCGTCGGTTCTCCGGAGGCCAGTTCGATGCCTTCATACAACTGTTGGGCCACCATCATGGTTTTCTTGGCCGAGAATCTCAGCTTTCGTATGGCGTCCTGCTGGAGTTTGCTTGTGGTGAAAGGTGGAAGCGGGTTTCGCCGCGTCGTTTTTCGGAGGACCTTCTCCACGACGATCTGCTGCCCCGCCAGCTCCGACAGAATCGCTTCCGCCGAGGCTTCGTCGGGGATGGTCAGCTTCCGACCGTCCTTTTTCGCCAGTTTTGCCGTGAAGGGGGGCGGCGTATCGGCCGATAAGCGGGCGGTGATGGTCCAATACTCCTCAGGCCTGAAAACCTGAATCGCTTTTTCCCGTTCGCAGATAATGCGGACGGCGACCGACTGGACGCGTCCCGCGCTCAGACCGTTTTTGACCTTACGCCACAAGAGCGGAGATATCTGATATCCCACCAGCCGGTCGAGAATCCGTCGTGCCTTCTGGGCATGATATTTGTTGTCGTTCAGGGCTTCAGGCGATTTCATGGCCTCGCGGATACCGGTTTCCGTCAATTCGTGAAACAGGACCCGATGAAAACGGCGGCCCTTCTTTTTGAGCACTTCGGCCGTATGCCATGCAATGGCTTCGCCCTCCCGGTCCGGGTCGGGGGCCAGATAGATATCTTCGGCATCCCCGGCCTCCTTTTTCAAGGAAGAGATCACCTTCTGTTTGCCTGGAATAACCCGGTACTGGGGCTGAAAATCCTTTTCGATGTCTATGCCCATTTCCTTGGAAGGCAGATCCTTGATGTGACCGACGGTTGCGGCAACGTTGTAGTTGCTGCCCAGATATTTTTTGATGGTTTTGACCTTGGTCGGAGATTCGACGACAACAAGTGGTTTACTGCTCACCGCATTCATCCTTGACGCTTTTCATTAACGCTGTTTAGGGTATCTGATTCGATTAAAAACATTTTTCCCGGTGCCTGGACCACAAGGCCCTTCAATTCCATTTGCATCAAAACGGCCGAAAGCTTTCCCGCATCCATGTCGAGACTTCGAACCAGGGCGTCGATATGAATCGGATAGGGCCCGAGGGCCGATATGACCCGCCGCTCCTCGGCGGAAAGGAGCGGGTCTTGAGATCGTTCCGTCCCCAATGTCGAAGAGCCCGCCGTCGCGTGCGTTACGGCGGTGGGGAATTCTTCGAAGATATCGTCCACGGTTTCCACCAGCTTCGCCCCCTGTTTGATGAGAAAGTGGGTGCCGACACTCTTTGTCGAATGCACACTGCCGGGGACCGCGAAAACCTCGCGGTTTTGCTCCGCGGCCAGTCGGGCGGTGATCAGCGACCCGCTTTTCCGGGCCGCCTCCACGACGACGGTTCCCAGGGAGATACCGCTGATGATTCTGTTCCGGACAGGGAAATGATGTGCATCAGGGCCCGCTTTGAGAGGAAATTCGGTGATAACCGCTCCGGACCTGGCGATTTGGTGACATAGATGCCGATTCGCCGCCGGATAAACCTGGTCGAGACCGGTTCCCAGAACGGCTATGGTTTTTCCCCCGGCCGCCAGAGCACCCTCATGGGCGGCCGTATCGATGCCCAGGGCCAGGCCGCTGACGACGGTGAAGCCGGCCGAGGCTATTTCCGAGCAGAGTTTCCGCGCTGTGGCGCGGCCGTAAGCCGTGGCGCTGCGCGACCCGACTACGGCGATGTTGTGCATGCCGTCGCCCAGGTCTCCATAGACATACAGAAACGGAGGCGGATCGGGGATTTCAAGTAAAAGACCCGGATAGTCCGGGTCGTTCATCGTAATAATGGAGTAAGCACTTCGTTTTAACAGTGCAAGTTCTTTTTTGACGGCCTCCGTCAGAGGATGAGCCTTGATGGCGACTGCCAGGCGCCGTGAGACGCCGTCGACCGACTGAAGTACCTCGATAGCGGCCTGAAAGACCTCGTCTGGTGAACCGAATCGATCTACGAGCCGTTTGAACAGATAGTTGCCGACCCCTGGAACGCTTCGCAATCTGAACCAGGCGGTCAGACTGTTCAAGGATTCGGATGCCAACGGATCCAACGTCTTCGAGCCCTTCGCGCCTATCGTTTCCCGACGGCTTTCTGCCATGCCAGAAGAATCGGACTGGCAATGAAGATGGACGAATAGGTGCCGATACCGATGCCGATGATCAGCGCGAAAGCGAAATCGTGAATGATGCCGCCGCCCAGAAAAAAGAGCGCCAATACCACGACCAGCGTGGTTGAGGAGGTCAGGATCGTCCGGGAAAGGGTCTCGTTGATGCTTTGATTAATGATGATATCCAGAGAATTTTTGCTGATTTTTTTAAGGTTTTCCCGGATGCGGTCAAAGACGATGATGGTGTCGTTGAGGGAATACCCGATGATGGTCAGAAGGGCTGCGATAATCGGGAGAGAAAACTCTTTGTCGAACAGAGAGAATACGCCCACGGTAATGGTGACGTCATGGATCAGCGCCACGATGGCGCCCATGGCGTATTTGAACTGCAGGAACCAGAACAGCACCAGGCTGACGATCAGGGCCGACAAGATCAGAAAAGGGATGCTCACTTTAAGAAGAGATAGCAGGTAGACCGCACCGATGAGGACGGCCACCATGATCCCGGACTGTACCCATTTGAGCTCGAATCGGCCCGAAATGTAGATGGTGATGAACAGCAGGGCGTAAAACATGGCGAAAAGCGCTTTTTCCCGCAAGTCCTTGCCCACCTGCGGACCCACCATCTCCACGCGTCGGATCTCGACATCGCTTCCCGTGGCGGTTTTCAAGGTCTCTCCGATCCGGTTCTGCAACTCCTCCGAGACTTCTTCGGAAACATCGCTCCGGATGAGGAACTCATGGTCTTGCGCCTCTCCGAAAACCTGAACCGTCGGTTGCGTGATGCCGATCTCTTCCAGCCCTTTTCTGATCGAAGCCGCAGTGACGGCGCTGTCGAATTTGACCTGAATGACCGTGCCACCGGCAAAATCGATGCCGTATTTGGGGCCGCCGTGGAAAAGAAGGGTGGCGATGCTCAACAGCAGCAGTACACCGGAGATGCAGTATGCGATGTTCCTTCTGCCGATAAAGTCGAAATTGATGTCGGATTTGATAAACTGCATGGTTCGTTATCCTCGGTTGATGGGTTCGGTCCAGTAAGGCTTGCCGATTACACGCCCGGAATTCATATGCTGATTTTTTTGACCCGGCGGTTGACGAGCAGATAATCGAAAACGATTTTCGTCACGAAAAGCGCCGTAAAGAGACTTGAGATCACTCCCAGGCTTAGGGTGACGGCAAATCCCTTGACGGGGCCGGTACCGAACTGAAACAGAACCAAGGCGGCGATGAGGGTCGTCACATTGGCGTCCATGATGGTCAGGGTGGCGCGGTCGTAGCCCGCGTTGACGGCCGAATGCTGTGTTTTGCCGATCCGCAGCTCTTCCCGGATGCGTTCGAAGATGAGGACGTTGGCATCCACGGCCATGCCGATGGTCAGGATGATCCCCGCAATGCCCGGCATTGTCAGCGTCGCCTGAAAGACGGCAAGCCCTGCCGCAATGAACACGATGTTGAGAATGAGCGCGAGATCGGCGATGAGCCCGGACATGTTGTAATAAACGACCATGAAGATCACCACCAGGATGCTGCCCACGATCATGGAAAAAAGCCCCTTACGAATGGAGTCCGAGCCCAGGGACGGCCCGACGGTGCGTTCTTCCATCACTTTTACGGGGGCGGGAAGTGCGCCCGCCCGCAGAACGATGGCCAGATCCCTGGCCTCCTCCGCGGTGAAATTACCGGTGATGCGGGCTTCGCCGCCGCTGATCCGTTCCTGAATGACCGGCGCCGAGTAAACCTTGTCGTCCAACACGATGGCCAGCCGCTTCCTGACGTTTTCGCCGCTGATCTTTTCGAATATTCGTGCACCCTTGCGATCAAAATTGATGGAAACATAGGGTTCGTTGTACTGGGAATCGATCTGGACCCGGGCATCGGTCAGGTAAGCGCCGGTCAGCACCGCGTTTTTCTTGACCAGAAAGGGGGTCTTGATCTCCCGACGGGTATTGGGATCCCGGTCGATCTGCCACAACAGCTCGGTTCCCGGAGGAGGCGTTTTATCGACATAATCCTGGGGCGTGTTTACCTCGTCCAGAAGCTTGAACTCCAGCTGTGCGGTTCGCCCGATCAACTCTTTGGCCCGTTGGGTGTCTCGAATGCCGGGAAGTTGGATGAGGATACGATTCTCACCCTGATTCCGGATATCCGGTTCGCTCACGCCGAACTGATCGATCCGGTTCCGGATGGTCTCCAGAGCCTGGGCCACGGCCATGGTCTTGATGCCCTCGACTTCCTTTTCCGGCAAATCCATCCTCAATGTGACGGCATCGTTTTCCCGGGATGTCGCTATCATTCGCAGCTCGGGAAACTCACCGTCCAGGACGGCATTGACTTTTTCATCCTCGGTCGACGGGATCGAGAGGACGATGACGTTTCCCTCGACCCGATCGAGCCGGGTGTATCTGAGCCGCTCGCTTTTGAGGGCGTCTCGAATTTCCTGGGTCAGACGACCTACGGTGCCTTCGACGGCCTTATCCGTATCGACCTCGAGAACGAGGTGCATGCCGCCTTGGAGATCCAGCCCGAGATTGATCTGTTTGTGTGGCCACATACCCGGTGCGATTGTCGGGAGAAGATAAACGACCGCAGCCGTCAGGACGATGCCAACGATTATCAGCCTCCATGAGATGTTCTTCAATGATCCGTTCCTTTCACGAGTGGATTTGGTCAATGCATCCGGCAAACGAGGATGGGGGCAATCCACTGACCAATAGCGAAAAACCCCGATAAACGAGATGGACAACGAAAATCATCTCGATTTAAAACGGGGTTTTAAAGAGGATACTCTATCTATTTGGATTTTAGATCGTCGGAATCTTTGTCGTTTTTGTTCGACTGCTTTTGGGGTGTATCCTGAAGCAGGGACCCGACATAACCCCGATTGATTTTGACCCGGACTTTATCGGCAATCTCGAGGGATATGGCGTCTCCGTCCAGACCGACGATTCGGCCGTAAAGACCTCCGTTGGTCATGATCCGGTCGCCTTTTTTTAAATTATTGACCATCTCGCGATGCTGCTTCGCCTTTTTCTGTTGGGGACGAATCAACAGGAAATAGAAGATCACGAACATCAATATCAGGGGGACGAAAGAGGCGAACCCGCCGGCCCCTCCGGAGCCGCCGCCGGCAGGCGGGGCCATTGCATAAGCGATATCGATCACAACAAACCTCCTTGAAAAAATATATAGTTTAATTCCAAATGACCGATTCTTGTAAACAAAACGGCGCACATATACTTTAAATATCCACGTTCGTCAAATGGTTTCCATTTTTTTCCCTTGCGCACGCCCATGCCGGCCTTTATTCTGCGGGCAGCCAGAGCGTTTCCCCGTCGAACTGAATGCGCTTGATATCATCCCGCTCGATTTTCTTGATTAAATCGATGGCCTTGGCCATATTGAAAACGATGATCTTGGTCATGGGCTGAATGATGTTGACGTTGTCCGAAAGGCGGCGCTCACGAAGGTTGTAGATGTAAACCATCCCCTCCGCGAATTTCAGAATTTTCCCCACCCCTGAACTGACGCCCCTTTCGTTGGGTTCGTCGGCGACGGGGGACAGGAGGATACCTCTGGATGCGAAGTTTTCCTTCAGAAATTGAAAATGGATATTCCAGATGTTGTCGCCGGGGCGGACGATGTAGATGCCGTAGACCTCGGTTTTTGCATCGGGAACCAGCCGATCCGTCAGACGATCCTCCAATTCGTCGGCTGTGACGTGAAGGTCCTGCAATATTGCATCGATGTTTGCCGTTGCCTCGGCATCCGTCATCGTCGAAAAGGTCTCAAGTTTGTCGATTCTGTTGAGCACGGTTTCGTATGTTTCCAGCGCGGTGATCCGATCGACGAGCTCGGTCCGTTCCCGGACGAGAGTCGGTGCGGCGGCCAGATCCTTGATTTCGGTAAGGGCTTCATCGATTTCTTTCAATCGGGTTCGGGATTCGTTCAGAATCTCAAGCAGCCGGTCTTCCACCGCCGGATCCGTCGCCGGGAATTCCATCCCAGCAGTCAGGCGGCGTTCGAGGTCTGTTTTCTGCAAGGTCAGAACGGCCGCTTCTTCAGCCGGGTTTCCTCCTGATTCCCTGCGTTTCCGGACGAGTTCCCATTCGCGAATCGCCGAAAGAGCGCTGCGGTACGCATGGTAGTCGTTTACCACCTCTCGGAGGCTTTCGTGTTCCTTGAGCTTTTTCGCCAGATCAGGTGTATCCGGCGATGCTTTTTCGAGTTCATCTTCCAACGCCTCAAAGCGTTTTTCGCTCTCTCTGAGCTGGGTATAAAGGCGGTCGATCCGCTCCTTTTCGTTCAGGGTGGAGAGGGTGGGGCCCAGATCCGATTCCGATATCGTTCCACTCTTGATCCGGATTTTTTCGAGAATCTCCTCCATGGAAAGCGAGATTCCGCCGACCTCGAGGGTCTCGCCCGATTCGACAATCATGTCGACGCTGTCTTTCAGTCCGAATTGGGCTTTTCTCTCGGACATCAGCTTTTTGAACTCATCGTCGGTGATGTCGTAGTGAACGACGGGGCCCGGCGATTGCGTTGTCTCGACGGAATCCAACGCCATTCCCGCGGACGGCGATTCACCCTCCGGGACGGTTTGGGAAGAATGGGGCGGAAGGGGCGTTGTTGCCGGGGCATGGGTTTTTTGCATCCACCAGAACCATCCGATGCCCACCGCCAATACCAGAAGAATGGTCAGTATGAGGATTATCTTGAATGTTCGATTACTGCCGCTCTGATAGTTCGACATAAGCCCCCCTCTTTCAAAAAACCGCGTTCCATGCTCATTCCAGGGTCGGAATCCGCTCCCGACGCAGCGTATCACTCGCTGGTAATCGTGCTCTCTTTGGGAAGCATGGCCGCATCCCCCTCTATGAGAATGCTGATGTCGCGGCGAACCTCCAGGTCGAGAATCTCCCTTCTCTTCTTATTCAGCAGATAATCGGCGACGTCAAGAGGTACGACGCCCTTGACGCGGGTGATTCCCTGTTTCAATGTTTCCAGTTGCAGTCTTCGCAGAATGTTGAGCCCCAGCATTTCCGTTGAAGGCAACTGCCCCTTTCCACCGCAATATTTACAGGGTTGGAAATTGCCGAACTCGATGGAGGGGCGGATCCGCTGCCGGGACATCTCGAGAAGGCCGAAACGGGAAATCCGTCCGACCTTGATGCGGGCCTTGTCCAGTTTGATGAAAGATTTGAGGTTCCGCTCTACCTCCAGTTTGTGCTTGGACTCCCGCATGTCGATGAAATCGATGACGATCAGCCCCCCCAGATCCCTGAGTCTCAACTGACGCGCGATCTCCTCGGCGGCCTCGATGTTGGTGGAGAACGCTGTCTGCTCGATGGAGCGTTTCTGGGTGCTTTTCCCGGAGTTGACGTCAATGGCGACCAGCGCTTCGGTAGGATCGATGACGATGGAACCGCCGGATTTCAGATCGACCCGGTTTTCGTAAATGGACGCAATCTGGTCTTCCAGCTCATATTTGGTAAAGATGGGTTTGTCCCCTTTGTAGAGCTTTACGATTCGGGTATGCTTGGGCGAGATGATATGGATGAAATCTTTGATTTCCTGATAGACCGATTCCGTGTCGACGAGGATCTCCTTCACATCGTGGGTGAAGGAATCCCGGATGGAGCGGAGGACGAGATGACGCTCCTTGTAAAGCAGGGCAGGCGCGCTTTCGCCGATACCTTTCTTGTTGATGTTTTTCCAGAGCGTGAGGAGATACCTGAGGTCTTTCGCCAGGCGGGTTTTGGTGCAGCTTGCCCCGGCCGTTCGAATAATGAGACCGAAACCGTCCGGGATTTTGAGCATGCCGAGGAGTTCTTTAAGGCGATTGCGTTCCTCTTCGTCCTCGATCTTCCGGGAAATGCCCTTGTTCTTGCTTCCGGGCATCAGGACGATGTAACGTCCCGGCAGGGAGATGAAAGTTGTCAGCATGGCCCCCTTGTTGAGGATGGGGTCCTTGGTCACCTGAACCAGGAGTTCCTGTCCCCGCCGAACGAGATTGCTGATGGAATCCTCTCCGGTACGATTGTCCTGGAAATAGTCACTGTGAATTTCATGCTTTTGAAGAAAGCCGTGCCGTTCGGCGCCGTAATCTACAAATACGGATTGAAGCCCGGGCTCGATCCGGGTGATGATGCCTTTGTAGATATTGCCGTGGGTGATCTCCCTGGCCGCGTTTTCTATATTGAACTCTTCCAGTTTGCTGTCCGTAACCTTGGCAATGCGGCATTCGTCGTGATCAACGGCGTTGATAAGGATTTTGCTGCTCATATGGCGTGGTGTCTGTCCCTTCTCGAAGATGAATTGTATAGACTTCCGGATAGTGATTTTGACGGCGACCTCCTTCGTCGACATATGCTCTCAATATGCCGTCATCGCCAGGCCTTGCCAAAATCATTATCGGGAGGTCCATGGATCTATCGGTTCATGCCGATGATAATTCCATGATTGAATAGGCAATTAGATCGTACAAGTCAAACAAATTCTTTATTGACCGGCGCCGGGAAGAGTGCCAATCATAACGATCCCGCAGAACTTCGATATCTGCGCAGCGTTTCATTTCCCGTTCCTGCGGCTTATTGTTCAATCACACCGCATTCCACGGGATTCGCAAGCCCTGATCCCGAACTTTCAGCGGGACCCACCGGATCTTCCCTGGAAAGCAGAGCGGGGCTTTCAACATGGAATTCAACTTTCGATTTTCATGATGTTGACCGGAAAGCACCGGCCTATGAAAGTTGAGATGGAAGAAGAGAATGTCAGCATGAACATATTGATTGCCAATCAATTGATCCTGTCGAACGTGCCGGAGGACGTCGAAGGCGAGATCAAGCGCCGACTCAATTTTCTCAACCCCCGGTGGGCGGAAAACGAACGGATGGGCCGGTGGAACGGCGATACGCCCAAGTACGTGAGAGCCTATGAGAAAACCCGCCGGGGCGACCTCGTCGTCCCGCGGGGGTTTGTCCGCCAGCTCCTTCTGATGTGTCGACGGGCGGGAGTGCCCTGTGAGATCGATGACCGACGGCGCTCATTTGGAGAAACGGCGCTGGTATTCAACGGAGTCCTCAAACCTTTTCAGCAAGAGGCCGCGGAGCGGATGCTGAAAAAGGAGTTCGGGGTTCTTTCGGCCCCGACGGGCAGCGGGAAGACCGTTATCGCCCTCTATATGATGGCCCGGCGGCGGCAGCCGTCGCTGGTGGTGGTGCACAACCGGGAACTCGCTTTTCAGTGGATCGAGCGCATCAAACGGTTTCTGGATGTGGCCGAAAACGACATCGGGCTTATCGGTGCGGGAAAAAAACAGATGGGCAGGCCGGTAACCGTGGCGCTGATCCAGTCCCTCTGCAAGTGCTGCCGTGAGGTTTCGCCGAACACGGGATTCCTTATCGTAGACGAGTGCCATCGAACCCCCAGCCGCACCTTCACGGATGCGGTCTCCGCCTTCGATGCGCGTTTCATGCTGGGGCTTACGGCGACTCCCTGGCGGCGGGACAAGCTCTCCAAGCTGATCTTCTGGTATCTTGGCGATGTCCACCACGTCATCGAAAAAGAAGATCTGGTGGCAGGCGGCCACATCCTGGCGGCCGACGTGGTGGTCCGGGAGACCGCTTTCTCGCCCTATCACGATCCGGTCCGCGAATATGCGAAGATGCTGTCCGAACTTACCGCAGACGACAGACGGAATCACCTCATCGCGGCGGATGTGGCGGCGGAAGCCCTGAAGGGGCAGGGGGTTTGTCTGGTGCTCTCGGATCGGAAACGGCACTGCGAGGTCCTCCAGTCGCTGCTGCGGTATCGGTATAAAATCGAAGCGGCGCTCCTGACCGGGGATGTTCCGCCTCGGCAGCGAAAGGCGGTGCTCGAGGGCATTGGAGCCGGCGAGGTCCGGGTGCTGGTGGCCACCGGTCAACTGGTGGGCGAGGGATTCGACTGCAGGGATCTTGCAACCTTATTCATCGCCACTCCTGTCAGGTTCAGCGGGCGCCTTCTCCAATACCTGGGCCGTGTTTTACGGCCGGCGCCGGGCAAAACCAGGGCTCGTGTCTATGACTATGTGGATTCGGCGGTGGGACCGCTTGCAGCGGCGGCGCTCGCCCGGCAGCGGGTTTATGCGGGAGGGCGCCAGGACGGAGATGGGTGACCCTTCGTTCGGGGATCGAGAATTTCATGAGGGACAAACCGGGATTTGTAGCTCATGGATGGGTTCCCCCGGATGCAGTAACCGAGATACAGGTGGGGAATACCCATCGTTTTCGCCAATTGGATTTCCCGGAGAATCGAAAAAGTACCCGGTCCGCAGTGTCGCCAGGCGGGGTCATGATAGAAGTAAACGCTGGAAATTCCCCCGGGGAGGATGTCCACCAGCCCGATGCCGACGAGACGCGTATCCTTGTAATATGCGATCTCATGCCCGAAGTCGCCGGCGCCCATGACAAAGGATTCGAAATATTCCCGAGTCTCTATGGGGCGGTAAGGCCATCCGCGGCGATGATGCATGTCCTCGTGATACGCATTGTAGAGTTGTACGTGTTCGCGGCTGATCCCGGGTTGTTTGAGAACTGCTCCGACTTTCAGGTTTCGGGCTATACAACGACGCTGACTTTTGGAGGGTCGAAATCGGTCCACGACGACACGAAGGCTGCGGCATTCAGTACAGTCTTCGCATGCGGGGCGAAAGAAGGAGATGCCGAACCGACGCCATCCCCGGGCCACAAGCCGTCCACAGGTTTCGGATGTCGCACCTGCGATGAGGCGGTATTCCAGTGCGGCGAATTTTTCGGGAAGATAGGAACACGTCCGCCGGGTCTCCGTCATGCGGCAGAGTTGGCGGTCCTTCGGACCTGAAACTGTCGTGGGGTTTGCCATATGCCTGATCCGGCCTCCGGTTATGCCGCCGATTCCCCGCCGCCGAAATCCACAAAGGTGCCGATGTTCTTTTTAAGGGCCTGATCCAGGATGAGACGGGCCGCAGCCAGGTCCTCGACGGCGATGCCGAGAGATTTGAACAGCGTGATGTCTCTGGGGGATTGTCTCCCGGGGATCCGTCCCGACAGCAACGCTCCGAGTTCACCGATGATATGGTTTGTGTCGATGACGCCCTCGTTTCTGGGAATGATGAATTCGCCGGCCTCCCGGAGAGCCGACTCGAGGCGGTCGACATAGAGCCGGGCGCCTGCCACGGCAGCCGTATCCAGTTCCCGTGTATGGGGTTGATAGGCGCCGACGGCATTGATATGGGCGCCTGGAGAAATCCAATCCCCCATGACGACAGGCGCGTGAGCGGCGGTGGTGGTACAGATGATGTCGGCGCCTTCAACGGCGGCCTTCGCCGTTTTTATCACCTCGACGGCTCGTCCGAATTTTTTTTCCGCCGTGGCGGCAAAGGCATCTGCTCTCGCTGTCGAGCGGCTGAAAATGCGAATCCGTCGGATCTCCCGGACCGTCAGCATGGCCTCCAGATGGGTTCCGGCCTGAGTGCCCGAGCCGATAATGGCGAGGTCGCTCGCATCGGGGCGGGCGAGATGACGGGTGGCCGCCCCACTGACGGCGGCCGTCCGGATCGCCGTGACGGCCGTTCCGTCCACGATGGCCTGGAGACGACCGTGTTCGGTGTCAAAGAGCAGCACGGCACCCTGATGGCTGTCGTATTCCGTGCCGTGATTTCCCGGAAAGATGGTGATCACCTTCACGCCTACCGATCCGATGCCGCCAAGGTGGGCGGGCATCAGTGCCAGGATGTTCTTGCTGTCGGGCAGGGCGAGCATCTGTCGCAACGGCATAACGGCGTCGCCTTGGTCGAGAAGCCTGAGGGCGTCTTCCATGCTATCGATACAGGCATCCATGGGCATCAGTCTGGTGGTCTCCTCCCGATTCGCTATCAACACCTTCATTCTCGATTCCTTTCCCGGCGTACGGCTTTTCGGTTTTTCTTTCTTCAAACGGTACGGCTTCATTTTCAAACCCGGGGACACTCGGCCCTTCAATGGCGCCCTTTCCATCTGTGTAAAGGAATGACGGCCGTCTGTCAATTTTTTAGCGTGACGCAATTCTACGGCTGGAAATAAATTTCCGATATTTTAAAAATAATCTTGATTTTTTCCTTGAATATGATAGTATAACGATCATTAGTAAGGGCCCGGTCGCGGTTGACGGGCCGGTTTCGTTCTAAAGGAAAGGTCCATTTGTCAAAGTGGTAGCCTGAAGTTTGGAACCCGGAAAAAAATTTTTTAACATGGAGGATTTACCACGATGGCTGATGGAATTGTAAAATGGTTTAACAGCAGCAAGGGTTATGGATTCATCGAACAGGAAAACGGACCGGATGTATTTGTTCACCATTCAGGGATCAATGCAAGCGGCTTCAAATCCCTTGATGAGGGCGACAGGGTCACCTTTGACATCGAGCAGGGCCAAAAAGGACCTGCCGCCGTGAACGTGACGGTCGTTTAACGCTCCGGCCGCATACATAGTTTAAAAAAGGGACATCCGCTTCAGCGGATGTCCCTTTTTAATGATCTGCCAGGCTTAACGGTATGCGGTTCGAGCCGCATTACGATTTGACCCTGGACATGAACTTTCCGGTTTCGGTGTTAACCCGAATCATCTCTCCTGGGGTGAGGTATTCGGGAACGAGAACCGTCATCCCGTTTGAAAGGGTCGCGGGCTTGTTGCGGTTGGTGGCTGAAGCGCCTTTGAGGGCCGGAGCGGTATCGACGATCTCAAGGTCGATGGATGCCGGCAGTTCGACGGCCATGACGCGACCGTTCAACAACAGGGCCGTGATCTCCTCCAGGCCTTCCACGAGCCATTCCGTCTTTCCCTCCAGGCTCGCTTCCCCCAGCGTGTACTGTTCGAAATTCTCGCTGTCCATGAAGGTATACATGTCCTGATTTCGAAAAATGAAGCTGACGGGACGGCGCTCCATCTCCAGTTCTTCCAGGGTGTCGTTACCTTTGAAGGTCTGATCCAGCTTCTGTCCGGTGACCACATTGGTGAACCGGACCTTGTAGAGCGTGTTGCTGCCCCGGGCCGAGGGGGTTTGGACTTCCATATCCTTGACCTGATGGGGCTGGCCGCCGATATCCACGATATTTCCCTTCTTCAGGGTGTTCGCCTTGATCATTGAGTCGTCTCCTGGGTTTCATCTTATGGCTTCGGTTTTGCCGACCGGCGCTTTCCGGCGGCGATTCAAGGGAGATGCCGTTTCAGTGCCTTCCTTCGGTGAAACGGGTCGACCGACCGACGCTTCCCGTCGGCTGATCGCGAATTTATAGCCCATTTTGACGAGGCTTCGCAAGGGTTCTCTTCTCGCAGATCGGGAACGAGGCGTTCGGAATGCCGGCGGGATGACAATTTCAGCGGGCGTCGAAGTGGAATTGCATGAAACTTCCGGAACTGCTATAGGGTACCTCCAGTCAGTCTCCAAATCATGACGATCAAGAGGTGTTGTTTTGCGAAAAAGACAATGGCGTTTCGGTTACATCTTCTTTTATGTGCTCTTCCTGCCGGACACCTGGCAGATTATCACAGGTCTCATCGCCGCATGGGTTGTGGTTCCCCGGATTCGGCCTCAGGACCTGGGGGCGGCCGGCGGAGTGGTGCTGTTTTTCATGATCGCCGTCATCGGATATGTCGCCGCAGCGCCGTTGGGCCGCTGGATTACCCGGGCCCTGAAAAAATGGATTCTGGGGGACAGACGCCCCTGAACCATTCGATGCTTGAACCAGCAGGTCGCTCCGGAGGAGATTTCGAGATTAAGGAACCGCTTGTTTCCGGAGGGGGGACAGGGAATCGGCAAGCCTTTTCAGCCCTTCCGCTATGGAAATTTCCGGCCGGTACCCCAAATCTCTTTTCGCAGCAGTGATGTCGAACCAATGGGCAGTGGCCAATTCTTCGGCGACAAACTGCGTCATGGGGGGTTCGCCGGGGAGGCGGAAGGCACGGTACAGCCATTCCATAAGATGTCCGGCAAAAGCGGCCTGCCGTTTGGAGATGGTCCGTCGCACCGGCGGCTTCCCGGCGGCGGCGAGAATCGCGTTGATCATGTCCCACAGGGGGATCGGATCGTCCTGACTGACGAAATAGATGCGGCCGGAGATCTCGGGACGATCTCGAAGGGCCTGAGCCGCGAGCAGGTGGGCCTTTGCCGCGTTGTCGATGTAAATAGTGTCGACCCGGTTCCGGCCGTTTCCGACAATTCTGAGACGGGCGGCCCTTTTCAGGATCCGGGGTGTCAAGTGGGGATCGCCCGGCCCCCAGATCAGGTGCGGACGGATAACGACGGCCGGAAGTCCTTCCGCTGCGGCGGCGACCACTGCCTGCTCGGCCAGGGCCTTGGTCCGGGGATAGTGGGCGGTGTAATATGTCGGGTAGGGTGCGGTTTCATCGATGCCTTCCATATCGGTGCCGTCGAAGATGACGCTGGGAGAGCTGGTATGGATCAGCCGGGCGACCCCGGTTTTCCGGCACGCTCGAAGGATGTTCCCGGTACCCGTCACATTGGCGCTGTAATAGACCTTTCCATCCCCCCAGACGCCGGGTTTGGCCGCTGTGTGGAAGACGACCTCGACGCCGCGGCAGGCGCGTTCCACCGCCTCGGGATCGGTCAGGTCTCCGCGGATCTGGCGAACGCCGAGATCATCGAGGCCGGTATAGTGTCCCCGGGAGAAGGTCCGAACGGTTTCGCCCTGCTGAACCAGTTCCCGAACGATGGCGCCGCCCAGAAATCCGCCCCCGCCGGTAACGAGGATGTCGCCGTCGGCTATTTTGTTGCCCATGCCGCAAGCTGTTCTCTGTAGATCTTGGCGTTGTGACGAATGTCCACCGGAAAACCGTCATGGAACAGGATGGTTTTAATCTCCTGGGTCATGGGGTGTTTGGCCGCCAGATTGAGCAGCTCGTGCTTCAGGGCATCCTTGTTGACATTCTTGTCATTCTTGTTCAACTCGATGCAAATCACGGGCTTTTGGTGCGGCGCCCTGCCCACGCCGACCAGAGCGCTCCTGAAGACGGCGGGATGCTGATTGAAGATGGCTTCGCAGGGAATGGTGAACAGCGGCCCGTTTTCCGTGACGACGCGATGGGTTTTCCGACCACAGAACCAGACCCGATCCTTGTTGTCCTGCCAACCGACATCGCCCATACGATGCCAGAACGCGTCGCCGTCAGGTATCTTCGCCGCCGTCTCCTCCTGGGGCCTTTCGAAATAGCGGCGGGTGACCACATCCCCTTTGACGACGATTTCGCCGATCTCGCCCTTTTCCACAAGAAGGTCATCGGACCACTGTTCGATGGGATTGTCGGTAATGCGGATGATGCCGACGGTGATGTCGCCTACGGGACGGCCGACGCAGATACCGTATCCCTGTTCGCTGAATTTGCGGGTAGCGCTCAGAATTTCCTTGGCGCCCAGACATAGGACCGGCATGGCTTCCGTGGCCCCGTAGGGCGTATAGATCTCCGCGTCCTCGGGCAGCATTCCGGAAAATTTTTCGATTATGGCGGGCATTACCGGAGCACCGGCGGAGATAACCCGCCTCAGAGAAGGCAGCGTGATTCCGGCGCTGCGACCGTGCTCTCCTACATGGTTCAACAGGGCCGGCGATCCGAACATATTGGTGATCCCCTGATCCTCGATAATATCGACGATCTTTTCGGGATCGGCCTCTGCCGGTCGGGTGGGATCCATGTCCGGGATGACGGCGGTCATGCCGAGAGCCGGGTCGAACAAGGAGAATAGGGGAAAAGTGGGCAGATCGATCTCGTCGGGTCCGATGCCGAAGTAGCTCTGGATATGGCGGACCTGTGCATCGAAGTTGCCGTGGGTGTAGATCACGCCCTTGGCGGGTCCGGTGGCTCCGGTGGTGAAAAGAATGGCCGCAATCTCGTCGGCATAGGTGACGGCGGGCTGGTAGGGCACCCAGGGACGCTGGTGGACCTGCTTGAGGTTGAAGGCGCCCGGAAACCACCGGCGCCCGACGCTCACCCAAGTGGTGACGGTGCGGAAGAATGCCGGATACCGCCATCGCAGGAGATGCGCTTTGGCAATCCCGATGAAGCCTTCGGGTTTGCTTTCCTGAATGCACTGGATCATCCGTTTGACCCCCATGCCCGGATCCACGACGACGGGGACGGCGCCGATCTTGAACAAGGCAAAGGTCAACGCAAAAAAATCGAGGCTGGGGGGGACCATCAAGAGCGTTCGGGTGCCCCGTCTGATACCGACCCGCTCAAGGCCGTGGGCCAGACAATCCGATTCTTTGTCAAGCTGGGTAAACGTCAAATGCGTATAGGCGACACGGTTGCTGTCGTCCCATCCTGCGGGATAGACGACAGCGCGTTTGTTCGGATACTTGACTGCCGACTCCTTCAAACGATAAGCGATATTGAGGGGCCGACGATCCGTATCCGCCTGAATTGGAGGTGCGTCGGGTTCCCTGTATCCTCTGTTGCCATTTACGTCTTCTTCCGGAAGTCCGTCGACCCGATCGATTGTATCCATTATTTACCTTTAGTTACCTTTTGGAGCCCACCTGTGATTGGGTTTGGAGGGAGACAAAATAAAAATAAGAGTAATTATTAACTCAATCAGAATGTTTTTTCAAGAAATCTTTGACGAGGGGGATGACGGCCGGGCTTTTATCCTCCAGGAGATAGTGGCCTCCGTCTGAAAATGCATGGACTTCTGCCCGGGGAAAGCGCCGGCGCCACTCATCCAGGTAATCAGTGTCGAAAACGAAATCGGCGAGGCCCCAAAGGATGAGCGTCGGAAGATGAGAGAGATCATGCAAATGATCCGCCACGCGGCGAACCATGGAATAGCTGGGGTCTTCGGGCGACAGGGGAATGTCCTGAACGAACTTGAGGGTGGCCATTCGACGTGCGGGTGAATGATAGGGCGCCGTGAGTCCGAGGCGAACGGCTCGGTCCAGCCGGCTTCCGGGGGCCATGAAAACGGCGGCCCGGGAAAAGATGTTGAGTCCCAGAACGGCGGGGACGGCCAACAGCGGCAGGTCTCTGATCAGTCGGAGTCTCAGGGGAAGGCGCTTTTTTCCGGGAGGGAAAAACCCGGCGGTATTGGTGATGATCAACTTCCCGATACGCTCCGGATGTCTGATGGCATAGCATAGTCCGATCATGCCGCCCCAGTCGTGTACCATCAGCGTCAGAGGGCTGTCGAGGCTCAAATGATCCAGAAGTCGTTCGAGGTCGTCGACCCGGTTCCTGAGACGGTAGTCGTATCGGCGAGGAGACGGGGCATCCGAGAGGCCGCATCCCATGTGATCCGGCACGATGACCCGGAAATCCGGCGACAGGGCTCGAACCATTTCTCGAAAATAAAATGACCAGGTCGGGTTGCCGTGGAGCATGACTACCGCGGATCCTTGGCCTTCATCGAGATAATGATAGCTCAGTCCGTCGATGTCGAGGAAATGAGATTGAAACGGGTAGAGGGTGCGAAACGCCGACATGTCGAATTTATTTGGGGGCATACGCGTCTTCCTTTCAGGATAAGCTTACCAGTCGATGCCGAGCATCATGCAGTTCAGGCCGCTCCCTATGCCGAAAAAACCGACTCTGTCGCCTTTTTGAAGAACCCCTCGTTCGGCGGCGATGGCGGCTGTGACGGGCAGAGAGACCGTTCCGATATTGCCCAGGAACGGAAACGTTACGAAATCCTTTTCCAGAGGGATGCCGATGGATTCGAGGATTGTTTTCTGGTGGGACGCCCCGACCTGGTGGCAGATGATCCGGTCCGGGGCATCCGCCGGCCATTTTATTTCCGCCGCAAATGCGTGGTAGGTTTCGATGCCCAGGTTGACGCCGTTTTTGAGAACGCCTATGGAATCGGTTTTCATGACGGGCGTGCCGTGGACGGCGCGTCCGGCATCGGGACCCCACAGGCAGAGCCGGTGAAAACGGGCGGCATGCCGGGCGACCCCTCCCACGAGGCGATGCCCCCTGCGGGAAAGGGATGAATGGGTCATGACCACTCCCACCGCCCCCGATCCGCCGGTCAAGGTGGCAATGGTCTCTTTGAACAGGGTCATGTCCTGAATCTCGAGGAGGCGGTTGATGGTGATGTCGACGATTTCCCGAGCCGTTTCGCAAGAGACGACAAGGCCTGCGCGGATATGTCCCAACTCGATGGCGTTGGCGATATGGATCATGCCGTTCAGGACCCCAAGGCATGCGTTGGACACATCGTAAACCTGGGCTTCGGATGGGATTTGCAGCGCATCGGCCACCGCGCAGGCCGTTGCCGGTTCGAGGTTGTCCCGACAGACGCCGGCAAAAATCAGCATGCCGATATCACCCGTTGAGATCGAGGCGGTGTCGAGAACTTTTCGACCTGCTGCTGCGGCGCCTTCGGAGACCTTGAACCCTGGATCCCAGAATCGACGCTCATAGATTCCGGTAATGGCCTCGAGTTGTCCGCTTTTGAGACGGAGGCGCCGGTAAAGGGGTGCAAGGCGTTCTTCGAGGTCCCGTGAAGCCACCACGTTCGGCGGCAGTTCGTACCCAAAGGCATCGATGTAAACATTGTTGAATTGCATAACCCTGCCGTTCTCCAGAATGAACTATTGACGATTCGGTCAACCGTCCGATATCTGAGTCAATCCTCATCCGTCGTTGCCGCAACCTGATGGTGGTTCGCCGCGGGTCTCGGAATTCGTAAGCCTTCTTGATCGAACGTGTTGCGGAACCGTATGAATTGATCGTTACGAATGTATCAGTCGATGGGCATCAGTTTCAGCCCGAAATTGTCCAGCCGATAGATAAACAAACCGTCAACCTTTATAAATCCGTCTGCCTGTATGGTCGGCGTATCCCCTTCCGTCACCTTGGTGATCACGGCGTCCACCTCGATTCTCTGGTGGGTCTGAAGAATCTGGCCGCGATAAATCCACTGATGGGTCTGACCCGTGAGCAGCTCGAAACGGTGAGTTCCCCGGAGGTTCGGCCAGCGCCGGATTGCTGCGAACTTAATCAGTTGTATGAAGGATTCGACGCCCAGGGATCCCGGGCATACCGGATCCTGGTAAAAATGGGCCTGGAAAAACCACTCGCCCGGATCGACGGTCTTCACGCCGCGAATGAACCCCAGACCAAAGGGCCCGCCGTCGGGAGCCCAGAGCTCGACGGCGTCGATCATACTGAGGGCCTTCGCGGGAAGGGCCGGCGACGGCGAGGGGTCGATGATCGTATCTTCCGGCGACAGCGGCCTTTCGACGCTGAAAGCATGGGATTCTCCGCAGCTGATCTCCTCCAGGGTGGGTTGATAAGCCGAGGCGGCGGCTCCCTGGATGCCGGCCTGCTCCGCCAGAGCGGCTTCCGTGAAAAAACCGAAATAGGTGGTTCCGGTGTAAACGGGTGCTTCGTCGCTCAATACCGCCAGGTCGAAATGCTCGATAATCATGCCCCCGGCCGTGGAAGACCGGGTCAACCGAGCCCGCATGGTCAAGAGACCGGCTCCTCTCGGGACATTCCGGTGTATGACGGCGGTACCGCCCAGGTTTCGAAATTTGAGGTCCTGATCGCTTTGGAGGGCGGAACCCATGTAGGCGGCGAGCCAGCCGCAGGGCTGGAGCGCGATCTCCAACAGGATGCAGAAGGGGAGAATACCGCTCCGATCCGCTTTGAAATACCAGTCTTCCGGGGAAAAACGGTATTCGGCTTCGATCCATCCATCCGGCTTGAGCACCCAGGGTTCAGGGTCGCATTTGACGACGCGATCCATAAACAGATATGGGGGTCGGGGGAGACGGGCGAGCTTTCTTTCCCGGTCAAAGATCCGGTAGGGTTCACCGAAAGCATCCGACGGCTTTCCCGTGCAAAAGGCCATGAGCTGCTCCCGGGTGAACACGACGGTCTGCACGGAATGGCCCGTGGAACGGTACTTCCAGAAAGACGTTAAGTTTTCGCGGGTTTCTCCCGACAATTTCATGGACATGTTCTCGAAACGGACGATGGGTCGGCCGTCGGCATACATCATGGCATCGGCCAATGCATAGGGCTCCGGATCGTAACCGAGCGCGGCGATTTCAACCTCGTAAAGCACCTTTCGTGTCGCGGGAGTAACGGGACCCCGGCACCTGAGAATACTTTCTTTGCCGGGGACCGGTTCATAACGGGCCTCGGGGTTTTCCGATATCCATCCCATTCGTTGGAGGAAGATTCTGAGGGTGTGCATGCAGCATTCGTACATCAGGGTCCCCGGCATGACCATATCATCGGTGAAATGGCAGGTAAGGAACCAGTCGTCGGGTCGGACGTCGGCCTCCGCCCGAATGATGCCCAGCCCATACCGACCGCCTCCGGGTTCCAGTCCGACGACACGATGGACGAGACGCATAAGTCCTCCGGGCAGCCGGACGCCGGCAGGCAGCGTCACGCCGTTGAAGGCTGTACCGAAGCAACGGGCCGGATCGCCCTGACGAAGGGCGTCCACCGCTGAATCGTCATATTGTTCGACCACCATGGGCACCAGTTCGGTGAAGTCTTTGCTGCCCGGTTGCGGGGCTGTTCCGGTCTCTTGTCGGATGATGCCGCCGGAATTGCGAACCTCGGCTTCGGTGAAGAATCCGGCACAGCCGTCCCGCATGGTGATAAGATGTTCGGCGCCGATGAACCCCTCGAAGCGGAAGAAGAACATATAGGTTTTGCCTTGCCGGACAAACTTGTCGATATGGATGTCATACCGGATGACCTCGCCCGGTCGGGGTAACCCCCGATGAAAGGTGGCCTTGGCGTCGAGCAGGCGGTAGGCGCGTTCTCCTTTCACCCGGAGGTCGATACCCAGGTAGGCTGACAGAAAAAGATCGGCCTGACCCGCTTCCACGGAAATACATGTAGGTGCCCGATCTCCGTCGAGATACCAGGCATCGGGGAGGACGTCGTGTTCGGTGACGATTCGCCCCGAGCCCAATCCGCCCTTCCGACCCTCGATCGAAAGGATCCGATCCACCAGCATGAGGGGGGTATCCGGAAGTCGAACCCGTACCGGATAGGTGTCCACTACGGCGAATTCGGGCCCCAACACGCGGGCTGCGGAGCCGACGGCGAATTCCATGCACATCTCCCGGGAATACGCCGGCTGCGGGTCGCCGACTTGCGCGGTGCCCCGGGCCTCCCTTGGTGTTTGAGCCCTCGAGGAAAGATCCCCTTCGACGGTTGTCATTTCCTCGAGAAGACGAACCTGGATAGCAAAGCTCTTGCCGTAATTTCGGGTCAGGGCGTCGGAAAAGTCGAGGAATGCCTTATGGGCTTCGGCCGTGGCGGCGATGTTGTCGGTCACTGCGGCGAGAAATCGGGAGAAGGGCGGGCGCTCGGCGCCGGCGAAACAGTGCGGCGCCGGCGGATGCTTTTCGACGGCTTGGATGGTCTTCGTGCCGACGTCGCCATGAGGTATCCTTTCCGGCACCGGCGGGTGGAGAGGGAGGCGTTGGGCTGCCGCCGAACCGGCAACACCGTCACCTCGGTGAGACGATTTTTCCGAGGGTGCTCCGGACGGCTCCGGAAGTGCGGAAGGGCGGATCGGAAGGGGAGGGGCCGGTAACGATTTCGGAGTTCCTCCCCCGACGATTCTTTGGATGGTTCCGAGACCCCGATCTTGAGGGCTATGGATTTCTATCGGCGCTTCGGAAAAGGCCGCCTCGCCGTAAAGCGGTTCAAGATCCAGCGATACCCGCTCGGCGGCGAGCGTTCCCAGAAACTTGAGAACCGTAAGGGTGTCGTCTTCCCTGCGTTCGCAGATGGAAACGGCTGAATGGGGTTTCCCCTGAAGGATCTGGCCGATCATTCGCTTGCAGGAGGACTGGGGTCCCATTTCGATGAAAAGCCGTATACCGTCGGCATAGGCTTGTTCTATCGTCGCCGGGAAATCGAATCCTGCAACGGCCTGGGCGAGGATGTCTTCAGCCGCCGATGCTTCGGTCATCGCCTGGACCCGACCCAGAGCGCAACTGTAATACTGAATGTCGGGAGGGGGCGATGTGGGGAATCGGTGAAGCTCCCGGTATGCCTCCGCGACGGGAACAACGGCGTCGCAGTGAACGGTGACCACGCCTTCCAGGTATACAGCTTCGCAGTTGAGGGTCCGGATAATGCCGGCGACGTGATCGCCGTTGCCGCCGATGACGCATTCAGAAGGCGTGTTCACGATCAACAGCCGCGCCAAGGGCCAACGGGGAAGAGCGTCCCGGACTTCGGCCGCCCTCCGGTTTACGACGGCGACTCGCCAGTCCACCGCCTGATCTTCCGGAAGGTGCCAGGCGCTTCTGGCGGCATTGCAGGGGCCGGCCAGGTCGGTCTTGAAAAGGGAAGTCTCCTGCATTCGTCTCAGCATCTCGCCCCGTTCAGGCCATGCCTCCGTGGCGAACAGGCCGGCCGACTCTCCGAGGCTGTAGCCGATCACCGCATCGGGCCTGAGTCCGAACCGACCCGCCAGACGAGTCATCATGCCGCCGTGCACCACCTGACCGAAAATCATGTGATGGGGGTCGGAGACAATCTTGCGGTGTGCCGCCGCTTCCCATCCATTCTCCCACGAGACACGAAACGGTATATAGCATCCGGGGAACATCTGGGTTTTGAGTGCCTGGGTCTCCCGGTCCATCTCCCTCAGGATTTCAGGCCACTGAACGCCGACGCCCCTGCCCATGCCAAGATAATGGTTCCCCGATCCGGGGTAGACATAGGCGATCCGGCCTTCCGGTCCCATCGGTTCGGGGAAAAAAGCCACACCGTTCGATCCGATGATCTTCCGGGGTGTTCGAGATCGGACGGCGCTTCGACATTCGTCGACCCAATGGCGGAGAGCATCGGGGGTGTGGGCGACGACGGCTGCGGCCATGGGCTGTCCCGGGGCAACGGGGCGGCGCTCACGGAACCATGCGGCCGCGGATGCCGCCATCGTCGCGGCGTCATTTCGGGAGTGGCGATCCAGACGGTCGAGTCCTTCAAGAAGGGTTTCAGGGTGTTGGCCTTCCACGACAAACAGCCCCGGGCCTTCAAGCCCCAGGGGGCGCTGTCGCTCCCGATCGTTCCGGACGGAAATTTTTTCGGGGAGAGACCCGTCAACGGCTTCCAGAACGGCGTGAACCGTGTTGCCGTCCGTCGTCATGGAAGAGACGGCGGCCCGACGAGGACCGTCCTTTCGGTCCCGGATCCAGAACTGGGGCTGGATGGGGATGTGAAATCTCTCTGACAGCCAGGCCTCGTGGGCGGGCGCCGTAAAACCGCTGAGCGGCGGTATGATGTCGTGGTAGAGGGACAGAGCGGTCTTGACCACAGATGCCAGGCCCGACACCGCGCCCGTATCGCCGACCAGAGATTTCAGGGATCCCACGGCGGGACGGTTCGTTTCATCATTGAATACCTCGTGGAGCGCTTCGGTTTCGATCCGATCCTCATCGGGGTTCCCGCTGCCGTGCGCTTCCACGTAACCGACCGAGCCCGCCGGAATGCCGGCGTCATTCAGTGCCCGCCTCAGGGAGCGGGCGTAAGCCGCCTTCATGGCCTTGGGATCTTCGCCGTCTGCCGAGGCGCCTCCGAGACCTTTGACGACGGCATAGATCCGATCGCCGTCGGCGACTGCCTGATCGCGCCGTTTGAGAACCAGCGCCACGGCGCCTTCTCCGGGGAGGGTCCCGTCGGCATCAATGTCGAAGGGCCGGACCGTATCGCCGGTACTGAAGGGGCGAATTTTCGAGGCGATCACCATGTTGCGGACGTCCCCGGTGAGTTCCACCGCCCCAGCCAGGAAGGTGTCTGTTTCCATCCGCTGAAGGGATCGGATCCCGATGTCGAGAGCGCGAAGACCCGATGCCGCTCCGCAGGAAACCACGTGGCTCGGACCACCGAACCGGAATTCCCGGGCCACACGGCTGGCGACGATGCCCCCCAGGGATCCCACCACCCTGGTGGCGGTGAGGGGGCGGGAGAGGGCGTCTTGAAGCGCTGTCAGCCACTGGGACGCCGATGCCTCGTCCAGATCCGGAAGGCTTTGACGAAGGGCGTCCCTGAGGGCCTCTTCCTGATGGATCATCTGCCATCGCGTGTGGAAGTCGGTGTCTTCCATGTCGAATTCCATGCCGATGGCGGCCCCTGCACGGGGATGTTCGCCACCGAGAGAGATTCGAGCATCTTCGAGGGCGTCCGACGCTGTTTTCAGCATCAGGAGTTGCTGCGTCAGGATGTCCGGGATCTCCTTGGGCGGAATGCGGAACGCGCCGACATTGACGGCAAAATTTTCGAGATAAGCCCCGTGGTCCCCTTGTCCCGCCAGATGATCCGCGGCTACATCGTCCGCGCCTTTGAAACGCCCTGTCGGACGTTTCCGACAAGCGGGCTCGCCCCTGAAAACCGCTTCCTGAAAAGCTTTCAGGGTCTCGAGGGGGCCGATATGGACCGCCATTCCGACGATGGCGATCTCGGGCGGCGGTGTGTCCGCCACGGCGGAGGACCGGTTTGGTTTGGGTCGGGCGGTGGCAACGGGATGGTATTCCTCGAACAGAAGGTGTCCATTGATCCCGCCGAAGCCGAAGGCGCTGACGGCAGCACGGCGCGGTTGCCCATCTTCCCGGGGTTCCCATGGCTGGGCCTCGGTCTGCACCCGAAAGGGGCCGCCTTCAAGGGGGCTTCCGTCGGCCGCTCGGGTAAAATGAAGGGAAGGCGGCAGTGTCGCGTGCTTCATCGCCAGAAGGGTTTTGAGCATTCCCGCGGCTCCGGCTGCGGTAAGCAGGTGCCCGATCATCGATTTGATCGACCCGATGGCGCATATGCCTCGGGACCATCGGGTGCCTTTCCACAAAGCCCTCAGGCTGGTCAACTCGACGCGGTCCCCTAAAGGCGTTCCCGCACCGTGACACTCGATGTGATCCACCGCCGACGGCGACCACTCCGCTGCCGCATACGCTGCCTGCATGGCCCGCAACTGTCCTTCGGTGTCAGGTGCAAGCAGGTTGCCCCGCATGTCGTTGGAGAGCCCGATACCCCGGATAACGGCATAGATCCTGTCGCCCTGAGCCACGGCGTCGTCCAGCCGTTTCAGCATCAGCATGCCTGCCCCTTCCCCGACCACGAGACCGTCTGCGCCGGCATCGAAGGGGGCGCATCGACCCGAAGGTGAGAGGGCGCGCAGCTGGCTGAAACCGATTTGGGTGTAAAGATTGTCCGGCCGAGAGACGCCCCCCGTCAGTACGGCATCCATTCGTCGCGACTCGAGGGCGTCGCAGGCCAGTTTGACGGCATAGATGGACGATGCGCAGGCGGCATCGAGGGTGCAGCTGCCGCCGCCCAGTCCCAGTGAACGCGCCAGAAGGGCTCCCGGGAGGGACGTGACACGGGCGGCCAGGCATTGACGCCGGTTCAGTGTGCGGAACGGTGGAACAGTGGCATTGCCGAGAGTTTCCTTCAGGCATCGTTCGGCCAGATCCCGGCCGAAAATTTCCTGAGCGATTCGGGAAGCAGCATCGGTGGGCAATGCAATGGCGGCGAGGATCACTCCTGTGCGGGCGGAATCCGAAGCCTTCCCTCCGCAGTCGGAATAGGCCGCATGGCCGGCCCTGAGGACCAGATGGTAGAGGGGATCGAGATCCGCCGCCAGCAGTGGATCGAGACCCCAGGCCTCGGCATCGGGCTCAAAGGCGTCTACGATGCCGGCCCGAATGGACAGCGCCATGTCCGGCGCCGGAATCGGGGCGACGACCTTGGCCGGCGCGACGGGCCAACGGTGTTCGGGAATCTTTCGAATCGATTCCAATCCGTTAGCGATGTTGTGCCAGAAAGCGTCCAGATCGACGGCACCGGGAAATACGCCGCCGATCCCAACTACGGCGATGGGAGTTCTTTCAGTCATAGGATGTCATGCTGTTCTTTGGGGTTGATGCGGCAATGCACGCGAAAAAACGGTGGACGAAACCAATCTCAGACGGCTTGACGGCCGAAAGGGGAACGGCATGCGGGCGTCAGCGGCATTTCCCTATAATTGAATAGGCCCATTCACAAATTCCTTTCAGGTGACGGTAATCCAAATCGGCACCTATAAACCATTCCCGGCTGTTTTCGTCAATATTTTTTATGGTTCCGGCGAAATCAGCCTTCTTCCCGTCAACATCGCGAACTGAGTCGAGTCGTTTATTGACACCGATACGGATGTCATATATAATTATAAGAATTTCATCCTTCGGAACCCGCTGCGGATGGTTTCAACCGACACCCTTTGCTTCAGACGTCCGGTTCCGATGCGGAGGCGGTTATGGCAGACAACGAAATTCTGGTTGTGGGCGGTGCGGGATATATCGGTTCCCACATGTGCAAATACCTCTGGCGGCGAGGATACAGGCCGATCGTTCTCGATAATCTGGTCTGCGGGCATCGGGCGGCGGTTCAGTGGGGGCCCTTTATTCAAGGCGACATTGGCGACCCCGAAACGCTGGATCGTGTTTTTTCCGAATACGACATCAAGGGGGTACTTCATTTCGCTGCATACACCTGCGTTCCTGAATCGGTGGATATCCCTCTGAAGTATTATGGAAACAACGTCGCCAATACCATCAATCTTCTCCAGGGCATGGTCCGCCATGGGGTGAATCGGTTGATTTTTTCCTCCTCCTGTGCGACCTACGGCGTTTCCGACGGAACGCCCATGTCGGAAGATCACGTTCAGCACCCCATCACCCCCTACGGCCGAACCAAATGGATGGTTGAACAGATCCTGGACGACGTCGAATCAGCCTACGGGCTTCGCGCCGTCTGCCTTCGATATTTCAATGCCGCCGGTGCGGACCCCGACGGTCATCTGGGGGAGGATCATCGGCCGGAAACCCATCTGATTCCCATTATTATCAAAACCGCTTTGGGGCAACGGGATTTTTTAAGCGTGTACGGCGATGATTATCCGACCCGGGACGGCACATGCGTCCGGGACTACATTCATGTGGAGGATCTGGCTCAGGCCCATCTTCTGGCACTCGAAAGACTGTTGGCCGGCGGTCCCGGCGGAAAATACAACCTTGGAAACGGCGACGGCGCTACGGTTCGGGAGGTCATCGAACGAACCCGAGGGATTACGCAGGCGAGCATCCCCGTCCGGTTCGAGGAGCGTCGACCTGGAGACGTACCGGTACTGATCGGGTCTTCGGAAAAAGCGATACGAGAGTTGGGTTGGCGTCCGCAGTATTCCGATCTTGACGCCATCATCGAGACCGCCTGGAACTGGCACCGGCGCTATCCTGACGGATATCCCGAATAGCCTGCATGCCGGCTGTGGGAATCATCATAAATCGTCTCCTATGCTACGGGCCGGTATTGAAACGTTAACGTATAAACGGCTGAAAGCGCCTTGACCCGTGCGCTTGCAGTCTCATCCCCTGATAACGTCATAAATGATAAGGAAGGAAACAAGATGATGAACCATGGTGGATTCCGCAAAAATGCCTTGACCGGTGTGATGCTCCTGTTCCTGTTATGCGGGCTGGCCGGGTGTTCGAGTCTGAAGGGCAACGACGCTGCCGGCAGTCCGGCCGCGGCGGGTCCGGCGCCCCTTTACTATGACGGATTCAACGATATTCTGATTCCAGGGGAGCTCAAACCGGATCGGGACGCTTCCTCGACTTTTCAGTCCCGCGGATTTGCGGCAGGCATGATGGTTTTCAAAGGAAGGGTCGATCGGGGATCTCTGGTCGCTTTTTTCAAAGAGAATATGGCCAAAGACAATTGGAAACTGACCGGATCGGTATCTACCGCCAAGACGATTCTTCTCTTTCTGAAGGAGACCCGCTGGTGTGTCATCGCCATATCAGAGGGAGCCTGGCAGTCCAAGGCCGAGATTTCGGTGTTGCCGTCCGTTCTCAATATTCAAAACCCGTCCTCGGGCTTCGATACATCGCCGTTGCCGGAGGGGGCTTTCCCGACCAACTGAATTCGGAGGTATTTCAACGGGATGAAAACGTCCATCCACGGCGTACGCATCGTGCTTGGCGTCTCGGGCGGCATCGCGGCCTACAAGAGCGTGGAACTGCTTCGTCTGCTCACCAAAAGCGGCGCCGACGTGAGGGTGATGATGACTCGAAATGCGACCCGGTTTGTCGGGCCGATGACCTTCGAAGCCCTCTCCGGAAAGCGGGTTTGTACCGATCTTTTTGACAGAAGCGATCCCGACGCCTCCATTCGCCATATCGAATGGGCTCAGGACGCCCAGGGCGTCGTGATAGCGCCGGCGACCGCCAACATGGTTGCGAAATATGCGCATGGGTTCGCCGACGACGCCCTCAGCACTTTTCTTCTGGCAGTGACGTGCCCGATGGTGATTTGTCCGTCCATGAATTCGGACATGTATCTGAATCCGTCGGTGCAGCGGAATCTCGAGTGTCTGAAATCAGACGGTCATCTGGTTCTGGAACCGGGGGCCGGTGAGCTGGCCTGCAGGACCGTAGGTCCGGGACGTTTACCTGAACCGGCGCAGATATTGGACCGACTGACGGCCCTTCTGACCCGAAAGGATCTGGCGGGAAAGACGGTTCTGGTGACGGCCGGGCCGACCCGTGAGCCCATCGATCCTGTTCGCTTCATCAGCAACCCCTCCTCTGGAAAGATGGGGTATGCTCTGGCTCGTGCCGCCGAATATCGGGGGGGCGATGTCGTGCTGGTCAGCGGTCCCACGGCATTGCCCGACCCTGCCAACGTCAAGACCGTCAGGGTCCGGACGGCCGGGGAGATGGCCCTCGCCGTTTTCGACCACATGGGGGACGCGGACATCATCATCAAGAGCGCCGCCGTCGGGGATTATCGCGCCGTTGAGACTGCAGCGCACAAGATCAAGAAAACAGCGGACCAGCTGGTTCTCACCCTGATCAAAAACGAGGATATTCTCAAGTCGTTGGGGGAGCGGAAAACCCATCAAATCCTTGTCGGATTCGCCGCGGAAACACGTGATCTGAAAGAGAATGCCCGGGAGAAACTCGTTCGGAAAAATCTGGACATGATCGTCGGCAATCTGGTAGGCCATCCCGCGTCGGGATTTGGGAGCGACACCAACCGGGTGACCCTTTTTTTTCGGGACGGGAGCTGCGAACCCCTGGCGGAGATGGACAAGGACGCCGTGGCGCATATCATTCTCGATCGGGTGCGCGAACGATGCCTTTAGACGATCCACAGGCCGCTATGGGCGAGGAATTCTCACGCCTCATCGCCGGTTTTCGCAACACGTTGCGGTTTATGGCCGCATGCGGTTGCAAAGGGTTCGATACCGCCATCGACAAGAGGCGACTCGATCAGCTGGGCAAAGAGGGCTCAGATCCGACTTTACCAGGGAAAACCATGGAAGAGATCCGGACCGACCTGGGCGACTGTCGGCGCTGCGGACTTTGTCGATATCGAACCAACATCGTCTTCGGGGCGGGCGATCCCCGAGCCCGCCTGGTGTTCGTGGGGGAAGGACCCGGCGAGGATGAAGATTTGTCCGGTGAACCTTTCGTAGGGCGGGCCGGCCGGCTCCTTGACCGGATTATCGATGCCATGAAGCTCGTCCGGGAATCGGTTTACATCTGTAATATCGTCAAGTGCCGTCCGCCGGCCAACAGGACACCTCTTCCCGAAGAGATTGAATGCTGCGTGCCTTTTCTGGAACGCCAGATCGCGGCCGTCTCTCCCGATGTCATCTGCACTCTCGGCGCTACGGCCACCCGCTCTCTTCTGAAAATAGACGCCCCCATCTCCCGGTTGAGAGGGCGGTTTCACGATTATCGGGGAATACGGGTGATGCCGACGTACCATCCCGCCTATCTTTTGCGTTATCCCGAGAGGAAACGAGAAACCTGGGAGGACATAAAGATGATCCTGAAGGTGATGGCGCTGATTTAGTCCTTGACATGACTTGAAAAAATGGTTTAAAAATCTCACTTTTGGAATGAAACAATGGGCGGGGGGCGACCTCCGCTTGTGCTTTTTTGCACCGATTCCTCAAAACGACCACTGGAAAGGAGTTTTATTGTATGGGCGACAAAAAAAAAGAAACCAAGGAAAAACCCCTGGAGAAAATGACATCCAAGGAACTTCGTGAACTGGCCATGAGCACTGACGGCATAACAGGAGCCCACGGCATGAACAAGGAGGAACTCATCTCCGAGATTCGCAAGGCCCGGGGCATCGAGGAGCCGGCCCGGAAGAAAACGGACACCGGCGTACGGGAGTTGAAAAAAAAGATCCGGGAGTTGAAGGCCAAGCGTGAATCGGCCCAGGCGTCCCAAGACGAGCGGATGGCCGGAATCTATCGCAAACGGATGATCCGGCTCAAGAAGAAAACCCGCAGGGTGGCGTAACGAATGTATGGAACCGGATTTGAGACGCGGGTGATCGATCCCGCATCCCTGGCCTTCGATATCGACGGCGTGGTGGCGGATACCATGCGGCTGTTTATCGACATCGCGCGAGAAGATTATGCCATCACCCATATTGCCTATGACGATATCACCCATTACATGCTCGAGGATTGCCTGGATATATCGACGGCGGTTATCGGAGAGATCATCGAAAAGCTGCTGGACGGCAGTCGGGATGAGGGCTTGAGGCCACTTCGGGGAGCCCGCGAGGTTTTGACAAGGTTGGAAAGCACCTTCGGCCCCCTTTGCTTCGTAACGGCCCGGCCGACGCCCGAACCCATCCATCAGTGGATGCTTAAGACCCTGTCCGTATCCGCCTCCGGTGTGGACATCACCGCCACCGGATCCTTTGAGGCCAAGGCCGATGTGCTGCGGGAACGCCGCAGGCGCTATTTTGTCGAGGATCGCCTCGAAACCTGTTTCGATTTGGAAAGGGCGGGAATAACACCCATTCTCTTCAGGCAGCCCTGGAACCGGAAGGCGCACCCTTTTATCGAGGTGGACAGCTGGCAGGCGCTGGAAGATCTGATCGCGTTCTGATGCCCGCAGACCTCCCGACGATGCCGATCGAAGCCTTTATCCGCTTTCTCGGCGTGGAAAAAGGGTATTCCGAACACACGTGCCGGGCCTACCGTCATGACGTGGAAGAGTTTTGCGCCTATCTGGCGGAAAACGAGATGATCGGAGAGGACGCCGGCGTCTGTCCGACGGCGGTCACCCCCCAGGTGGTCCGAGGGTATCTCGGAGCGCTCCACGGGAAGAATACGAAAAAAACCATCGCCCGAAAGTTGTCGGCGATACGCTCTTTTTTCGGATTTCTCGTGGGACGGGGGGAGGTGGAGCGCAATCCTGCGGAGCAGCTCCGGACACCCAAACAGGAAAAGCCCATTCCCGCATGCCTCTCCGTGGATGACGTCTTTCGGCTTCTCGACACCATCGGCACCGACGATCTTTCGGGCAAGCGGGATCGTGCCATGTTTGAAACACTCTATTCCTGCGGTATCCGTGTTTCAGAGCTGGTGGGCATGAACTGGTTCGACATCGATGTCGACCGAAAACTCGTCAGGGTTTCAGGCAAAGGTGAAAAAGATCGGGTGGTTCCCATCGGCCGCAAGGCACTGACGGCTGTCCGAGCTTATCGGGAGGCGCTTTGGCGAGAAATAAGGATAGATCCGAACCAGGACGGCCCCCTGTTCCTGAATTACTCCGGCGGAAGGCTTACGGCCCGTTCAGTGGGGCGGATCCTCGAACGACGTCTGTGCGAATGCGGACTGGCCGGATCGGTATCTCCCCATGGACTGCGGCATTCCTTTGCCAGCCACCTACTGGATGCCGGCGCCGATCTGAGGGCGCTTCAGGAGATGTTGGGACATCGGAAACTGTCCACTACCCAACGGTATACCCACATCAGCATCGATACCCTGACGGCGGCCTATGACAAGGCCCACCCAAGAAAGTGAGGCCGGTTCCGAAAATGAGACGGCAAATCCGACGAAACCGAATTGATCGGAAGGAGGGGCAATGACCGAAACGTTTCACGGAACGACGATTCTGGCGGTACGTCGAAAAGGGCGACTGGCCGTCGCGGGCGACGGTCAGGTGACCTTGGGCAATACCGTCGTCAAGCATCAGGCCAGAAAGGTCCGGCGCGTATATAACGACAAGATCATCGTCGGTTTTGCCGGCGCCACCGCCGATGCCCTTAATCTTTCCGAAAGCCTCGAAAAGAAGTTGGAACGGTACAACGGCAACCTCACCCGCAGCGCCGTCGAACTGGCCCGGGACTGGCGGACCGACAAATACCTGAGACGCCTCGAAGCCCTCATGATTGCGGCGGACGATGCCCGAACCTTTTTGATTTCCGGCAGCGGCGACGTCATCGAGCCCGATGAGGGCGTCGTGGCCATCGGGTCCGGCGGGGTGGCCGCCCAGGCGGCGGCCGGGGCGTTGATGTCCCACACCGATATGGAAGCGCGAGAGATCGTCGAGGTCGCCATGAAGATCGCCGCTTCGATTTGTGTTTATACCAACACGGTTATCACCGTGGAAGAGATATAACCGCCGTTTCTGGTGGAGCGCTCCGCATAAATCGCGGCGCCCTGGGCCGAATGAGCGGGAACGGATTGATATGAGCGATTTAAAACCGTCTGAAATCGTAAAAGAACTTGACAAGTACATCATTGGGCAGGGTAAGGCCAAAAAATCAGTGGCCATCGCTCTCAGAAATCGATGGCGGCGGCAGCGGCTTTCCCCCGATCTCGCTGAAGAGATCGCTCCCAAGAATATTATCCTGATCGGCCCCACAGGCGTGGGGAAAACCGAAATTTCCAGGCGACTTTCCAAACTGACGGACAGTCCGTTTCACAAGGTCGAGGCGTCCAAGTTCACGGAGGTCGGCTATGTCGGTCGTGATGTGGAGTCCATGATCCGGGACCTGGTTGAACTGACGGTGGGCGAGCTCAGATCCCGCGAACAGGAGGCGGTCAGGGACAAGGCCATGGCCGTGGCCGAGGAACGAATTCTCGATCTTCTGCTGCCGAAATCCGGTGAACGCGCCTTTCGGGGCGGGGACGACGCCGAGGGCGGCACCGTCGAGGTGGTCGGCATGGAACGGATCCAGGCATCCTCCACTCGGGAGAAACTCCGGAAGATGCTGCGGCAGGGCAAACTCGACGAACGGTTCGTGGATCTCGACGTCACCGAGCGGACGTTTCCCATGGTCGAGGTCTTTTCCAGCATGGGAATGGAAGAGATGGGTATCAATTTCAAGGACATGTTCAACAACATCCTGCCTCGGAACACCAAGCGGCGGAAGGTCAAGGTGCCTGAAGCCATGGAGATGATCGCACAGGAGGAAGCCCGGAACCTGGTCGACATGGACAAGGTGACCCGAACGGCCGTGGAAAAAGTCGAGCAGTCCGGGATCATCTTTCTGGACGAGATCGACAAGATTGTGGGGAAAGAGGGCGGCCACGGGCCGGATGTGTCCAGAGAAGGCGTTCAACGGGATTTGCTTCCTCTGGTTGAGGGCTCCACCGTCATGACCAAATATGGTCCCGTCAAAACCGACCACGTCCTGTTTATCGCGGCCGGGGCCTTTCATACCATCAAACCCTCGGACCTGATCCCTGAAATGCAGGGGCGGTTTCCCATCCGCGTCGAACTGGATTCCCTCGGAAAGGCGGAGTTCGTCAGAATTCTGACCGAGCCCCGGAACGCTCTTCTTCTTCAGTATATGGCCCTTCTCCGTACTGAGAATGTGGAAGTGGTGTTCGAGGATGACGCTGTTTCCGAAATCGCGGCCTATGCGGAAGAAGTGAACGCGGCCACTGAAAATATCGGCGCCCGAAGGCTCCATACGCTGATGGAGTGTCTCCTGGAGGACATCCTGTTCGACGCGCCGGACACGGCAGAGCAGAAGATCGTCATCGATCGGGCCTATGTTGCGAAAAAGCTGGGACCCATCAAGGGCGACGAGGATTTGAGCCGATTCATTTTATAGGATGCGCATGAATAAGAACGTCGCGGACATACTTGTCGAGGCACTGCCTTACATACGCCGGTTCAGCGGCATGACCATCGTCATCAAGTACGGGGGGCATGCCATGGTGGATGAACAGCTGAAAACGGATTTTGCCAGGGATATCACCCTGCTCAAGTTTATCGGGCTCAACCCGGTGGTGGTTCACGGCGGCGGCCCCCAAATCAATCGTGTTCTGGAGAAGATGGGCATCACCTCTACATTTGTCCGCGGCATGCGCCTAACCGACGCGCCCACCATGGATGTGGTCGAGATGGTCCTGGGCGGAAAAGTCAATAAGAGCATCGTTTCTCAGATCAATCAACAGGGCGGCAAGGCCGTCGGGCTCACTGGAAAGGACGGACGATTGATCCGGGCAAAGAAGCTCCACATCGTTTTTCAGGAGGACGAGACCAAACCCCCCGAGATCATTGACCCCGGATTGGTGGGAGAGGTGGTGGAGGTGAATGCGGAGATCATCCATACCCTCTCCCGACAGGGCTTCATTCCGATTATCGCGCCGGTGGGCGCCGGAGACGGGGGAGAAAGCTACAACATCAATGCCGACCTGGTGGCGGGAAGGATCGCCCAGGCCCTGGGCGCCGGACGATTCATTCTTTTGACGGACGTCGACGGGGTTTTGGACGCGGCGGGCGCACTGATCTCCTCCATCGACGCGCCGACCATCGAAAGCATGATCCATGAAGGGAGCATTTCAGGCGGCATGATTCCCAAGATCGAGTGCGCCCTGGACGCGCTCAGGAACGGGGTGGGGAAGACCCACATCATCAACGGCAGGAAGCGGCACGCCATCCTGCTGGAACTTTTTACCGACAGCGGCATTGGAACGCAGGTGACCATATGATGCAGGACATCATGAAGCAGGCGGACAAGGTGTTGGCCAAAACCTACCTCCGGCAGCCCATCGTCATCACACGGGGCGAGGGGGTGACGGTGTGGGATGCCGATGGAAAAGCCTACACCGATTTCGTGGCGGGAATCGCCGTGTGCAATCTGGGCCATGCCCATCCCCGGATCGCCAAGGCCTTGTGCGACCAGGCGGGACGGCTTTTTCACGTCTCCAACCTCTATTACACCCAACCCCAAATCGAGCTGGCGACCTGGCTCGTCGACCACAGCTTCGCCGATCGGGTCTTTTTCTGCAACAGCGGCGCTGAGGCGAACGAAGCCGCCATCAAGCTCTCCCGGCGCTATTTTCACGAGAAGGGGGAGGCGCGCCACCGCATCGTGAGCGCGGAGAAATCCTTTCACGGGCGAACCATGGCGACCCTGTCGGCCACGGGTCAGGACAAGATCAAGAAGGGGTTTCATCCGGTTCTGGGCGGCTTTGATTTCGTGCCGTTCAATGACATCGATGCCATGGAAAAAGCGGTCGACCATGAAACCTGCGCTGTTATCCTGGAGCCGATCCAGGGGGAAGGCGGCATCCGTATGCCGGATTCCGGATACCTGGCCGCGGTCCGTCGGTTGTGCGATGATGCGGGGGCGCTTCTTATTTTCGACGAGATCCAGACCGGGATCGGCCGGACCGGCAAGCTGTTCGCCCACGAGCATTTCGGCGTCGTACCGGACATCATGAGCCTGGCCAAGGCCCTCGCCAACGGTCTGCCCATCGGTGCTATGCTGGCCCGTGAAGATGTCGCCGAAGCCTTCGGGCCGGGGGCCCACGCCACCACCTTCGGGGGCACGCCCGTCATTACCGCGGCGGCGATCGAGACGTTGAGCATCCTGACCGAGGAGGGGGTCATCGAAAAGGCGGTTGAAACCGGCGATCACTTTCTTTCGCGGTTGAGGGATCTCAGGGATCGCCACCCCGTCATCGTCGACGTCAGGGGCAAAGGCCTTATGATCGGGATGGAACTCAGCGTTCCCGGAGCCCCGCTGGTGACCGCCTGTCTGAAACGGGGATTCCTCGTCAATTGTATCCAGGAGAACATCCTCCGGTTTGCACCGCCCCTGATCATCGAAAAAGCGGCTGTGGATGCCCTTGTCGACTGTCTGGACGAACTGCTGAGCCGGAAATAGCTGCTCAACGCAATTTTCGGTTTTCGTGACGGCAGCCGAAAAGCGATATCAAGGACTATGGGGGTTATGAAGAAAAGGAATTCAGAAAGATGACGGAGCAAGTGAAAAAAGTCGTACTGGCGTATTCGGGCGGACTGGACACGTCGGTGATTTTACGTTGGCTGATCGAAACCTATGATTGTGAGGTCATTGCTTTTTCAGCCGATATCGGTCAGGAGGAGGAACTCGACACCATCGAGGAAAAAGCCCTCAAGACCGGCGCCTCAAAGGTCTATATCGACGATCTGAGGGAGCCCTTCATTCGGGACTACGTTTTTCCGGCCTTTCGCGCCAACGTAGTTTATGAAGGACAATATCTGCTGGGAACCTCTATTGCAAGACCCCTTATCGCCAGACGCCAGATCGAGATCGCCAATATCGAAGGGGCCGACGCGGTGAGTCACGGCGCTACCGGGAAGGGCAACGATCAGGTCCGCTTCGAGTTGGGTTACTATGCCCTGAAACCCGACATCAAAATCATCGCCCCCTGGCGAATCTGGGATTTGACATCCCGGACGGCCCTCATGGCGTTTGCTGAAAAGTTCGGCATCGAGGTCCTCTCAACTCGGAAAAAGCCTTACAGCACCGACCGGAACATGCTTCACATCAGCTACGAAGGCGGCATTCTCGAGGATCCCTGGCAGCCACCGCCTGAAGATATTTTCACCCTGACGGTGTCGCCCAAGGATGCGCCCGATACGGCCGAGGAGATCGAGATTACCTTTGATCAGGGCGATCCGACGGCCGTCAACGGCCGCGCCATGTCGCCGGCGACCCTGTTCAGGGAATTGAACCGCCTGGGCGGCAAGCACGGTATCGGGCGGGCGGATATCGTCGAAAACCGTTTCGTCGGGATGAAATCCCGGGGCGTCTATGAAACGCCCGGCGGCACGATTCTTCGGGCGGCCCACATGGCCATGGAATCCATCACCATGGACCGGGAGGTCATGCACCTGCGGGACGGCCTCATGCCCCGATACGCCGAGATGATCTACAACGGGTTCTGGTTTTCCCCGGAGCGGGAGTTGATGCAGAAGCTGATCGACGAGAGCCAGCGAAATGTGTCCGGTGTCGTTCGTCTGTCGCTTTACAAAGGAAACTGCACGGTGTTGGGTAGAAAATCGGATTATTCACTTTACAGCGAGGCCTTTGCCACCTTCGAGGATGACACGGTTTACCGGCAGGGGGACGCCGAGGGATTCATCAAGCTTAACGCCCTCAGGCTTCGCATCCGGGAAATGAATCGGAAACAGGCGTAAGGGGAAACCATGTCCGACAAACTCTGGTCCGGCCGATTTTCCGAAGGAACCGATACGCTGGTGGAGGGGTTCACGGCCTCCATCGGCTATGATCGCCGCCTCTATACCTGGGACATTGAAGGCTCCGTCGCCCACTGCCGGATGCTTGCGAAAACCGGTGTGATCACGGCAGAGGAAGCCGCCGAGCTGGTTCGGGGGCTCGAACAGGTGCGCCGGGAGATAGAAGCCGGAGCGTTCGCCTTCGACGACAGCCTGGAAGACATCCACATGCACGTGGAGTCCCGCCTTTTGGAGATCGTGGGAAAGGTGGCCCAGAAACTGCACACGGGCCGCAGCCGGAACGATCAGGTGGCCCTCGACATTCGCATGTATCTCAGGGCGGAGACCCGTGTGATCATCGAGGCTGTCGGCCGGCTTCGCAGTGCTCTGGTGTCTCTCGCCGAAACTCATCTTGGGGCGGTTTTGCCGGGATATACGCATCTTCAGCGGGCCCAGCCCGTCCTGCTCTCCCATCACCTGATGGCCTATTATGAGATGTTCACCCGAGACGGGGAACGGTTTCGGGACGCGCTTTCCCGTATCGACGTCATGCCGTTGGGTGCGGCGGCCCTTGCCGGAACAACCTACCCCATTGATCGTGAATATACCGCGCGACAGCTCGATTTTCCCCGGATTTCCGAAAACAGCATGGACACGGTGGGCGATCGGGACTTTGCCCTGGAGTTTACTGCCGCAGCCGCCATCTGCATGATGCATTTCAGCCGGCTGTCCGAAGAGCTGATCCTCTGGTCTTCGGTCGAGTTCGGATTCGTGGAGATTGCCGATGCCTTCACCACCGGCAGCAGCATCATGCCCCAGAAGAAAAATCCAGACGTGTGCGAGCTCGTCCGAGGCAAGACCGGACGGGTCTACGGAGACCTGATGACGCTCCTGACCCTGATGAAATCCCTGCCCATGGCTTACAATCGGGACATGCAGGAAGACAAGGAGCCGCTTTTCGACGCTGTCGACACCCTGAAGATGACCTTGGCGGTCTATACCCGGATGCTCCCCAACATTACCTTCAAAACCGATGCGATGGCACGGGCGACCCATACCGGGTTTCTGAACGCCACGGATCTGGCCGATTATCTGGCAACCCGGGGGATGCCCTTCAGGGAGGCGCACCATGTGGTCGGCAAGGCTGTCGGATTCGCTCTCGGACGCGGCAAGGAACTGCATGAGCTCAGCCTGGCGGAGCTTCGAACCTTTTCCGACCGGATCGAGTCGGATATTTTCTCGTTTCTGGGGGTCCGGGAGATGGTTGATCGCCGAAAATCCGCGGGCGGCACGGCGACCGAAAACGTCCGGTCGGCCATTTTGAAAGCCCGTCGGACGCTGGCCCGAGAATCCGCCAACGAAGACCGGATCAAATCCGGAGAGCACCCGTGAAGGGTTCGCGCCGTTGGATCGGGCTGCTTTTCACGGCGTGGGTGTTGACGGCAGGGTGTGGGGTCAAGGCTCCTCCCGTTCCCCCCAGCCGGTTGCCGCCCGCCGCGGTAACTGATCTGACGGGGGCCGTGGCCGGCGATGTCCTGGAGTTGACCTGGGGGATTCCGGCAGTCGGGGACGATGCCGGCGAGGCCGACGGTTTTGCCGTATATCGGGCGAAAACCCCTGTGGAGGAAGCTGAGTGTCGGGACTGCCCCTTGATTTTCCACCGGATCGCGCAGGTTTCCATAACACCGTCCCTTCGCCAAAACGGTCGAATGACCTTTTCGGACCCCTTGGAAAACGGATATCGTTACCATTATAAATTGCGCTCCTATGATGTGTTCGGCGCGGCCGGCGACGATTCCAACACGTTTACCGTCGATTATTGACCCAACCGGCCGAGCCTTCGGACGGCCGTATTTCAAGCCGGCAGTTTTGATGAATATGACTAAAATTCCTTTTTTTAAAATGTGTGGCAGCGGGAACGATTTTATCATTGTCGACAATCGGAAAAAAATCCTCCATGAAGCTGCGTTTTCGAACCTGGCGCGCCGCCTCTGCACCCGAAGCCGTTCTCTCGGTGCCGACGGATTCGTGATTGTGGACGATTCTTCCTCCGCGGATTTCAAATGGCATTTTTTCAACTCGGACGGCAGCCGTGCCGGCATGTGCGGCAACGGCGCCCGCTGTGTGGCGCGGTTCGCTGCCGTCAATGGCATCGCCGGAACCGACATGACATTCGATACCGATGCGGGAGTCATTGCGGCCCGGGTGACCGATGATCGGGTGCGTATCCGTATGACCGATCCCCGCGGCTTCGAACCTGAAAAACGAGTGGAGATCCGAAGCGGCGCCCTCACGGTCGCCTGCATCGATACCGGGGTACCCCATGTGGTTGTCGCCGCGGCGGATATCGCGGATGTCGACGTCGTCGGCATGGGGCGGGAGCTGCGGTATCATCCTGTTTTCGCACCTGAGGGGACCAACGTCAATTTCACGTTCGTGCATGAGGACGGACGGCTCTTCAACCGGACCTATGAGCGCGGTGTGGAGGGGGAGACCCTGGCCTGCGGCACCGGCGCCGTAGCGGCGGCATTGGTGATGGCCGCCCGCGACCGGGTCCGCTCCCCGGTCGTCGTGATGCCGAAGAGCGGTGAGCCGCTTCGGATCTTCTTTGAGCGAGACGGATCCGCGTTCAGCCATGTCTTTCTGGAGGGAAATGCCCGCATCGTCTGTACCGGGGAGCTCTGGGAAGAGGCATGGAACTGGGCGGATCCGGACGACGTCATGGACGTCGGAAGCAAATGACCGTGGATCGCGGAACGGCAGCCTTCATCTCCCTGGGTTCCAACATCGGCGACAAGCGGGGATATTGTCAGAAGGGGATCGACGGTCTGCGGGCCGCCCACCGTACGACCATCACCGCGCTATCGCGTTTCTATCGAACCGAACCGGTGGATTACAAGGATCAGGACTGGTTTGTCAATGGGGTGGTGCGCATCGATACGGAACTGGATCCGTATGCGCTTCTCGATCTCTTGCATACCATCGAACAGGCGGCGGGAAGGGAGCGAAAGGGGGTCCGTTTCGGGCCGCGGACTCTGGATATGGACATCATTCTCTATGGGAATTGGGTCGTGAATACTCCCACGCTCTCCATTCCGCATCCCCGCATGCACAAAAGACGCTTTGTATTGCAACCGCTTTGTGATATAGATCCGACCGTTGTCCACCCCGTATTCCTTAAGAATGCTCAATATCTTCTCGAGCATCTCGATGACGAAGGCCAGAAAATGTTTCCCTGCGAAGAATCAGAAACGGTGTTGTTTTGATCCGATTATTGATCATTTCCGCATTGGTCTATTTTTTATATCGGAAAATCAGGTCCTGGGCCGGGCGTCTTGACGACAGCCGCACCTCTGTTGCCGCCGTCGAGGACATCATGGTTCAGGATCCTTATTGTGAAACCTATTTCCCCAAAAGAGAGGGTGTACCCCTCGACCTGGATGGAAAAAAATTGCTGTTCTGCAGCCGGAAATGCCGGGACGCTTTTGTCGCCGAGCATTCCAGATCATCAACAGGAGGATAAAATCTTATGAAGTTTTTTATCGATACCGCCAATATCGAAGAAATAAAAGAGGCTCACAGCATGGGCATGGTAGACGGGGTTACCACCAATCCCTCTCTCATTGCCAGGGAGGGACGTGATTTTGAGGAGATCATCCGGGAAATCTGCGGCATTGTCGACGGCCCCATCAGTGCCGAGGTCATTGCTCTGGATACAGACGGCATGATCGCCGAAGCCCGAGATCTTGCCACAATTCATGACAATATTGTCGTCAAGATTCCCATGACCGTAGACGGGCTGAAGGCGGTTCGAACCCTGGCGGAAGAAGGTATCCGAACGAACGTCACCCTGATTTTTTCGCCGCTTCAGGCATTGATGGCGGCCAAAGCCGGCGCCGCCTATGTCAGCCCCTTTGTGGGACGATTGGACGACTTGTCTCAGGACGGCATGACACTGGTGGAGCAAGTTGTGGATATCTTCGATAATTACGGCTATGAAACGGAAGTTATCGTCGCCAGTGTGAGAAACCCGGTTCACGTGTTGGAGAGCGCGCTCATAGGGGCCCACATCGCCACCATACCCTTCAAGGTTCTGGGCAAGCTCGCGGCCCACCCCATGACCGACAAAGGGATCCAGTCCTTTCTCGACGATTGGAACAAGCGTAATCACTAACAGGCATCCGATACCCGGACGGTGGCACCGGATACCTCAACAGGGACCTTGAAACAGGGATCGGATCAGCATGACGCAATGGGACAAGCTGGGTAAGCTACTGAGCAACCCCAATTTCTTGACGATGTTTCGCATCATTGCCGCACCCGGCGTGGTGATACTGCTCCTCTTTCCTAACCGATTGACGACGGCGGTGGCCATGCTGTTGTTCAGCGCCGCGGCCATTTCAGACTATCTGGATGGATATTTCGCCCGGCGCTGGGGCATGATCTCCAATTTCGGCAAGGTCATGGACCCGGTGGCCGACAAACTCCTGGTCTCATCCTCCCTGATCATGCTGACGTCCTTGAGCTGGATACCGGCCTGGGTGGTCTGTGTCATTATCGGCAGGGAACTGGCCATCACGGGACTCAGGGTGGTGGTGATCGAGAGCGGAGAGGACATCTCTGCCTCCTGGTTGGGAAAATACAAGACGGGTTTTCAGATTGCCGCCATTATCAGCCTGTTGATTCATTATCCCTATTTCAATGTGAACTTTCACGCGATCGGTCTCTTCTTTCTATGGGGAGCCTTGCTGTTCACCATCTGGTCCGGTGTCGATTATTTCATCAAGTTCAGAAAACTGATCGACCTTTGATTTTTCTATTGACAGCAATGGGATAACTCGTTATAAGCGTTATCCGTTCGAGCGGGAATAACTCAGTGGTAGAGTGCGACCTTGCCAAGGTCGAAGTCGCGGGTTCAAATCCCGTTTCCCGCTCCAATAGGCGGCATAGCCAAGTGGTAAGGCAGTGGTCTGCAAAACCACCATTCACCAGTTCGAATCTGGTTGCCGCCTCCATATTATCATACCGCAAGGCGCCATAGAGCCGATCAATCCGCTTTATCGCCTTGATCGAGCGGGAATAACTCAGTGGTAGAGTGCGACCTTGCCAAGGTCGAAGTCGCGGGTTCAAATCCCGTTTCCCGCTCCATAACGTCAGTCAACCCCGACCGAATGGTCGGGGTTTCGTTTTATGTGCGACTGCTCTTCCTCAAGGCGTTCGTCAGGGCCGCGCCGGCCTGTTCCGGAACTCAACGATTGCGCCCCTTCCTTCCGATACATGCCGGGCGTCGATGCGCCGTGTAATCCAAGCCTGACGTCTCAAGGGCGATTCGAAAATCCTGTCCGCCGTCGAAAGTACCGCATCGGGGACAATTATACCCATTTGTCGGGCAGTCCGGAGGTTCAGGCGGATCTGCGAATCCTTCTGGAATACGACTTCCAGGAATTGTGACGGCTTTTGGGCTTGTGCCCGAAGAGCCTCTTTGATATCTTTATCTCATTTTATGTCATGTGTCGATGACCTGCCGAGGCGGTTCCTCAAACGCATCGGCCATCCGGATTGCAAGGGGCTCATGTTCGGCAACTTTATCCATTTCATCGTCGTGTTGTTGATCTACGCGACCTATCAGCCAACCGATACGCCCGGCTTTTCGGTTGTGGAATCCACAACGCTTTTCTTCGGGCTTTTCCTGGGATATGCCGGGCTTACCCGAGTGCTGTTCCGAAGACTCGAACGTCGTATTTCCACCGGGGATTTTCAACATCTCGACCATCTTTTCAACCGGATGGTGACCCGGCACTCAATTCTGGCCATCGTATTTTTCGGTATCGATATATACGTATTGAACCTAGTTGAGGCTGTTCAGCACCTTTCCTTTCTCTCGATGCTCCCCACCGTCCAGGCACTCATATTCATTTCGGTTTTCATCGGATACCTGGCCGTCCTCTGGAGCGTCGCCTTCGACGCCTACCGGAAGCTCTACGGAACCGACCTGAATCGCAGGCGCTACACGGTCTCCAATCTCGCGGTATCCATACCCGTGCTGCTGCCATGGGTATTGCTGTCCGGTTTCGCGGACCTTGTTCGCCTGCTGCCGTTCGAATCTCTCAAACGCTTTCTCTCCAGCAGCGAGGGCGAGATAATCTATTTCTTTTGTTTTCTGATGATCGTTGCGGTGATGGGACCGTTGTTGATTCAGAAGTTCTGGAGATGCACGCCGCTTCCGTCGGGGTATGAGAGAAGCCGCATCGAAGCGCTCTGTCGACGGGCCGGCCTGGCATATGCGGATATTCTGAATTGGCCGCTTTTCGAAGGTCGGATGATCACAGCCGGCGTTATGGGGCTCGTTCGACGATACCGTTACATACTCGTCACCGACGCCCTGCTGAGACTGTTGAGGCCGGAGGAGGTGGATGCGGTGATCGCTCACGAGATCGGGCACGTGAAGCGAAACCACATTCTGTTCTACCTGTTCTTCTTTGTAGGCTACATCTTGTTTTCTTATGCCGTGTTCGATCTCATTGTCTACGGCATACTTTTGTCGGAGCCGCTCTACCGGTTCATCATCCAGTCGGGGGTGAGTCAGGCGGCCATGACCTCGACCCTGATCACCTTGGCGACCATTCTCGTTTTTCTGGTCTATTTCAGGTATGTTTTCGGCTATTTCATGCGGAATTTCGAACGCCAGGCCGACTGTTATGTCTATACGCTCTTCAATACCGCGGGCCCGTTGATCTCCACTTTTGAAAAGATTACGCTGACCAGCGGACAATCCCCCGACAGACCCAATTGGCACCATTTCAGCATTGCTGAACGGGTGAAATACCTCATCAAGTGCGAGCAGGATCGGCGTTGGGTCCGCCGCCATGACCGAAAAGTGAGACGGAGCATTCTCCTGTATGGGGCGGCGATGACCGTGATCGCCGTGATGGCCTATTCTCTCAATTTCGGCGATACGGGGAAGGCCCTGAATGCGAATCTCTTTGAGCGGATCCTCCAGCGGGAACTTCAGCAACAGCCGGATTCACCCGAATTGTTCGGGTTGCTGGGGGACTTCCATTACAGCCGGAATCAGTATGCCAAAGCGGCGGAGGCCTATGAAAATGCCATCCGATTGGGATCGGAAAGCGCCGAGGTATTCAACAACCTGGCGTGGCTCTATGCCACTTGTGAAGATGCAAGCCTCCGATTTCCGGCAAGGGCCCTCGACCTCGCGAAAAAGGCATCGGAACGATCAAACGCCCCCCATATCTGGGACACCCTGGCGGAGAGCTATTTTGTCAACGGCCGGTATGAGGCCGCAGTTCAGGCTGGGGAGCGGGCTTACGCGGCCGCCAAAACCGATCGATCCTATTTTGAAAGTCAGCTGAAAAAATTTCGTCGCGCGGCTCGGATCGACTGAAGCGGTTATGCGGCGCAGACCTTCCTGACCTGCTTGAGGTCCGTGAAGCCGTCGAAGATTTTCTTGATGCCGTCCTGCTCGAGGGTTCTCATGCCGTCCTTGATCGCCTGATCCTTCAATTCCTCGAGGCGGGCCTGCATCTGAATCATCCGCTTGGCCTCATCCGTGGCAACGAGCAGCTCATGGATGGCCATCCGGCCGGCATACCCGGTCTGATTGCAGTGAATGCACCCGGGGGCATTGTAGAGCGTCATGTCCTCACGATAGGTCAGCAGATCGGGAAAATCGACCTCGAATTCATACCTGCCGTACCGTTCGATCAGGTGTTCGTGCTCTTCCCGAGTGGGATGGTAGGTTTTCTTGCAATTCTTGCAGAGGGTTCTCACAAGACGCTGGGCGAGGATGCCCAGGATGGCGTCGGCAAAGTTGAACGGATCCATCCCCATGTCCAGAAGGCGCGTAATGCTTTCGGGCGCACTGTTGGTATGCAGTGTCGATAGGACGAGGTGTCCGGTGAGAGACGCCTCGATGCCGATGGCCGTCGTTTCCTTGTCGCGCATCTCACCCACCATGATGACATCCGGATCGGCGCGGAGAAAGGCCCGCATGGCCGTGGCGAAATTGAAGCCGATCTTGGGGTGGACCTGAACCTGACGAAGTCCTTTCTGAGTAATTTCAACGGGATCCTCGGCTGTCCAGATCTTGGTTTCCGTCTTGTTGATGTAGGCGAGAGCGGAATGAAGTGTCGTCGTTTTACCCGAACCGGTGGGGCCGCAGACGTAGATAATGCCGTAGGGCTGGGTAATAAGCTCGACAAATCGATTGAAATTCCGTTCGGAAAATCCCATGTTGGCCAGAGGAATCGGCTCTCCGGCATTCAGGATCCGCATGACGATGTCTTCGAGACTTCCCTGGGTGGGAATGGTCGCCACCCGGAGCTCGATGTCGAGGCCCCCGTATTTCTTGAACTGTATCTTGCCGTCCTGGGGCATCCGCCGTTCGGCGATGTCGAGACCCGCCATGATTTTGATTCGGGAAACGACGGCCCGCTTATAGTTGTAAGGGATGGTCTGATAAACCGAGCACACGCCGTCGATACGAATTCTCACCAGGGTGTTCTGTTTTCCGGGATAGGGTTCGATGTGAATATCCGACGCCTTTCTGGCATAGGCATCGTGGATGATCTTGTTGACGAGCTTGACGACGGCGCTGTCGGACTCATCGAACTCCTCTTCGGTCTCCTCGTCGTTTTCCGCTTCCCGTTGAAGTTCATGAAGGATATCGTCGATATCTCCGACGTTTCTGACCTCCTCCAGGGAGAAGTGTTTGATGAAATCGATGATATCGCCGGGCAACGCGACCCGGAAATCGAGCGGATTGTTGGGATAAAGCTGTTTGATGAGGTCGATCTTCTGAATGTCGTGGGGGTTGTCCACGGCGATGACGACTTTCCCGCCGTCGCTTTCCAGGGGGACCCAGAGGTTTTTCTTCATGAAGGCCTCTTTGCCCTTCCGCATCAGCGAAGTGGGAATCGGCCGATTGGGGTCGAAAAGAACGCCCGGCACCTCGTAATATTTGGCGAGGGATTCGATGACCTCTTTTTTGGGAATTTTCAGAACGCCGATCAGATAGCTTTCGATGGATTCCCGCCGCTTTTTGGCTTCGATGATGGCGTTTTTGAGTTCCTTCTGGGTCAGACTGTGGTTTTGGAGAAGATAGTAGAACTTGTTGCCGGCCTGGCGAGCCGCCCGTTTGAGGTTATACATGGCGATACCGAGAATCTTGGCGAGTTCCCGGATGAAATGCTCGTCCATTTTGGTGAAGGGCCGGTTGTCTTTCCGGTTAACCAGCTGAATCGCTCCCAGCAGATATTTGTGGAAATGGATCGGGCAGGCCAGCACCTGACGGGTGGTGAATCCGGAGGTTTTGTCCCAGCTGTCGTCGAACGCGAGGTTCGGGTCGATGGCCTTCAGTTCTTCCGGGTCGTAGGCATCTTCGATGTTCACCAGGCGTTGTTTGTATGTCGCGAATCCCACGATGCTGGTGGCGGTCACCGGCACCCGAATGTCATGGATATTTTTGCCGGCGACGATCCGTGAAACCAACTCGCGTTTGACGCCGTCGATGACGTAAATGGTGATGCGTTCGGATTCAAACAGCTCGACGATCTCATCCTTCAGGTTGTTGAGAACCTGATCCAGATTGGGCGCCATTTGAATTTTATTGCTGATGATCTGGAATTTGATTCTGAAAGCGACTTCGGGGCTGACGCCGGGTTTGTTGCCCTGGGATTGGAGACCGGCGACCCTGTCCTTCATTCTGGATTGGGCGGTGTCGACCTTCAAATGGCTGACGGGGAGTTCTACCTTGATGTGTGTCGCTTTGGGCATATCGTTTCTTTCAACCCTCTATACCGGCATTGCGGATGGTCAAAAATATCGCATTTACAGATAACCTCTGAGCCATGAGAGCGTTATGATGAAGGATGATCGGTCAACTCGCGATAACAGGAAATGATTTTCTTGGCCCCGCCGACGATGAGCAGAATGCCGATCAGATAGAAACTGAATTTTACAAACCCCATGATCGAGGAAAAATACTCGATCTGTTCGATCCGGGGCATAACCTGGGGAATACGGAAGAACACGCCGATACCCATGAGGACCAGCACGGCTCCCCATACGATGTGAAGATAAATTTTATCTTTTGTCATGACGGTTACCTGCTCCCGGCGCGGTTGCTCACCAGATGTCGACAACCTTGTCGAATTCTTCAAAAAAAAACAACTTGACTATATAAAAAGTTATAAGCTTATTGGATTATAACCGTTTTAACAGGGTGTGTCAAATGATAAGCGAAAATAGACCCACCAACCGTAACCGGAAAACCGGGGGTGCTCCGGACGTCCGGAGACGTCAGAGAAGGCTCGTTTCCATGAGCCGGATCCGGACGGGAACCCCTAAGTTTTCACGGAGACTGCTTTCCAATTGGTGAATCCGTTTTTCGAGGATCTTGATTTCATCGGAAAACAAGCGGTCGTCCATGGCAATGGCCGCTTCGAGAAGTTTTTTTTCGCCTTCTGCTTCCCTGACGGCGGCGCGGTATTTCGGAACGAAGGACAGGGCGTCTTCAATATGCCGGGTAATCTGGCTCGGGTGAACCTTGACCCCGTTGATGTTGAGGATATCGTCCGTCCGATCCTCAAACCATTCCAACTTGAGGAAGGTTGTTCCGCAGGGGCACGTATCCGCCATCAACCTGGCCTTTTCGCCGGTACGGAAACGGATGAGGGGAAAGGCCCGGGTGGTCAGGGTGGTGAGCACCAGCTCGCCCGTCTCTCCCCGCGGCAGCACGTCGCCGGATACAGGGTCCACGATTTCCGGGAGAAAATGGTCTTCATTGATGTGAAGTCCGTGGTGATCCCGGCATTCAAAGGCGATGGCCGGCCCCGGGACTTCGCTGAGCCCGAATTGATGCCATGTCTCCACGTGGAGCCGGGATTCAAGGCGTCGACGCACCTCCGGCATGAGGGGTTCTCCCACCAGGATCAGCCGCTTGAGGTTGAGGGCCGTGGGGTTGAGTTCGGCCTTGAACATCAGATCGGTCAGCTGAATCGCACGGGACGGGGTCGTGACGAGGGCCGATGTCTTGTAATCTCTCAGCACCATGAGCTGTTTGCTGGGGGAGAGGGGGGTATTGGGGATGACGGCGACGTCCATGGATTCGGCGCCGTCCTTGTAATCCCGACCCCAATTGGCCAGGCCGGGATCCAGGTCGATCTGAAGGATGTCTTCGGAGGTGATCCCCGCAGCCGTGAAAGCACGACCGACCATTTCCCGCCACATGCGGAGATCCTGGCGGGTGTAGCCCGTAACCGTGGGGTGCCGGGTGGTTCCGGGGGCCGTATGGATGCGTACGATGTCTTTGAGCGGAACGGCAAAAAGGCCGTAGGGGTAATGTTCGCCCAGGTGTTTTCGTTCCATGAAAGGCAGCGCGGCGATATCCTCGACCCGTTCGATGGCGGACGGATCCTTCCCGTTTCGTCCCGCCACGAGGTTCTGGCGGTTCTGGTGGAACGGCACGTTCCGGTAGGCCCGGTTCAGGGTGGCCTGAAGCCGCTCCAGTTGGAGCTGTTCCCGCTCGTTGGGGGCAAGATTCAGCATGTCATCCCCTCTCTTCAAAGAATTCTTCGTAGTCTTTACCCAGGTATGCCCGCTTGACCTCCACGTCCGAAAGGAGATCCCCGCCGGTGCCCTCTAAAACGATCTTCCCCGTTTCCAGAACATACCCGCGATCGGCGATTTTCAGTGCGGCCTGGGCATTCTGCTCGATCAGGAGGATGGTCAGCCCCTCTTCCTTGAGCCGGACCAGGGTGTCGAGGATCTTTTCCACCATTATGGGGGCCAGGCCCATGGACGGTTCGTCAAGCGCCAGGAGGCGCGGCCTGGCCATTAGAGCCCGTCCGATGGCCAGCATCTGCTGTTCTCCCCCCGAGAGTGTCCCGGCGGGCTGCGCGGCACGGTGTCCCAGAATCGGAAACAGATCAGTGATTCGGCCGATATCCCGATTGATTTCTGTGTGTTCTTTACGGCGGTATCGGGTGTAGGCGCCCAATTTCAGGTTATCCAGGACACTCAAGGGTGCGAAGACCTGTCGACCCTCGGGCACGAGGCTGATGCCTTTCCGGACGATGGCAGGCGGGTCCATCCCCTTGAGGGAGGCATCCTCGAAGGCGATCTCCCCCTTCCAGGCGGAAAGCAGTCCGCAGATCGACATCAGCAGAGTGCTCTTGCCGGAGCCGTTGGCGCCGATGAGGGTGATGAGCTCTCCCCGGCGCACGGAAATGCTGACGCCTTTGATGGCCATGATTCTGCCGTAGTAGCATCGGAGATTCTTGATTTGCAGCATGGTTTCAGCCGGTTCCGAGATAGGCGGACATGACGGCCGCATTGGATTGGATTTCCCGGGGAGCCCCTTCGGCCAGCATCCGGCCTTGATCGAGGACAAGGATTCGGTCGCAGACGTTCATGGTGAGGCTCATGTCATGCTCCACCAGCATGACCGTTACACCGAGATCCCGTATTTTTCGAATCAGTATTCCCAACCGTTCGGTTTCCACTGCGTTCAGGCCGGCGGCGGGCTCATCCAAAAGGAGCACCTTGGGGTCCGACGCAAGGGCCCGGGCGATTTCCAGCAGTCGCTGCCAGCCGAAGGGAAGATCGCCGCTCCGTTGATCGGGCGCCACGGTGAGGCCGACGAAATCGAGAAGTTTCCGGGCGCGCGCTTTCAAGGCCGTCTCCTCTTTTCGAACCGCCGGAAGTCGGGTGACGGCGCCCCATAAACCGGTTCGGGTTCTGACGTGACCGCCGACCATGATGTTTTCGATGACCGACATCCTTTCGAAGAGCTCTACATTTTGAAAGGTACGGGAGATGCCCAGGCGGACGATGTCCTGGATTCGCTTTCCGCGGATGGAGACGCCCTCGAGAAATATATTTCCCGAATCCGCCGTGTAGGCACCGGTGATCACGTTGAAGAGCGTTGTCTTCCCTGCGCCGTTGGGACCGATGAGTCCCATGATGACGCCTTCATCAACGGCAAAGGATATGCCTGACAGGGCCTGCACCCCGCCGAAGGCCTTGGATATTTCCTGAAGCGTCAGGAGCTTCGGTTTATCGGCCATATCTACCTCGGGCGCGTTCGTAGATGTCCAGAAAACCGCGTGTCAGGCCCTGGGGCATGACGATCATGACCCCCATCATGATGAGCCCGTAGACCACCATCTCGAAGTCTGAAAAGGCATGGAGCCATTCGGGAAGCAGGGTCAAAAGGGACGCCCCCAGAAGTGCGCCCCAGATGCTGGCCATACCGCCGATGACCACCATGGTCACCATCCGGACCGACATGAGGAAATCAAAGCTTCCCGGGCTGATGAAATTGACGTAGTGGGCATAGAGGAAACCGGCCATCGCGGCGATCCCCGCACTGAATACGAAAATCTTCAGTTTGAGGTGCATGGTGTCGACGCCTACGGCGCGTGCTGCTTTTTCGCTGTCGTGGATGGCACGGAGGGCTCGACCCGTGCGGGAATCGATGATGCGTCGAGAGACCAGGACGGTTATGAGGAGAATGCCCCAGACCAGATAGAAATAATTTTTCCCCGAAGAAAAATTGAGGGAGCCGATGGAGAGGGGCGGTATCCCGACGAGCCCTGAGGCCCCCCCGGTGACCGTGTCCCATTCCCGGAAGACAATGAAGGCGATCATGCCGAACCCCAGGGTTCCCATGCCGAGGTAATACCCCGAGAGCTTGAGTGTCGGCATGCCCACCAGAAAGGCGACCAATACCGCGGCCGACACCGCCAGGGGAAGCGATAACCAGGGTGACAGCCCGCAGGTCGTCGTGAGGATCGCCGTGGTGTAGGCGCCGATGCCGTAGAAAGCGGCATGGCCCAGGGAGATCTGGCCGGCGTACCCCATGAGCAGGTTGAGGCCGAGAGCCAGCAATGTGTTGATCCCGATGAAGGTCATCACCTGAAGGTGGTAGGGATTGGTGGTCACGAGGCCGACGCCGGTGATCATAAGGAGGGCCAGGGCAGGGGTAGCGCCCTTTCGAAGGGATACGGTCATGATTTCCGTTGGAGGAGCCATCGCCGGTCAGAAACGCGAGGCGTCGGCGGCGCCGAAGAGCCCGCCGGGTTTGATGTAAAGGATGAGGAGCAGCAGGACGAACGCGACGGCGTCTTTGGCCGCGGAGGAGATGTAGCCCACCCCCAGCGCCTCCAGGAGGCCCAGCAGGAATCCGCCTGCAAGCGATCCCCAGAGGCTGCCGATGCCGCCCAGCATGGCTGCGCAGAAACCTTTCAGGCCGAGCAGGGTTCCCATGTCGTAGCCGCACATGGTGATGGGGGCGATGATGACCCCCGCGGTCGCGCCGAGTCCCGTGCTCATGACGAACGCCAGGAGCACCATTTTTTCGGAGGGGATGCCTGAAAGCCAAGCCCCGCGCTTGTTGATGGCTGTCGCCTGCATCGCCTTTCCCGTGAGGGTCTTCCGGTAGAAATAAAAGAGGCCTACGGCAAGGAGTACGGCGATGACGAGGATCCAGATGCTCTGGGGCAAGAGTTTCGCTCCCGCCAGGTCCAGGGGCGGATGATCGGAGAAGGGCGGAACGCTGCGAGCATCCTTCCCCCAGATGATCATGGCCGCCCCCCGAAGAAAAATGGATGCGCCCACCGTAATGATGACCAGTACGATGGGGTGGGGTTTTGAAACGGTCCGGATGGCGATGCGTTCGAAAAGAAGCCCCGCCATTGCGACTCCGCCGACGGTCATGACGACAGCGAGGAGAAGGGGGAGGTGCAGCTCCCCCCACAGCGTCACAAGCCCCAGGGCACCCAGCATGACGAATTCACCGTGGGCGAAGTTGATCAGCTCCGTTGCGCTGAAGAGCATCGAGAAGCCGATGGCGATCACTGCATAGATGGCGCCGTTGGTCAGACCGGAAAACACATATTGGGCGAACTCCTCCACTTACTGCACGAGCTCCCAGGTGCCGTTCTGGATTCGGACCATCACGAAGGCATTGGCGGAGAGGCCGTTGTGCTCTTTCGGCCCGAAATTGAAAACGCCGGAAACGCCGACGTGATCTGTCAAGGATTCGATGTTGTCCCGCAGTTTTTCCGGGTCGCCGTCGGTGCCCTTGAGGGCCTGGGCAAGGATATTGACGGCGTCATAGGCGTAACCGCCGAATCCGGATACGGGTTGTTTGAAGGTCTCGGTGTAGGTTCCGGCATATTCGGCCAGGACCGCCTTCTGAGGATCGGTTTCCGGCAGGAGGTCATGGATCAGGATCTTTCCGGTGGGCAACAGGGTGCCTTCCGCGCTCTCCCCGGCCAGCTCGATGAATTTGGGCGACGCCACCCCGTGACTTTGATAAACGGGGATGTTCAGCGCCAGTTGCCGGGCGTTTTTGTTGACAACGGCGGGTCCCGGATTTGTGCCCCAGCAGATGACGGCGTCGGGTTTGGCGCTCTTGATCTTGGTGAGTTGAGCGGTCATGTCGGTATCGTTGCCCCCGAATTTATCGGCCTGGACAATGGTGAGCCCGAAGTCCCCGGCCTGGGCTTCCAGTTGTTCCCGTCCGGACTCGCCAAACGCGTCGGCGACGGTGAGGATGCCGATCTTCCGAATGCCCCGGGTCTTCATGTGCTCATAGATGGCCTGAACGGCGTGGATGTCGCTTTGGGCGGTCTTGAACACCCACGGATTGATGGGCATGGTGATCTTGTTCCCGGCGGCGCAGCTGATGAGGGGGGTTCGGGCTTTTTCGGCAAAGGGCATGACCGCAAGGGTAGTGGGCGTGGTGCTTGGCCCGATGATGGCCAGGACCTTGTCCTTGTTGAGCAGCTTGCTGACGCTCATGACCGCTTTCGTGGGGTCCCCCTCGGTATCATAGATGACGGCCTCGAGCTTGCGTCCGTCGATGCCGCCGGCCGCGTTGATTTTTTCGATCACCATTTCCATGCTTTTCTTCTCCGGATCGCCCAGGAAGGACGCCCGGCCGGTGACGGAGAATATTCCGCCGATCTTGTAAGTCTCCTCGGCAAGCGCACCGCCCGCAAAAATCGTAACGACGGCCCATGTCAAGAGCAACCGCCAACCGTTTCGTCTGACTCCCGTCAGTGTTTGCATCCGCTTTCCTCCATTTGGGGTTATGGGGTGTGGGGTGAGATCCCTACATGCCGGTCGATTCCGGCGCACCAGGGTCAAAGGGTATAGAGCTTGCGTCCCTCGATCACCGTCACGCCGTTATCCTTGAGCAGTTTCAGGGCCTCCTCCGTATGATCGAACCTGAAGATCATGACGGCGTTGCTGCCGCTCTGCTGAACAAAGGCGTACATGTATTCAACGTTGACGTTTCCGTTTTGAAGGATGGTGAGAATATGGTAGAGCCCGCCGGGCTGATCCGGCACCTCGACGGCCACCACGTTGGTTTTCCCCACGGTGAAGCCGTTTTCCTTCAGGACGCTGCAGGCTTTTTCATTGTCGTCCACGATGAGTCGCAGGACCCCGAAATCCGATGTGTCGGCCACCGACAGCGCCCGGATGTTGATCTTGTTTTCGGACAGGATCCGGGTGACCTCGGCGAGGCGTCCGGATTTATTCTCCAGGAAAATGGAAATCTGTTCTGCGCGCATAATGTTGTCTCCTCTGACTGATAGGGTTTTTCCTTCCGATATCGTCGACGGCGAACGGCGGCTACGGGGAATATATATCGGAAAATTCCCGCCGTTACAACTTCCGGTTGTCGATCACCCGAACGGCCTTGCCCTCGCTGCGCTGGATGGTCTTGGGCTCCACCAGTTTGACGTGAGCGGAGACCCCGATGATCTCCTTGATGTCTTTCGTGATTTTTTTCTCGATCTCCTGAAGGGGGCTGACCGTGTCGGAGAAGAGATTCTCTCCCACCTCGACCATCACCGTCAGTTTGTCCAGGTTGTCGACGCGGTCCACCTGAAGCTGGTAATGGGGTTCCACGCCCTTGGTCTCCATGAGGACGCTCTCGATCTGGGAGGGAAACACGTTGACGCCCCGGATGATGAGCATGTCGTCCGTCCGTCCGCTGACCCTGTTCATCCGGACGAGTGTCCGACCGCAGATGCAGGGCTCGGGATTGATGGAGGTGATGTCCCGGGTCCGGTAGCGCAGGACCGGGAAAGCCTCCTTGGTGATGGAGGTGAAGATCAATTCACCCGTCTCGCCGTAGGGAAGGGGCTCGCCGGTGTCCGGATCGATGATTTCGGCGATGAAATGGTCCTCCGCGATGTGCATACCGCGCTGGGCTTCGTGGCATTCGATGGAGACCCCGGGGCCGATGACCTCGCTCAGCCCATAGATATCCACGGCTTTCAGGTGGAGTTTTCTTTCGATCTCTTCCCGCATGTGTTCGGACCAGGGTTCGGCGCCAAAGATGCCGTATTTGAATTTCAGGTCCTTGAAATCCACGCCGAGTTCAGAGGCGACCTCGGCCAGATGAAGGACGTAGGATGGGGTGCCGGTGAGGATAGTGGGGCCGAAATCCTTCATGATGGTGATCTGGCGCTTGGTGTTGCCCCCCGATACCGGAATGACCGATGCTCCCAGTTTTTCGGCGCCGTAGTGGACCCCGAGTCCGCCGGTGAAAAGACCGTACCCGAAGGCATTGTGGATGATGTCTCCCCGGGTGGCGCCGCCGGCGGCCAGGGCACGGGCTATCAGGGTGGCCCAGGTATTGACGTCGCGGGCCGTATAGCCGACCACCGTGGGTTGGCCGGTGGTCCCGGACGATGCATGTATCCGGACCACCATATCCATGGGAACGGCGAACATGCCGAAAGGATAATTGTCCCTCAGGTCCTGTTTGGTGGTGAAGGGCAGACGGCAAAGATCCTTCAGGGATTTGACGTCACCGGGTGTGATGCCGGCTTCGGCGAATTTTTTGCGGTAGAAGGGGACGGTGGCGTAGGCCCGTTCCAGGGTCGAGCGGAGTCGCCTCAGCTGGATGGCCTCCAGGGCCTCCCTCGGCATGGTTTCGTATTCGATGTCGTATATCATGTTCTGTCCTCCTTGTTCCCACCGGATTTCACGCACTGTGGGATCGTTGGTTTGAAAAGGGATCGGCCGTGGCGGCTGCGACCGGATTCGGGTGCACAAAAAAAGGGCTGTCGGTGTGCCACCCACAGCCCTCTCAATATACCATGAATGTCACCCTACGTTGTGTCCACTCATGGCGCTTTTGTCTTTTTGTCGAGGTTGTCTACGCCCTCAGCCCATGAGCGGACCTTTTAAAGTAAAAAAATCCACTGAAAAAGCCGAGACCGTCAAAAAAGGGAAACCGGAGCATAGGCGCTAACCCATTGTTAAATGTTGGAAAGAATTTCGAAATCACCCATAACGAATCCGGGAAAACGTGTCAAGCGAAAAGAACCTTTTATTTCAGGCGACCCTTGAAAACGGCCTTTCGCTTTTCGAGGAAGGCAGTGGTGCCTTCCTTTGCGTCTTCGCTGGCCATGCAAAGCGCAAAGGCTTCGGCCTCGATATCAAGGCCGGTGGCCAGATCGACATTGAGACCCCGGTTGATGCTTTGCTTGGCCGCCCTGAGGGAAGCCTTGCCTTTGGCCGCGATGGTGCGTGCGGTTTTAAGGGTCTCCTCCATCAAGGCTTGCGGTGCGAAGACCTTGTTGACCATACCGATTTCCAGCGCTTCGGCCGCTGGGATCATTTTTCCCGTGAAGATCATCTCTTTGGCCCGGTTGGCGCCGATCAAGCGCGGCAGGCGCTGGGTGCCGCCAAACCCGGGGATGATGCCGAGGCCGATTTCCGGCAGGCCGAAATTGGCGCTTTCCGATGCGTAGATGAAGTCGCACGCCAGGGCCATCTCGCTGCCGCCGCCTAAAGCAAAACCGTTCACCGCCGCAATAACCGGAATGGCCAGGGCCTGGAGTTTGCTGATGACGGCCTGACCCTTCTGGGCGAAAAACTTGGCCTGAAGGGGGCCGAAGGTGGCAAGCTCGGTAATATCCGCCCCGGCCACAAAGGATTTTTCACCGGCGCCCGTCAATATCAGTACGCGGATGTCCTCATTTTGCGCCGTATCGTCCAGGGCCTGAGCCAGTTCGTCCAGGAGCGCCCCGTTGAGGGCGTTGAGGGCTTTGGGGCGGTTGAAGGTCAGTGTTGCGATACCGTCTTCCACCGTAAACAGAATGTTTTCATATGCCATGGGTCTGCCTCCGTCTTCATTCAATTGCTCATTCATGAAAGTCCGCGGCTGCCGTATCCGTCATTACGCCTGAAAGGTGCGGTGCCCTGAAAGGTGCGGTGCCGGGATCGACGGCCAAATTTCGACTGGGTGTTGCTTAAAGCATCGATGCCGCTTTGTCAACGGGAATCATCCCGCTTTCTTTGTCGCTTCCCCCCGGGACGCCAGGTAGATGGCGAAAAGGATCAGGCCCCCGCCGAGCAGCTTGTGGACGGTGAAGCCCTCGTCGAAGAGAAAATAGGCCATGATACTGCTGCCGATGGGCTCTCCCAGGAGGCTCACGGCGATGGTGCCGGCGCTGAACCATCGCAAAGACCAGTTGTAACTCGTATGGCCGATCAGCTGGGGAATGAGGGCCATGGCCCAGAAGGCGGTGACGGTGTTGGTGGAAAAACCGCTGATCGGCAGTCGAAGACAAAGGACCATGGCCCACAGAATGACGGCGGCGCTTCCGTAGCAGACGGTGACATAGGCCGTGAGTGTCAGTTTCTGCCGAAGGCGGCGGCCGATCAGGAGGTAGACCGCCGCGCAGATGCTCCCGGCAAGGGCGAGGGCATCGCCCAGAAGCGCCTTGCCGCCGGTCTCGAAATCTCCGTAGCCGATGATGACGCCGCCCACGACGCTGATGAGAATGCTGACCACGGCGGTTCTGCCCAGACGCTCTCCCGTGATGAAGGGCGTCAGAATGCCCACCCACAGGGGATTGGTGTTGACGAGCACGACGCTGTTGGTAACCGAGGTGTAATCCAGGGAGGAGATCCATGTGGCGAAATGAAGGGCGAGAAAGAGGCCCGAAAATCCGGCAAGCCTCAGATCGGCTCCGGAAAGGCGCATCAGCTCACGTCGGGCGGTAAAGAAGGCCACGGGCAGAAGGACCAGCGTCGCCAACCCCACGCGATAGGCCGCGATGACCAGGGCGGGGGCCTCACCGGCCAGTCTGGCGAAGATTGCCCCCGTAGACACGGCGAAGACGCCGACCACCAGAGCGAAAAACGGGTTTACCCACGGCGCCGAAACGGCGGTGTCCATCCCTGGGGAATGTTTCATCGTTTGATCCCCACCAGGGTTGCCGTGCGCCACAATCCCCTGGGCGTGGAGACGGTCTTTTCCTGGTAATAGATGATATAAAGGGAAATGAAGGCGTGAAGCAGCTCGTTGTCCCGCAGCAAATAGTCGCGGCACGATACGGCCTGGGCGCCGTATTCGGGGGCTTCCACGTAAGTCTCGAAGATCAGCATTCCCCCGGGACGGAGCGCCTCTCGAATGTAGGGAAAGAGGCGCCGGTTCAGAAAACGGATGTTCAGGATCAGGGTGTACCGCTCCGGTGGGATATCATAGGTGTCCAGGTCGGCGTGAACGGTCCGGATCCGCTGGTGTTTGCCGGCGATGACGGCAAGGGCTGCGTCGGAGATGTCGACGGCATCGACGTCAAATCCCTTTTCAGCCAGGAAGAGCGTGTTTCCGCCGGTGCCGCATGCGATGTCCAGAGCCGGACCTGCGGGAGCCATGGGTCCAAAACGTCGGACAATGGCCGTGGGCGGTTTCATATGGGGATCCTTCCGATACTTTTCGTTCCATTTGACGCGGTTTTTTTCCATACAATCCGTCTTTGATAATGGGTAATTCATAGGCCGTATCCTCCCGGCACCTCTATCCGATCACCATCATGAAAGTCGAAAGTCGAATGGGTAGGATAACCCGTCAACCTTTTCGCGGGTCCGTGGAAGCCGCTCCGGGCTGATCAGCCAAAACTGAACCGGGTTTTCAGCAATTTTCGGGTGGTGGGATTGACGTCCATTGCATCCATCTCCGCCGCAGACACCCATCGGACCTCTACGGCGTCGTCTCCGGCCGAGGGTACGCCCCCCACGTATTCCGCCGCGAGATCCACAATGACGTAATGGAAGCGTATCCCTCCGTCCGGGTCGCGCTCGATGACGTCAAAGGTAAACACCGGTTCACCGGCCCGGATGTCGATGCCGGTCTCCTCCCTGATCTCCCTTTCAGCCGCTTCCTTCAGGGTCTCTCCCAGGTTGAGACGACCGCCGGGGATGGCCCAGACCCCTTCCGCGGGGGGCTTGCCTCGAAGGACCAACAGGATCTTGTCGTTCTTGAATACCACGGCGCCGACGCCGACGCGGGGCTGATCCGGATACATGCGGTTCGATCATCCTCCCATGGACCGGTCTATTACCGGCTTTGAACGGTTTGCGCAAGCGTGAGCACGTCGACCCTCCCGGCCCCGGCCCTGCACAGGGTTCGCGCGCACTCATCGGCCGTGGCGCCGGTGGTGTAGACGTCGTCCACCAACAGGATTTTTTTTTCACGGACATCGCACTCTCCGGCCACGGCAAAGGCGTTCTGGATGTTTGTCCGGCGCGTGCTCCGTTTCATTCCGACCTGGGTGTCCGTATCGCGGACCCTTTTCAGGGCGGATTTTTGAATCATCTCCTGGAAAACGGGAATCTGCATTTCGGCGGCGAGCTCGGGCCACTGTCGTATGAGCAGAAAGGCCTGGTTGAATCCCCGTCGCCGGAACTTGCGGGGGTGAAGCGGAACCGGGATCACGAGATCGATATCCGCTTCGGGCCAGTGCTGAAGAAAGGTTGAAAAAAGGAGGCGCCCCAGGGGACCGGCCAGTTGGGTTCTGGACCGGTATTTGAGTTGATGAAGGGCGGTTTTGAGGCTGCCGTCGTAGATGCCGAATGCCCGGACTTTGTGAAATTGCCTTGGTTTTTTCAGGCAGGAATCGCAGATCGGACCCCACTCCCCGCGGTTGTCGATCGGTCTGCCGCAACGACAGCAGTGAGGGCCGTCCCAGGCAGTGAAGTCGCTGCGGCACCGGGGGCAGAAAAATGGGGTTAACGCGGCTGCAAAGGCCTGGGGCGGCGGTGCCGCCACGCCGCTGGGATCGGCTTCGACGGTCCCAGGGAAAAATGCACCGCAAACCGTGCATTTGGAGGGGAAGGTGAAATCCAGAAGCGCCCGCCCGACGGCTCGGATCCTGCGAAGCGGCAGATGGATCGGTTTCACGGGATGCCCTGGTGCGGATCATCGTGGTAGCGGATCAGGCCTTCCTGCACCACCGAGGCAATGAGCCTGCCGTCCCGGGTGTAAATCCTCCCTGAGGCCAGGCCTCGAGCCTTACAGGCATTGGGGCTTTTCATGACATAAAGGAGCCAGTCGTCGATGCGGAAATCCCGGTGGAACCACATGGCATGATCCAGACTCGCCACCTGCATGGACGGCTCCCAGTAGCTGTGGCCGTGGGGATAGAGCGCCGTTACCACCAGGCCGAAGTCGGAGGCATAGGCCAGCAGATACCGGTGAACAGCCGGGTCATCGGGCATCCGGTCGATGGTTTTGAACCAGGTGTACCGGACCGGTTCCCGTTTCTCCGGAGCAAAGGGCTTGATGGGGTTGACGGGTCGCATCTCGATGGGTCTTCTGCAGATAATTTTTTCCCGGATGGCGGCCGGTATTTTGTCCTGATGGCGGAGGGCGAATTCGATGTCGGATTCGAGACCTTCGGGCCCTGGTACGCTCGGCGGGGCGTCCTGATGCTCGAAGCCCGGCTCGTCCACCTGAAACGATGCCGACATGCTGAATACGGCGCGTCCCTTCTGGATGGCGACCACCCGGCGGGTCGTAAAGCTCTTGCCGTCCCGGATGCAGTCCACGTCATAAACGATGGGTTTCCGGGCGTCGCCCATTCTCAGAAAGTACGCATGAAGGCTGTGAATCCTACGGTCTTTGGGAACGGTCTGGCAGGCTGCCGACAGGGCTTGACCGAGCACCTGTCCCCCATAGACGCTGCGATAACCCAGATCCTGACTCTGGCCGCGAAAAATGTTCTCCTCGATCTTTTCCAGTTTCAAGAGCTTGATCAGTTCTTCCAGCACATTGTCTTCAACGCAGACGCTCATGAGAGCTCCCTCCATGTCATGAATCCCTGAACGCAGTCGTCCGGAGCGGCCTGGATCCCGGTCTGTGCCGAACGATATTTCCTCCACGGTGTTGGAATTATAGCCGCCACGCGAAGGGAATTCAACCGTTATCCCGGCATCGAGGGGCTTTCTTCAGCAGCGCCGGAACAACGGGCCGCCGCGGATTAGGATTTGCTTTTTGATGCAGGAATGGTATTTTAGAGGCTGAAGACTGAAGACTGAAGGCTGAAGGGGCACAAATGCTCCGTTCGCCACGGTTACACCCCTTCAGTCTTCAGTCTTCAGTCTTCAGTCTTCAGTCTTCAGTCTATTTACAACGACGGCGCCTGTTGGTTGGGCGCTGCTCTGCTTGATGTGAACGGAGGTTGATTATCAAAGGCAGGGATCTTTTTGACGGTAATTCCGGCGGGGATTACGATGCCGCGTCCCTCGAGGTTTTGCGGGGGCTCGATCCGGTCCGCCGGCGGCCGGGAATGTATACGGATACGAGCCGGCCGAACCATCTCGCCCAGGAGGTCATTGACAACGCCGTGGACGAGGCCGTTGCCGGCTTTGCCCGTCAGATCAGAGTGGTGCTTTACGAGGACGGTTCTCTGGAGGTGGCCGACGACGGCCGTGGCATGCCGGTCGACCTTCACCCCGAAGAGGGGATGACCGGGGTCGAGGTCATCATGACGAAGCTTCATGCCGGGGCCAAGTTCGGGAACAAAAACTACCGGTTCTCAGGAGGGCTGCACGGGGTTGGGGTGTCGGTGGTCAACGCGCTTTCCACACGCCTCGAGGTGGAGATCCGACGCGGCGGAAACAGGTATGCCATCGCCTTTGCCAACGGCCGCAAAACGTCGGAGCTGACCCCAATCGGAACGGTGGGGATCCGCAACACCGGATCGACGGTGCGGTTCTGGCCGGATCCGCGCTATTTCGATACGCCGGGCTTTTCCGTGCGAAAGCTTCGTCATGCCCTTCGGGCCAAGGCCGTTCTCTGTCCCCGGCTCACGGTGATCTTCACCGACAAGGCTTCGGGGGAGACGGAAAAATGGTATTTCGAAGACGGCCTCAAGGACTATCTCCTGGAAGCCATGGCCGATCACGAGCGCATCCCCGAGGATCCGTTCATGGGCAGCCATGAGGGAGAAGGGGAGGCGGTGGCCTGGGCTGCGGTCTGGCTCCCGGAACAGGCGCCGATGGTTGCCGAGAGCTACGTCAACCTGATCCCGACACCGGTGGGCGGCACCCACGTCAACGGCTTCCGGAGCGGCCTCCTGGCGGCTCTGCGGGAATTTTGCGATTTCAGGAACCTGATGCCCCGCGGCATCAAATTGAGCCCGGAAGATTTGTGGGACCGCTGTGCCTACGTGCTCTCGGTGAAAATGAACGATCCCCAGTTCTCGGGCCAGACCAAGGAGCGGCTCTCATCCCGGGAGTGTGCCGCTTTTGTGTCGAACATCGTCCGGGACGCCTTCGCCCTCTGGCTCAACCTCAATACCGATGCAGGGGAACGGTTGGCCGAGATGGCCATCGAAAATGCCCGAAAACGTCTCAAGGCCGCCAGAAAGGTCGTGCGCAGAAAAGCAGGGTCGGGGCCGACCCTGCCGGGAAAACTTGCCGACTGCATCTCCCAGGATCCGTCCGAGGCCGAGCTTTTCCTCGTGGAGGGGGACTCGGCAGGCGGTTCGGCGAAACAGGCGCGGGACAAGCAAACCCAGGCGGTGCTGCCGCTCCGCGGAAAGATTCTGAACACCTGGGAGGTCGACACCGACCAGATCCTGAAATCCAACGAGATTCACGATATCGCCGTGGCCACCGGGGTCGATCCCGGAGCGTCGAGCCTTTCCGAACTCCGGTACGGAAGGATTATCATCCTGGCCGACGCCGATTCCGACGGGCTTCACATCGCCACCCTCCTCTGCGCGCTGTTTCTCAAACATTTCAAGCCGCTCGTCGCGGCGGGGCGTATCTTCGTCGCCATGCCCCCGCTTTATCGGATCGACCAGGGCAAGAGCGTTTATTATGCGCTGGATGAAAACGAAAAGGACGCCATCCTGAAGCGGCTCGAAAAGAGCCCCAAAAAGGGGCGGATCGGTGTCCAGCGGTTCAAGGGTCTGGGGGAAATGAACCCCGGTCAGCTCAGGGAGACCACCATGTTTCCGGATTCCCGGCGTCTTGTCCAACTCACCCTGGATGATGAGGCCGGAATATTTGAAACCATGGACATGCTTCTGGCCAAAAAGCGCTCCAAGGACCGCAGGCACTGGCTCGAGGCCGAGGGCGACCTGGCCGAATCCGAAATCCTCTGAAACCCATTCGACACACCGCCACGGAGTGAAGTCTAATGAGCGACACCGCATCCATCGTCGATGAAGGCGCCGAGCAGCTTTCCCTCGGAAATTTTGTCCGGCCCGCCTATCTCAACTACGCCATGTACGTGATCATGGACCGGGCACTGCCCTTTGTGGGAGACGGTCTCAAACCGGTCCAGCGCCGCATCGTCTACGCCATGAGCGAACTGGGCCTCAAGGCCACCGCAAAGCCCAAGAAATCCGCTCGAACGGTGGGGGATGTCCTCGGTAAATACCACCCCCACGGCGATTCGGCCTGTTACGAGGCCATGGTGCTCATGGCCCAGAATTTTTCCTATCGGTATCCCTTCATCGACGGACAGGGGAACTGGGGTTCCATCGCCTCTCCAAAGGAATTCGCCGCCATGCGGTATACCGAGGCCCGTCTCTCGGCCTATGCCGATGTGTTCCTCTCGGAACTCTCCATGGGCACCGTCGACTGGGTGCCCAACTTCGACGGAACCCTTGAAGAGCCGCGGATGCTGCCGGCGAGGCTGCCCAATATCATTCTGAACGGCGCAGCAGGGATCGCCGTCGGCATGGCCACGGACATCCCGCCCCACAACCTGCGGGAGATCGTTGCAGCCTGCATCCACCTCATCGACAATCCCAACGCGTCGCTGGAGGATATCTGCGGGATCGTCCCGGGGCCGGACTTCCCGACGGGGGCGGAGATCATCACGCCGGCGGCGGAGTTGACGGAGATCTACCGGAACGGTCAGGGCATGATCCGGATGCGGGCCACCTATGAGCTCGACAACGGCGACATTGTCGTCACAGCCCTGCCCTATCAGGTTTCCCCCGAGAAGGTCATCGAGCAGATCGCCGCGCAGATGATCGCCAAAAAGCTTCCCATGGTCTCGGATATCCGGGATCTTTCGGACCAGGAGGAGCCGACGCGCATCATGATACTGCCCCGGTCTGCCCGCGTGGACAAGGAGGCCCTCATGAGCCATCTTTTCGCCACCACCGACCTCGAGAAAAGCGTCAAGGTGAACATGACGGCCATCGGCCTGAACCGAAAACCCCAGGCCTTCGGCCTCGTCGACCTCCTGCGCCAATGGCTCGAGTTCCGTCGGGACACGGTGACGCGACGGCTGCGGTTCCGGTTTGACAAAATCACCGAACGCCTTCATATTCTGGACGGGCTCCTCGCTGCCTATCTCAACCTCGATGCGGTGATCCGGATCATAAGGGACAGCGACGAGCCCAAGACGGCCCTGATGTCAGGTTTCGACCTCAGCCCTTTACAAGCCGAAGCCATCCTTCAGATCCGCCTGCGTCAACTGGCGCGGCTGGAGGAGATTAAAATCCGTGAGGAAAAGGCGGGCCTCGAGAAGGAGCGGGATCGGATCGAGCGGATTCTGGGTTCGGATCGACGCATGAAAACCTTGATCAAGAAGGAACTTGCCGCCGATGCGGAAACCTACGGCGATCCCCGGAGGACCCGAATCGTGGCACGGAGGGAAGCCCATGCCATCAAGGAGACGGATCTGGCACCGCCCGAGCCGATTACCGTGGTGCTTTCCGTAAACGGGTGGGTTCGAGCGGCAAAAGGACACAACATCGATCCGGCACAGCTCTCCTACAAGGCCGGCGACACGCTTTTGAGCGTGGCCCGGGGCAACACCCATCAGCCGGCCGTCTTTCTCGACACCGCCGGACGGAGCTACGCCCTGCTGTCGGGCACGCTGCCGTCGGCCAGAAGTCAGGGGGAGCCTTTGACAGGCCGGCTGTCCCTGGCGAGCGGGGAGCGCTTTGTCGCCGTCGTTATGGGTGAACCCGGCCGCAAGCTTTTGCTGGCCAGCGACTGCGGATACGGTTTTGTGACCGACGCCCACAACATGGCCACCAAGAACACCAAGGGCAAGGCCATGCTGACCCTTCCCCGGAACGCGAGACCCCTGCCGCCCCGGGAGGTCCGGAATCCTGAAACCGATTGTCTGGCGATCGTCACCACCGAAGGCCGGATGCTTCTCTTTCCCGTCCGGAATCTGCCGGAGTTGTCCAAGGGGAAGGGAAACAAGATCATTCAGATCCCCCCGAAAGCCGCCCGGGAGCGACGGGAACTGGTTAACATCATCGAGATCGTGCCCCAAGGGGCGACAATAAAGGTTCATTCCGGGAAACAGGCGGTCAGGTTTACCTGGGAGAGCCTGTCGGTTTTCATGGGGGAGAGAGGCCGCCGCGGAAAGCTCCTGCCCAGGGGATACCAGCGGGTTGACTACATAGAGGTGATACCGCCTCACGAACCCGCTTCCGGTGCTGCCGATGCATCCGGCAGCGGATCGGGGGAATGATATCGAACCATGACACAGAGGCAACCGCAGCATCATAAGGTGGTGCCGCTTACGGATGCCGTCCGTCGATATGTCCGGGACGGCACCCACCTGGCCATTGGCGGATTTACCCTGAATCGAAACCCCATGGCGGCGATCCGGGAGATCGTCCGGCAACGGGTCCGGAACCTGCATCTCTATGCCCACTCCAACGGCACCGGACTGGACGAACTGATCGGCGGGGGCTGTGTTGCGAGACTCGAGATCGCCTATGGCGGTAACGGCGTGGCGACGCCCACCTGCATTCGATTTCGGAAGGCGGTGGAGGCGGGGCGCATCGTGGTTGAGGATTACTCCAATTATATGATGAGTCTCCGATTCCTGGCAGGAGCCATGGGGGTTCCTTTTCTGCCGACCCTCTCCGGTCTGGGATCGGACATCGCCGCCCGGTGGGGGTTCTCGAAGGCGATGCGGAGAGATGATCCCCGCCTTCCGGACGACAAGCTGATCGTGATGGACAACCCCTTCGGCGCCTGGGGGGAGGCCTCCCGGGTGCTGCTGGTGCCGGCCGTCAATCCCGATGTGACCCTGCTCCACGTCCAGACCGCGGATGCCATGGGGACATGTCGCATTGACGGGCTGCCTTTCGGGGATATCGAACAGGCCAAGGCCTCCCGCCATGTCATCGTCACCTGCGAGACGCTGACGACAACCGAGGCCCTTCGGGCTCATCCGGAGCGAAACCAGCTTGCCTTTCCCCACGTCAGCGCCGTCTGCCATGTTCCCTGGGGCGGGTATCCCACCGCGGTCTACCGCCGTTACGACTACGACGCCGAATACCTGAAGGCCTATGCCGAGGCCGCAGGGGACGAGGAGCGGTTCGCGGCCTACCAGGAACGGTACATTTTCGGGGTCGACTCCCACGAGGCGTTTCTGGAAGCGGTTGGGCGGCCGAGGTTAGAGGCGTTGAAAGCCGATCCAGAGACTGGTTATGCCGTGAACATGAAAAGGGGATGAACCCATGGAGAAGCTGTGCTACACCCCTCGGGAGATGATGACGATCATGGCCGCGCGGGAGATCGGGGACGGAGACATCGTGTTCTGCGGGACCGGTATCTCAATGCTGGCCGCTGTCGCCGCCAAGAAGATCAACGCCCCGAACAGCGTCATCTTTTTTGAGACCGGGGCTGTTGACGCCCGCATCGCAGAGCTGCCGCTGGCGGTATCCGATCCGCGGATCATGTATGGCGCGGCCGCCCATGGGAACCTGCTGGACGCCTTTGCCTTCATGCAGAACCGGTTCACCGGTGATCGGATCATCGCGATCTTAGGGGCGGCACAGATCGACCCGTTCGGGAACCTCAACACCACCTGTATCGGTCCGTACGACCGACCGGTGATTCGCTTCTCCGGCAGCGGCGGCGGATGCGACGTAGCCTCCTTCGTCCCCCGGTGTATCGCTTTTATGCAGCATGAAAAACGCAAGTTCGTCGAGCGGATCGACTATCTGACGAGTCCGGGAGGACTCGACGGCGGCAGGTCACGGGAGAAGGCCGGCCTGCGTCCCGGGGGTATTGGGGTCGTCATCACCAACAAGGCGGTGATGCGAATCGATCCGGAGACCCGGAGGCTCTATCTCGACCGGTATTATCCCGGAATCGCTCCCCGGGAGATCCAGGACAGCACGGGCTTTGCCGTCGATGTCTCCCGGTCCTGCGAAGCTTCGCCGCCCACGGCGACCGAACTCAGGATTCTTCGGGAAGTCTGCGATCCCCAGGGGCTCATCCTGAGAAACCGACCCTCCGATTGACGTCCGGAGAGAGGAGCCGCCCGGCCCTCAGAGATGTCTGGACGCTTCATAGACCGTGTCCGGCGGGAGGTCGGGCCTGGCGGACTGCACCCGGACCAGTTGATCGCACCGTTCGTTGCCGGCATTCCCCGCATGCCCCTTGACCCACCGGAATTCGACGTCGTGCTTCTCGCAGAGATCGAGCAGCTTTGCCCAGAGATCGGGGTTGACGGCCCTGTCGGTCCTGGTCCGCATCCAGCCGTTGGACCGCCATCGTCTGGCCCAGCCTTTGGTGATGCCGTCCACAACGTATTTTGAATCGCTGTAAAGGGTAACGGCAGACGGCTTTTCAAGAGTGCGCAGGCCGACAATGCAGGCGGTCAGTTCCATGCGGTTGTTGGTGGTGAGCCGAAATCCGCCGGAAAATTCCCGGGTCGCACCGTCTTCGACGACAACCACTCCATAACCTCCCGGACCCGGGTTTCCCAGGGCCCCGCCGTCCGTATAGATGATGACGCGGTCCGCATCGGGCAGCCGCTCCCCGGCATCTCGGGAGGCCTTCGCTGCGGAGATGTTGCCGCCGGAAGACTTGCGTTTCCAACGATTTGGCGGATTTTTCAAAAAGGCTTCAGCCTCCTCCCGGGTCAGGAATCCCTTGTATACGGCCCCCGGGAAGCCGCTGACCTGGGCCTGGGCCCCCGCTTCCCCGAACCATCGGGTATAGATGCCGGGTTTCCGGCCCTTTGCAACCGCATAGAACTTTTGGGTGCTCATGAAGTATGTTCCTCTGGATGTCCGATATCGTTTTTGTCGATGTTCAGGGTATCATATGTTCACCACAACCTCATTACGCCGTCAAAAAAGCGTATTTCGGGTGACAACGATTACCTTTAAAATCCGAAGCACCGCAAGCGAAAAAAGCTTTGCACCTCTGCCTTGATTAATGCCGGGTGTTATGCTAATTGATTCGCTTTTATGCCATGCCTTCGCCATGATGTCGTTTTGGCTCCTGCGGCGAATGAAACCTATATGAATGAAAGGTGGAAGCCATGCCAACCATCGGTCGATCCTACTGCGGTCAACTGAGCCTGTCCCATGCCGGCGAATCCGTCACCCTTGCCGGCTGGGTGGACGCCCTGCGGGACCACGGAGAAGTGCTCTTCATTCACTTGCGTGACCGCAGCGGTATCGTACAGGTCGTATTCACCCCCGAAGGCACGCCACAGGCGGTTTGCGACAGGGCTTCGGTGCTCAGGAGCGAGTTCTGCGTCCGTGTCACCGGCCGGGTCATCCAACGGACCGGGGGGACCGAAAACCCGGGCATCGCCACCGGCGATATCGAGGTGGTGGCTGAAGACCTGGCCATCCTTGGCAGCTGTGCGACGCTCCCGTTTCAGATATCGGAAAAATCGATGTTGGCGGGCGGCGTGGTCAGGCGGGACGAGACGGTGGGAGAGGATCTGAGACTGCAGTACCGCTATCTCGATCTGCGCCGTCCCACCATGCAGGATCACCTGATCCGGCGGCACCGCATCGTCAAGACCATCCGGGATTTTCTGGATCAGCAGGGATTCATCGAGGTCGAAACCCCGATGCTTACCAAAAGTACGCCCGAGGGCGCCCGGGACTATTTAGTGCCCAGCCGACAGTTTCCCAAAAGCTTTTACGCCTTGCCCCAGTCGCCCCAGCTGTTCAAGCAGATGCTCATGGTGGGCGGCATGGAGCGCTATTTCCAGATCGTGCGCTGCTTCCGGGACGAGGATCTGCGGCCTAACCGGCAGCCGGAATTCACCCAACTGGACCTCGAGGCCTCCTTCATCGACGAGGAATACATCTTCGATCTTTTCGAGGAACTGACCGTTCGCATGTTCTCCGTCGGCGGCATCGATCTGCCGCGTCCCTTCCCGCGTATGACCTGGCTGGACGCCATGAACCGAACCGGTTCGGACCGGCCCGATCTGCGTTTCGGCATGACCTTCGAGGATGCCACAGACCTTTTCACCCATACCCGCTACGGCATCTTCCGGCAGATCCTCGATCGGGGCGGATGCATCAAAGGCATCAACGTCAAAGGCGCGTCCGATCGATTGAGCAAAAACGTACTGCAGAATGAATACGCCAGGGAGATCGTTCCGGGATTCGGCGCAAAGGGCATGACCTGGATGCGGGTGATGGCCGAAGGGCTGGAGTCCAACATCGTGCAGTTCTTCAGCGATGATGAACGCCGGGGAATCCTCGATCGCTTCGCGGCCCAACCGGGGGACGTCATCCTGATGATCGCCGATCCCTCCTGGTCTCTGGTCTGCTCCGCCCTCGGGCAATTGCGGGTGCACTTGGCCCATCGGTTGGCGCTGATTCCCAAAGATGTGTACGCCCCGCTCTGGGTCACCGACTTTCCCCTGTTCGAAGCTGCGGAAGACGGCGTTACGGCCATTCACCATCCCTTCACCATGCCGGACCGCGTGGATTTCGATCCGCGAAACATCGAGGATCTGCTTGCACTTCGCTCCCGTGCCTACGACCTGGTGATGAACGGCGAGGAGCTGGGGGGCGGCAGCATCCGCATCAACGACAGTAAGTTGCAGCAGCGCGTTTTTCAGGCCCTGGGTCTGGATGCCGGGGAGGCGGCGGAAAAGTTCGGATTCTTCCTCAAGGCCCTGTCATTCGGCGCACCGCCCCATGGCGGCATCGCCCTGGGCATCGACCGGGTCGTGGCCATGATCCTGGGCGCCGCTTCCATCCGCGAGGTGATCGCCTTTCCCAAAAACCGCAGCGCCTATTGCCCGCTGACCCAGGCTCCTTCGCCGGCGGCGCCCCTCCAGCTGCAAGAGCTGGGTCTGCTCGACATGGGCGGCGGCCTGCCGCTGCCGGGTGCAGGCGAGGGTAAGGATCTGATCGACAGCCTCTCCTGGGTATCGCGCATCGGAATCACCGACCCGGAGCGGTCGTCGATGGGCGAGGCCGTGGCCCAGGCCCAGGCCTGCGCTGAACGGATCAACCGGAATGCCCCTTCGGACGAGCCCCCGCTATTCTCCGTCGCAGCCGTCTCCAATCGTACCCGAGAAGGCAGAACCCCCCGCATCCACCCCCTGGCGGCAAGCGGAGAACTTTTCAAGAATGCACCCGCAGAAAAAGGCGGCTACTTCAAAACAGCCGCAGTACTGGATTGAGAGGTCACTCATGCCGGATCTTTTCACTTACCGTAATTCACTGCCGGAGCAACCCGGCGCAGACGGTCCGCTTTCGGGCATGCGGGTGGCGGTTCAGCCGAACCTTTCGGTCAATGGATGGCCCTGCAATGCCGGTTCACATGCCCTTGCGGGATATACTGCGCTTGCGGACGCCACGACCGTGGCCCGACTGACCCGGTCCGGTGCCGTGCTGATCGGCAGTTCGCATATGGCCGAGCTGGGTTTCGGCCTGGCCGACGACACCATCATCCAAATCATCGCCGACGGCCGTGCCGAACTGGCGCTGATCACCGACACCATGGGCGAAGCCCGGGTTGCAGCGTCCGGCGCCGGTCTGTTCGGATTCAAGCCCAGTTATGGCCTGATTTCCCGCTGCGGCCTGATGGGCCTGGTGCCCTCCATGGAGTGCATCGGCCTGGTGGCCGCCGATCCGGCCCGGATCGGCCGGGCCCTGGCCGTCATGGCCGGTTCGGACCCCGACGATCCGTCCATGCCCGATGACTGCGCCGCCGGTTTCAGCGCTGATCTGCCGCCGATCACGGCGCAACCGACGGCCGGGATCGTCGCCGAGTGGTTGGAGGGCCTGAATGCGGCTGAGCGCAGCGCCTTTGAATCCAGTCTTGCACGGCTTGACGCCATGGGTATCGCCACCCGGCAGGTGAACCTCGCCCCGTCCGGCCTTTTTCGGGATGCCCACCAAGTGATCGCCGCGGTCGAGGCCTCTTCCAGCGCCGGTAAATACGACGGGGTCCGGTACGGTCACCGCAGCGCCTCCGGCAAAAACTGGAACGAGATGTACTTGAACACCCGGGCCGAAAGCTTCGGGCCCCTGATCAAGCCCTTTCTCTTCCAGGGCGCCTATTTTCAGTTTGAAAACTATTCCGCCTTTGAAAACGCCTGCCGGATCCGCGGACGCCTGATGCGGGCCGTGACCGATCTGCTCGCACAGGTGGACATGCTGGTGCTGCCCACTAGACGGCCGGCCCATGATCCCGGGCGGGCGACGACCATCGAGGAAACCTATGACGCCTTTGGGCTGGCCCTCCCGGCCAACCTCACGGGTCATCCGGTGTTGCAGGTGCCGGATCCGACCTTGGCCGCGGGCACGGATTTGGGACTGCAGCTCATCGGTCGACGGCTGGACGATGCCCGGCTGCTCTCCATCGGCCGGCAGATGTCATCAATAGCAGGGGAGGGATGCTGACATGAAATACGAAGCGGTCATCGGTCTTGAGATTCATGTGCAGCTCAACGCCGCCACAAAGTTGTTCTGTGACTGTCCCAACCGGCCGGGCGACGAACCCAATCGCAATATCTGTCCGGTCTGTCTCTGGCTGCCGGGGGTCTTCCCGCAGCTGAGCCGGGAGGCCCTGGAAAAAGGCGTGCTGGCCTGTCTGGCCCTGAACTGCGTCATTCAGCCGGAAAGCGCTTTCGATCAAAAGGTGTATTACTACCCCGATCTGCCCAAGGGATATCAGTTATCCCAGCACCACAAACCTCTGGCCCGCAACGGCTGGGTGGACATCGTGGCTGCGGACGGTCAGGTGAAACGGCTGCGTATCCACCACGTTCATCTGGAGGAGGATGTGGCCAAACTGCTGCACGAGACCGAAGGCCGAACACCCATCAGCCTGGTGGACTTCAATCGCGCCGGGACCCCCCTGATCGAAATCGTGAGCGAGCCGGACATGCGCGACCCTCACGACGCCATGGAATACATCAAAGCCCTGCGGGACCAACTGCGCTATACGGGCAGCGCTGAATGCAGCCTGGAGCAGGGCACCCTGCGGGTGGATGCCAATGTCTCATTGCGGCCGTTGGGCAGCAAAGCCCTGAACACCAAGGTAGAGATCAAGAACATGAACGCCATCCGAAACGTGGGTGATGCCATTGCCTACGAAATCACCCGCCAGACCGAGTGCCTCGAAAAAGGCGAACCGATCGTGATGCACACCCGTCTGTGGGATCCCGAAAAAAAGGTCACCACGCCCATGCGGGCCAAGTTCGAAGGTCCCTGCGTGCCGGATCCGTCGGTGGCCCGTATCGTGATCGACGACGCCTGGCTTGAGGCCGTCCGACAGCGGCTGCCGGAGATGCCGGCCCACAAAGCGGCGCGATTTATGGACGCCTACGCACTGACCGCCGAGGAGGCCGCCGCCGTGAGCGCCGAACGCGATCTGTCCGAATTTTTCGAGGCTGTTGTCGCCCACGCGCTGCCGCCGCGCAAGGTGGCGGGCTGGATCGCCGGTCAACTCTTCTCTGCCCTGAAAGAGCGCAACCGGAGCGTCGGCGAGACGCGGCTCACCGCTGCACGGTTTGCCGAACTCCTGAACCTGGTGGAAAGGGAGGTGATCAACACCCAGGCCGCCCGGGAGGTGCTGATCCGGCTTCTGGACAGCGATGCCCCGTTGGAGGAGATTGTAGAGAAAGGCGGCTTTCGCCAGATCTCCGACACCACCGATCTGGAGGCCCTCGTCCAACGCGTCCTGGCGGACCATCCCGCCGATGTGCAGGACTTTCGCAACGGCAACCCCAAGGTCCTCGGTTTTCTCATGGGTCAGGCCATGAAAACCTCACAGGGGAAGGCCAATCCCAAACTGCTCAAGGAAATGTTGGCGAAGCGGTTGGGGTGACACCATATTTAAAAAAAAAGCGCAAACCGCTTCACGAGGAGATCGCATCATGACGATTCAGGAAATCAAGACGGCGGATCTGAGCCCCGAAGCCTTCATCGAAGACCAGTGCCGCCGGATTTCGGAGCAGGTCGGCGGGGCAACGGCCGTCAATGCCCTTTCGGGCGGTGTGGATTCATCGGTTACCACCATGCTGGCCCATCGCGCCCTGGGATCCCGTCTGCTCACCTACTTTATCGACAACGGCCTCATGCGCGAGGGCGAGCCGGCATCCGTTGTCTCCGCCATGCGGGATCTCGGCGTACCGGTCGAGCTGGTGGACGCCCGCAAGGAATTCTTTTCCGCCCTGAAGGGCAAGACCGACCCGGAAGAAAAACGCCAGGCCATCACCGACACCTTCTACAAAACGGTGTTCGGCCGGCTGGTCAAGGAAAGCGGCGCGCCCTATCTGCTCCAGGGAACGATATACACGGATGTGGAAGAGACCGTGGCCGGCATCAAGCGCCAGCATAACATCCTGGCGCAGCTCGGCATCGACACCCGGGCCGCCTACGGTTACACGGTCATCGAACCGCTCATTCAGCTGCGCAAAACAGGGGTGCGAATGATCGGAAAAGCCCTCGGCATGCCCGGGAAGATGTACCATCGTCCCCCGTTTCCCGGGCCCGCTCTGGCCGCCCGGGTGATCGGCGAAGCGACGCCGGATCGCATCGCGCTGGTCAGAAGCGCCACCGTGGTGGTCGAAGAGGAGCTTGCGGGGATCGACGCCTTTCAGTACATGGCCATCCTGCACCAGGACAGGGTGACGGGCGTGCGCGACGGCAAACGGGCGTATGGTTTCCAGATCGAAATCCGCTGCTGGGACAGCCTCGATGCCGTGACGGCGTCACCAACGCAGCTCCCCTTCGCGCTGCTCCGTAAAATGGCTGACCGGATCACATCGGAAGTTTCGGGTGTGGTGAGTGTTACCTACAACGTCACGAGCAAGCCGCCTTCAACCATCGAAGCGGTATGAAAGGAGAGATGAGCATGGCCGTAAAAATTATGCCCTGCCTCGATATGCAGAACGGAAGAGTGGTGAAAGGCGTTCAGTTCGTCAACATCCGTGATGCCGGTGATCCGGTGGAATGCTGCCTGGCATACTGCAAGGCCGGTGCGGACGAAATCGCCCTGTTGGACATTACCGCCACGGTCGAGGGCAGGGCCACGATGCTGGATGTGGTTAAAAAGGTGGCGGACGCGGCAACGGTGCCGTTCACGGTGGGCGGCGGCATCAGTGACGTCGCCTCGGCCGCCGCCGTCCTGGAGGCCGGTGCCGACAAGATTTCCACCAGCAGCGCCGCCTTCCGCAAGCCCGACGTCATTCAGGAGATGGTGGGGGCCTTCGGTGCGGATCGCGTCACCGTCGCCATCGATGCCGCGGCCAATCCGGCACTGCCGTCAGGATATGAAGTGTACATCGACGGGGGCCGCACACCCACCGGTGTCGATGCCATAGAATGGGCCAAGCGTGTGGACGGCTATGGCGTGGCCACCATCCTGCCCACCAGCAAAACAACCGACGGTGTCAAGACAGGTTACGATCTGCCCCTGATCCGGAAAATCAAAGAAGCGACTTCCGCGCAGGTGGTAGCTTCCGGCGGCGCAGGCAAGCTCGAGCATTTCTACGATGCCGTGCAGGCCGGCGCCGGCATTCTTCTGGCCGCTTCGGTCTTCCATTTCAATATCATCACCATTGCGGACCTCAAAGCGTACCTCAGGCAGAAAGGCGTTGCAGTCGCATAGACTTGCTGCCGGGAAAGGCCCGATTTTCAACCGATCGGGCATAAGGGATCAATATGAGTGTGCAGTCCAAAAAATCATTTGCCGCAATCGATTACCAGCGGTGCGATCCGAAAACATGTGCCCCTGACACGGGCCTTTGTCCAGCCGTATCAGCGTGTACCCATAAAGTGATCAAACAGCTGGACGGCGTTTTTGAATCACCGATGATTTTCCAGGATATGTGCATGGGATGCTGGGACTGCATCGCGGCCTGCCCCTTGAATGCCATTGTAGTGAAGCATGTCGGTACATGACACATCGAATTCAAAGGGGAGCCCGATGATCTGCCGTGAGATGTGGCTTGGCAGCCTTGAAGCCGCCCTGGCCTCCAAACAGATTAATATCGAACCAGGGTTTGGTCCAATCTCTGCGAATTTCAGTGCTGTTCAATTTGGCAAAGCGGGGTATATGGCATGTCTGGCAAGCGACACGTCCGGTATGCCTGTTTAGACGTGAGCTTTCATGGGGGGTTGAACTGTGGCAGCGGCGGTTTCGTCGGGCATGAATTGAAAGTTGCCCTGGGAATCTTCTTCCGGCAGCGTCCACGTTCGTTCCTTCCCGTCAATACCGGTGCAGGTGAGCGTCTCATAGGGCGGAGCGCCTTTGCGCCTGTATTTTTCCTGATGGCAGGTGAGACAGTCAATATTGTTTAATTGGTCAACTGTCAGGGGCTGCTTCGGCACCTTGCCGTAGCCGACATGGCAACTCCAGCAGGCGATTCTCCTGGTGCACGATTACAGCCGCAATCAAATCTATGTCCTGAGCATAGACGACCCGCACGCGCCATCTGCAACCTTGTCCCTGTATATACTTTCCTTCCCGTCGGCTGTCTGGGTTGGAGATTATTTGGTCGGCATGACATACGGGAGTGCCCCTGCGTATCACGGGGTCAGAGCTCTTCATTTCAGAGTGAATTAGGGCTGAGGGAGAGGTACCCCGGGGCAGAGGGTACGCTCGCTCTGCGGTTCGGGCATGGCCGAGGACCGCAGCCCTTTTTGGACTTATTGCGGAAGTCTTTCACAGATTCGACGATCTGCTACGCATTCATTTTGATGAAGCTCCCTATCTGCGAGATGGCGGAGCTTTCTTGTTTTGAGAGATTGAAATTTTGGCATGCTGAAATTTTTTGGTAGCAAAATTGACGAAAAGCGTTCAAAAATCGTTAGATCAGGGTAAAGTGTTCGAGCGAGGAGACAAAAAGCATGATTGGGGCAATCGCAGGGGACATCATCGGGTCGGTCTACGAGCAACGGGGGCGGCGCCACCCAGGCGCCGGTTACGACGGGTCATTTGTCAGGAAGAGGCTGAATTCTATGGGACAGTTCGGATGATGGGGCGTAACCAAATTCTGGCGGAAATGCGCCGGATTGGTCAAAATGGTGTTCGGCATCATAGGGACAGCTCACGTTGATTGTCTCGGTGTCCGGCTCGCTGAACCCACCGTTCGGGAATACAAAAACAGGAGGAATGAAACATGCAGGCACGTGGTCCGCTCATGATCGAGCATCGTCTTATTGAACGAATGCTCTCGGTCATCAAGGATGTTCTCTCGAAAATCGAATCGAAACACAAGATAGATCCGGTATTCGTGGATGTTGCGGTTGATTTTATCCGGGTGTACGCCGATCGGACGCATCACGGGAAGGAGGAAGACATTCTTTTCCGGGAAATGAATAAGAAACCATTGTCCGCCGAGGATCGGCAAGTCATGAATGAACTGATCGAAGAACACGTATTGGGGCGACAGACAACCGAGGCTCTGGTTGACGCCAATCATCGATACCGGAATGGCGACGAGACAGCTTTGGCAGATATTGCCGATAAATTTCAATTTCTTATTGAGTTTTACCCAAAACATATCGAGAAGGAAGACAAGGTGTTTTTCCCGTCATCGAGGGCCTATTTCACCGATGAAGAGGACCAGGCCATGCTGGCGGAGTTCCTGGCGTTCGATCAAAAGATGATTCACGAGAAGTACAGCTCACTGGTTGAAGGATTGGAAATGCGGGAATGAGACTCGAATATACGCTATCGATAGAGCGCAAAAAGTCGCTTCAGCCGAAAGATCGGGGATATTAAAAAAGGGCGAAGCGGTCATCGTGGGACATGCTGCGGCTGAGAATAAGTTCACTTTGGGGAAGCGCACCCCAAAGGGCTCCATCAACTATGTCGACTGAGGGTGAGCTGTTCCTTGAAATTTGAGGGAGAGAGACAATCACAACAATAAAACCTGGAATGGAAATTCCCGGGCGCAAATAAGCCTGGTCGTGATGCGCCTCGTATTTTGTTTTTTGGTGTTCCCAAGGGCCGCAGGTCGGGTTTCAGATCGCATTCCATTTGCGATAGGGCAAATCTGTTTAAGTCATTTCAGCCAACGCCCATAAGGGGGTTACTTCCTCAGCGGCGGGCGTTAGCTGCATTATTGGCAGAGGGTTCGTATGCTCGGATGGATCCAGACGCATGAGACAATTTTATGGGGGATAGCGGGCGCTTCATTGGTGACATTCATAGCGGCTCTGGCCATTGTTCCGTGGTTGGTAATCCAGATTCCGGCAGACTACTTTGCCGGACAAAAGCGCCCCAGTAGATCCAGGACCCGGCATCGTTCCCCATTCGCATGGCTGTTGCTCCGGATTGTGAAAAACGTAATCGGGGGCGTGTTTGTCATGGCGGGCATTGTCATGCTGGTGCTGCCGGGGCAAGGCGTGCTGACGATCATCATCGGGATCGGGCTCATGAACTTCCCAGGCAAGTTTCGGCTTGAACGTTGGATTGTCTCCCGGGGTCCGACGCTGCGGTTCATCAATCATCTCCGTCGCAGGCGGGGGCGGCCCGATCTTGTTCTCGACGTAAGGAGCGTTTGTGGTGAGCGTCAAAGGAACAGGCGGAAATAATTCCGCAAGCTTTTATTCACAGGATTCAATCCTGCTGTCAGTAGGAAATCTCTCAAGCGCATGAACGAAAATATCCGAAATCTCAATATCAACCGTAGTACGCAGGCAACGCTGCCGGAGTTGGCTGAAAGAATTAACCCGATGGTAAGTGCAAAAGGTCATGGATAAGAAGTGGGCTGATGAAAATCAGTTTAGAAAAACGGTAGTATTTTGATCCCATTTTTGTTCCGTCTTTCTGGCTGCTGAAAGAATTAACCCGATGGTAAGTGCAAAAGGTCATGGATAAGAAGTGGGCTGATGAAAATCAGTTTAGAAAAACGGTAGTATTTTGATCCCATTTTTGTTCCGTCTTTCTGGCTATTGACATGATCTCCTTCCTTTTCGATTGAACAGATTGACCGATATTCTTTTTATACCATTCGAACACTTTTTTCGTTGGAACTGTTTCAAGCGCCTTTTGGATGACATCATGACTTGTTTGTAACTATTCAGCAAAAAACTTAAAATTGACGCATTTTTTTCTTGACAGGCCTTTTCGTGAAAATTTGAATTTTCTTTTAGAAGTTCAGAACAGCCTATTTTTGAGGCATCAGGCTTAAGCAAAGAGTCCCTGGATCGAGAATCTTAGGCGATAGTCCCTGACCCTGACAAGAAAAATAAAATCCGATAAAATGGAACGTCGAGCGAAAAAACCCGTTCAAAAAACCTGTGTTATAGTAACTTCATTCAGGCTCAGAATTTCCGAGGTGATGAGTGAAGTTAAACGCAATAGATGTCGAAGAAACGGTCAAAAATACAAGGCGCTTGCTGGGCGAGGATCAAAACGTATCTCCTGCCCTGAAAGCAGCCGTCGAACTTTTGCTGCTTCTCGTGGCGCTATTGCTGAATCGTTTGGGGCTCAACAGCAGTAACAGCAGCAAACCGCCGGCATCTGATCCGAATCGGAAGAAGAAGGAAAAAGCTCCCGGCGCAAACAAGCGCGGCGGCCAACCCGGACACAACGGTACAACCCTGAAAAGGGTTGAAAAGCCTGATGTCATCAAGGACATCCCATTGGATCCCGCCACCTTGCCCAAAGGAAACTATAAGGAGGCGGGATATGACGCCAGACAGGTTATCGATATCGACATCTCGCAGATCGTAACAGAATACCGGGCACAAATTCTTGAGGATGCCAACGGCAAGCGATATACAGCCCCGTTCCCCGAGGGTGTGAATCGACCCGTTCAATACGGCATCAACCTAAAAGCCCATTCGGTCTATCTGTCCCAGTATCAGTTGATCCCGTATAATCGGATCGAAGAGACGTTTCTGGATCAGGCAGGAATCCCGGTCGGCGGCGGCTCGATTTTCAACTTCAATGAAGAGGCTTATGAAAAGCTTGAAGCCTTCGATGCGATAGCAAGGTCAAAGCTGATCAACTCCGACGTCTGCCATGCCGACGAAACCGGTATCAATATCGACGGAAAAAGACGCTGGCTCCATTGTGTTTCCAATGACGACTGGACCTATTTCCTTCCTCATGAAAAAAGAGGGGTTGATGCAATGAATGAAATGGGAATCCTGCCCAATTTTCATGGGATACTTTGCCACGACCACTGGAAGCCGTATTTCAAGTTCGACTGCGAGCACGCCTTGTGCAACGCTCACCATCTGCGGGAATTGCAAAGAGCATGGGAGCAGGACCATCAGGAGTGGGCGAGGGATACCAGGGCATTGCTTCTGGAGATTAACAAGGCAGTGGATGATGCCGGAGGTCAGCTGACTCCGGGAGCCTCACTGGAATTCAGACTCCGGTACAGGAAGCTGCTGGAAGAAGCCCAAAAGGAGTGTCCGCCACCGGATGAAAGCCAAAAAAATGGAAAGCGGGGTCGCCTCAAACGATCAAAGGCAAGAAACCTTCTTGAGCGGCTCATCGATTACGAAAATGAGACGCTCCGATTCATGGACGACGAGAGAGTTCCTTTCACCAACAATCAAGGTGAAAACGATATCCGGATGACCAAGGTCCAGCAAAAGATATCGGGATGCTTTCGTTCCATGAAAGGTGCGGCTATTTTCTGCCGTGTAAGAAGTTATCTTTCAACATGCAGAAAGCATGGCGTGAGGGCAAGCATTGCATTACGCCTTTTGTTTGAGGGCAAACTGCCCGACTTCCTGAACGAGTAGATTCGACTGTCAAAGAACACGATCTCCTTTAAACTTCAAGGAGCCGGTAAAACCGGGCTGAATAGTTACACTTGTTTTTGAGACAACCGCTGCAAGGCTGAGTAGCATTGCAGTGAAACCGCTTTTTACTTGATCCTGTTCCAAATTTTTCAATTTGCCAAAAACCGATTCGATGATTTCGCTGCTTCCAAGCAGCCTCTCGCCCGGCTTTGCCTTCAGCGATTGTTCCTCTATGAAAGTGAGCAGTTCCTCACCGACTCTCTTTGCCCTGTCTGTATGCGGGCTAAAGATCGGATCCTCTTTTAAATCGATATGGCTGTCGTGATATATCCCGACAAACTTTATGTAGCCTTCCACCGTCTTGACAACCTCAATGAGATCCTGCCATTCTGTAAGATGATCACGATATTCGTTCAGCCACCCGAGCTTATCATCAGCCTGCCGAGGAGGGAATCGGTCGTCAGGCTCGGATTTCAGCATGTCCAGATAGCAAAGCTTCTCCTGCCCCCATTTCACAAGTTTATCCACATTCATATACCGCGCCTTGCTTCTCTGATTTGGCGGCGCCAAAGCGGATAGACAGGTCTGCTGAACTTTCTTGCCGGTTTGCGCTGCCAATTGAATAAACTCCGACCAATGCGGGTCATTTTTTAGTTCGCGCTTCAGTATGGCGGCACCTTTATGTTTGATATCATATATGTAGCATGTCTGTTCATGATCCCGGCAGAATCTTTCAATCCCCGATTTTATGTCGGTTCCATGATCACCGATTATTTCTCTGGGTGGACCGGTTTTCTCGATAGTTTGAGTAAGTTGCCGGTAAACAATTTCGCCATTGGAATGGGTTACCGGTAGCAAGGCAATTGGTTCGGCATCTTCATATGATAAATACAGCTCGTTCTCCGGTAACTTGCTTTGACGGACACCTAAAATAACCAAGCACTTCTCACTACCCGACTGGACTGTATGGTCGACAATCCAGATCCAATCATCGGCCCACTCCTGTTCACGATGGAGCTTATAGTACCCGAGACGAAGCAACCACAGGCGACCGCTGTACCACGATGGAACGGGCTGCCCCAGCTCTAAAAAAGATAACATGGAGCCGATAACGCGACTTGCTCCTCTCAGACTCGTACAGCCGGATAATACAAATGAAATAAATAGGGTGATATGAGCAACTGAATATTTATGAAACGCAACTCTCTGATTGAATTTTGCCTCAATCGCGTTATCCGTCATCGTTTTTTTTTTGCCGATATTCTTGCAGCTCCTCTTCCAGCTTTTTCACCCTTTTATTTAGCTCAGCTTTTCTCTTCTCAAGATACCGGAGCTTGTTCTGGAGCATCTTGGCCTTGTATTTTGCTTCCTGACATTTGGACTTCCAGCTATCTCGACTGTTTTCAAAGAATTTAGCCAGCTTCCTTATAGGACTCTTGTAGCCACTATCATCAGGCTTTCCTTTCCCATCAAGCATGGATTGCACCTCCTAAAAATGAAGTCTAACATTATATCCATACTTTATATGAGAAAAAAAGTTCCGCTTTTTCTTCTTTAATGCTTTACAAGCACTATAAAATTTGAGAATTTCTCGGAATATTTCCAGAATGAAAATTATGGGCCATTCAATAGTGAATTTTCATCACCCCAGTTCAAACCTGTTGATGACCTCGGTGCCTTTTATTACACTGTCAACATTTATGGAGAGCAAAACACTTCACCAGTTCCAGTACCCTGTTCCCTGCTCTTATTGGGTACTGGATTAGCGGGCCTTGCAGGAACGAGACTCAGAAGGAAAAAGAGATAGCAATGCGGCTTCTCCCCGGAGATAACCACTTGGGGCTGCCGACAGCGCAGACGCAAAAATAAAAAAAGGGTTTAGCCGAATGTGGCTAAACCCTTATATTTTATGGCGCGCCCGGCAAGATTCGAACTTGCGACCTACGGATTCGTAGTCCCTTTTTTATTACCTCAATAAAGCCTCAAATTAATAAACGATTAATTCTTAGGTTGAATAATTAAATAATATTTGACAGTTAATTAGATTGTCTGTTAACCTTTATTTATTTTTTTGATTAGGAAGCATTGCTAAGATCCGAATAGTGTAACGCCTACATACCAATTTCGTGACGGAATAATGTAACGCTTTTCATACCCCGCCCCAAAATACCCCGCCCATAATATTTATCGACTTACCCCGCTACCCCGCCGCCACATACCCCGCCGTTTTCAAAAGATGTTTTCAATCCATGAAATTCGGATTGTAATTTCATGCCCAAATATTCGTCCATGGAGAAATTACAATGCCGAACAGTCGCCCCCGAAAGCGCCCCTGCAGTATTTGCCGCAAATGGTTTTTGCCGGATGTGCGCCAAAAAGGCCGGCAGGTGACCTGCAGCCCTGAGTGCCGAAAGGAAAGGCATCGCAGAAAATGCGCGGAATGGAATCGTAGACATTGTGCCAACAGCAAAAGCGATTATTTGAGTAAGAAGCTTGAACAAACTGCCAGTCCTCCAGAGCCTGATCAGGGTGGATATTTGTCCGGCAGCCGAATCAACCTTCAGCTTCCCCGTGATATTTTACAAGATGAACTCGGCGAAAGAAATCTGATCATTATCGATTATTTGATCGAGCAGATTCTGGCACGAGTGCGCCTCGATTCAGGTTTGCCGCCCGCCAAAAACGGTTGTCGAACGTTCGATCGACGCGGCGATCCTGAAAGTGTTCCGGAGGTGTTTTTAAGACGCATAAGGAATATAACAGCCTGTAATAAACCTAAATAGCGACAAAGTAATCCATTCGGATTTTCAAGACGCATTAGGCACATAACCCACTGTAGATAATAATGATACTGACAAAATAATCGAATCCGGTATTTAAGACGCAATCGACTTGGAGCGGGTCGTTGGCCTATCGTTGGACCGTCGGAAAAAGAGCCCGGCAAACGGAATTTTTTTCAACGTACAGGATGGAGGTGAATGATGAGGCGACGATTTTCAGCCCGGGAGTTGTTTGAATTACGAAACGGCATCCCCGTAGACGATCTGATTCAAGACCACCTGCGGATGGCGGCTAAAAGGCGGGAGGGCCAGCTTCGGTTTCTCTGCCCTGTTTGCAACGAATTCAATACGGCAACCCGGCAGGCAACCAATCTGGCGAGGTGTTTCCGGTGCGAGCGGAACTTCAATACCATCGACCTGGTGATGATCGTCAATGGAAGCGATTTTGTCGAGAGCGTTCGTTATCTGAAGCGACTGCTGAAAGAGATCCCGCGCCATGAGGATAGAAGCGGCGCATTGAAGCAGATGCTGCAGCAGATCGGCACCCCTTGAGTATGCAAAAGGAGAAGATGACAGCCGATCGGTTGAGTGAACTGGAGGCCATTATTGATCGTAACCGGCGCAGTTTCTATGTCATCGGCAAAGCGCTGTACGAGATTCGAGAAAACCGCCTGTACCGGCTTCTTGGTTTCAAGACCTTTGAGGCATATGTCAAGGATCGCTGGTCCATGGGAAAATCCCACGCCCACCGTTTCATCGAGGCCTATCGTGTCATTGAGAATCTTTCCCCAATCGGGGACATTTTGCCCGAAAACGAATCCCAGGTCCGGCCGTTGGTACCGCTGACACCGCTTGAACAGCGCAACATCTGGCGCCAATTTTTAGCATCCGGAATGGCGCTCACGGCCAAAAATATCTGCAGGCTCGTTTCCGATGCCGGCAGAACCGCAGATCCCGCCAACCGGACGTCCATTATCAGCGATGATTACCGCCAGGCGGTCATGGCGATGCTGGAGCAGGTCAGGCTGGCGCAAAATGACCAGTGGCAAAGCACCTCGAGGCAGGCCGCTTTACTCTGGAACCGGGTGATCCGGGACAAGATTCTATACAAAATATCCAAAAGCGAGAAGCCGTAATATGGATCGGTTACCCCTGGATGATCAGTTTTTAATCCTGCTGCACAAAAAGATCATGAACAAACGCGGGTCCGCCAGACGCCGGGCCAAAAAATACTACATGGACCAATACCGGAAGACCGGCATCATCCCCGAACCGCTTTTACTGGCAGGCAAGGGGATTATGGAGGGGCGCAGATGCAGCGGGCGAAGACGTTCCATCGATGAGCGGATGAAACACCGGTTTATCGAAATGGTCAAAGCCTCGAGCGACCCTTCAAGCCAGGGGTTTATTTTTATCACCCAAAAGGCCCGAACGATCAAAAATTACCATCGGTGGCTTGAAGAGGAATTTGGCCGGCCCATCTCGCTTTCGGCACTGAGGCGGCTGGTCAAGGCAGAAGGCCTCCAGCGGTATCTGGATCAACCGGATTTTGGTGAAGAAAAACCGCCAAAACACTGCTTCAAATCTGAATCCGTATTCGATCTGATACAGGTTGACGGAAGTGCTTTTCGATATCTCAAGGTACGGGATCAGAACGGCATGTGGCGAAAACCCCAGGTGATCGAATTTTACGATACCCGGTCACGCTACCTGTTTGTTTTGGATATCTATTTTTCCGAAACAAGCCTGAATGCGGTCGATCTATTTGAGCAATTTCTGTTGAGCACCCCGTTTCCCCGAAAGAAAATCCGTCTCCGCCCGGACAATGCCGGTGGATTTTTAAATTTGAAGCGCGTGATCACTGCACTGAATACAGAATACTCTCAGCCTGACGGTTTCTATCTGGAACCGGATTTTGCAAGAGCCCGGACGCCCCGGGACAAGGCCCATCTGGAATCCTCCCATCGCAGCCTTCACAATTTCGAAATCCGGATCATCAAAGCCTTTGCGGACCGCATCGTAAAAACCGAGCCGGGGTATCTCTTCAGCAACCGGAAAAAAGAGAAAATCACGGTGACCTTTCTGGATATCGGCCTTCATGAACTCCGCCAAAAACGCATCATCGAGGCCTACCGACAAGAGCACAACACGACGCGGCACTATTTTGCCCATGACGGAAAGACGGCATCCTGGGTTCCGGCCCAGAACATGGCGTCATTTTTGGACAAGGCCTCCACGCTTTCTTTTGCGCCGTCGCACGTCAAGGCGGTCATGAAATACGGGTTCAAGAAGATCAAGGTCACCGTATCGAAAAAAGGGACCATCACGTTAAACAATCAGAAATACTACGTGGCTGTGGGCTCCGAACATTTTAGCCGGCATAAGGGCACACCGGTATATGTCTCGGATCTGAAAGACAAACTTTTCATCTTTGAATACAAATCCGACGGCATGCTGATCGGCGAAGCCCTTCGGCAGAAGCCCTATGAAAAACCGCCGAAGTCATCGGAATTGACATTTGAAGCCAACG